>DASWFT010000062.1:0-6465 GCA_036394075.1 Streptosporangiaceae bacterium
CCGGTGGTGGTCCGTGATCAGCTCGGTGAGTGGCTGGCCGATGAGCAGTTCGCGGGTGCCTACGGGAAACGGGGCAAGCCGGGCTGGCCGCCCGGCCGGCTGGCCTTGGTGACGGTCTTGCAGATGGCGGAGGATCTGACCGGCCGGCAGGCGGCCGAGGCGGTGCGCACCCGGATCGACTGGAAATACGCTCTCGGCCTTGGCCTGGCCGATCCCGGGTTCGACGACTCGATCTTGAGTGAGTTCCGGGCCCGCGTCGCCGCCGGCGGCCTGGATCAGGTGGTGCTGGACACGCTGCTGAAGCAGCTGGCAGCCGGCGGGCTGGTCAAGCCGGGCGGGAAGATGCGCACCGATTCCACCCATGTGATCGCTGCGGTACGGGACCTGAACCGGCTGGATCTGGCCGGGGAGGCGGTGCGGGCGTGCCTGGAGGCCCTCGCGGTGGCCGCCCCGCACTGGCTGGCTGCTCACCTGGACGACTCGTGGGGCAAGCGGTACGCCGCGCGGATCGATACCTGGCGGATGCCTGTTTCTGCGGCGAAGAAGGATGAGCTGGCGCTGGCTTACGGCCGGGACGGGCACACCCTGCTGACGGCGGTGTATGCCGCTGCCAGCAGTGATCCTGATCTGGGGTTCCTGGCGCGGCTGCATCAGGCCGGGGTGCTGCGGGTCGTGCTCGTGCAGAACTATGCCGCTGCCGCAGACGGGCGGGGAGGGGTGGTGATCAAACGGCGGGAGGCGGATGCGGAGGGTCTCCCGCCAGGCAGATCCCGCATCACCTCGCCGTATGACCTTGATGCCCGGTGGAGCGTCAAACGCGACACGTTCTGGAACGGCTGCAAAGTGCACGTGACCGAGACCTGCGGCACTGGCGGCGCCCGGGACGGCTGCACCGTCGCGGGCAGCGATCCGGGCAGCGATGGTCACGGCGGCGATGGTGAGGCCGCGCCGCCACCTCACCTGATCGTGAACGTGGAGACCACGGACGCGACCGTGCCTGACAACCAGATGACCGAGCCGGTCCACGCCCGCCTGGCCGGGCGGCGCCTGCTGCCAGCCGGGCACTATGTGGATTCGGGTTATCCCCCGGCGGAGTTGCTGGTCTCCTCGCTGGCCGGCTTCGGCATCGCCCTGGTCACCCCGATGCTGGCTGACACCTCATCGCAGGCCAGGGCAGGTGCCGGGTTCGACCGCACCGCCTTCGCCATCGACTTCGATGCCCAGCAGGCCACCTGCCCGCAAGGCCACGCCAGCAGCTCGTGGAACCCCGTCACCCAGCGTGGCACCGACACGATCGTGATCACTTTCGCGAAGGGCACCTGCCGGCCCTGCCCGGTCCGGGCCCAGTGCACCACCTCCGCAGCCGGGCGCCGCCAGCTCACCGTCCATCTCCGGCAGGTCCACGAAGCCCAGCTCGCTGCCCGCGCTGCCCAGGACACCAGGGACTTCCAGGCCAGATACGCCTTACGCGCCGGTGTTGAAGGCACCATCCGCCAGGGCGTGGCCGTCACCGGCATGCGCCACGCCCGCTACCGCGGCCTGGCCAAGACCCGCCTAGAACATGCCAATGCCGCGGCCGCGCTCAACTTGATCCGGCTGCACGCCTGGTGGAACGGCCACCCGCTGGACCGGACCCGCACCAGCCACCTCGCCCGCCTGGAACTCGCCCTGGCTTCATGAACGCGGGGAATTAACCAGCAGGGTCGAAGTCCTGGTCAAAACCGGGGAACACGCCAGCGCACGCTGTAACTGATCTCCTGAATCCTCAGGTCAGACAGCGTGCGGTGGGATTTGAAGCGGTATGGGTTTGCGGCTCTGAGCGCCACCGGCTCGCGCGGGATGGTGCAGGCCGGCAGCCGGTCATCCCCGCCTCGTCCATTCGGGATCTGCCAGCCGCCGGCGACTGGCCGGGGGTACGCGAACCTCTGGTGTCAGTGCCCGGCCTGCCTGCTCGGCCAGTAATGCCATCTCGTAGGCCACCAGGCCCATGTCGCAGTCAACCGCGGCGAGCACCGCGAGGGCCGAGCCGTCGCTGACCGACATCACGAACAGCAAGCCACGTTCCATCGTCACCAGCGTCTGCGCGACCGGTCCCCCCTCGAAGATCCGGGCCGCACCCTGCACCAGACTGGACAGGCCGGACGTCACCGCAGCCAGCTGGTCCACCCGGTCGGCCGGGAGGCCGTGGGAGAACGCCAGCGGAAGGCCGTCGGAGGAGACGACGGCCGCATGCGCAACAGAAGAAACACGCTCAGCGAAAGCCGTGATCAGCCAGTTCAGGTCCTGCACCGCACTCACCGGTACTCCTTACCGTCCTCAGCGATGGCCACGGCGTTCCGCCTGGCCTGCTTGCCCCCAGGTTCCCCGGGATCGCCAGCGCGCCGGCCCGCAGCTCACCCGTCGCGCCGGGTAGCAGCCCGGCCGCCATGGCGTCGATCCCGGCCAGGAAGAGTTCGGGCTTGCCGCGGAACCTGTGGCGCAGGCCCGACGCGGTGGTGCCGGCCGCGGCCGCTACCCCTTCCATGGACATGCCGGCGCAGCCACTCACCGAGGTGGCGCACCGCAGCGCCCAGCATGGCCGCGGGGAGGGTCGTGTCCCTGAGACGCCCGGGGGACCGGGCCGGGGAGCCGTTCGCCACCCTCGCCCACTGCACTATCTGCATCTCCACCACCATCGGTCGCCCGGCCTCCCTCACCGGAAAGCGCCACGGGAGCCTTGGCCGTTACTTGCCGAGACGACCGGGCCTGGCCTGGTCAAATTCGCCGCGGATGCCCGGTGCTGATGCCGACAGTCGCGTCGGTGATCGGCGAAGAGCGGATGCTCTCGCCGCGCTCAACGTGGCGCCGGTGACCAGCGAGCTGAGCCCCCCAACGGCCTACGCCGAAGGGTGCCCAGTCTTGCCGAACCTGTACGCTCACACCGCAGGAGGCACCCTTGCTCACTTCGCTGCTCAGCGCCAAACTCGCCGCGGCCTCGGCGGTTGCCCTCGGCCGTGCAGCAGCGGCGGCATACTCCAGCGCTCTTCCGGCCCTGGTGCAGAAGCTCGCCCACAATACCCGCGGCGCCCCCGCACCCCGGGCGCGCCTCGTGCTTCCGGTGACCCCGGGCCGGGAGGGCCGGGACAGGTCACGACGCATAGGGCCTGTGCACCGCGCACGCCTGAAGGCACACGGCAGCGCCCAGCAGAATGCGGTGGCCTTCCGCAACGTGGCGACCATGCCGGGCGCGGCGGCCAACGTGACCGCATGGTGCGCTGGGGGTGGCCACCCCCAGCGAGACCCCGCCTGGCGAATCGGCCCAGCCACCCCCGGCGAGCCGTCCGTGCTCTCTTCGCATGCCCCGGCAGGCCACCACACTGGAAAGCCAGCCACGCGCCCTGGCCCAAACCGCCAGCCACCCCAGCGGCGAGCCGGCAAGCGGTTCCTAGGCTCAGCCGTGGAGCCCCGCTTGCGCCGCAGGCGCCCCGCCCGACCAGTGGTTCCTGCCGCCGGGAACCGGTCTGACTGCGCTGCATGGTGCGGGTGGTAACGGATCCGGGACGCGCGGCGCTTGTCATCCGGAAGGCCTCTTCCCCCTGCCAGGCCCCGGCTTTCCCCCGAGCCGGGGCCTGGCCTTTGCGCCGACACCACGTCGGTGCCTGTCTGCTCAGTCGGCTTTGCCGGAGCGGGGGACTGGCTGGGTGCCGGGTCGCGTGCGGGCGGTTATGTCCTCTCCTGGTGTGTTGCTGGCGGGCCGTTACCGGCTGGAGAGCCGGATCGCGGCTGGTGGCGTGGGCGAGGTGTGGCGCGCCGAGGATCTGGTGCTGGGCCGGATGGTGGCCGTCAAGCTGCTGCAGGACAGCTACACCGGGCACCCGGAGACCCTGGCCCGGTTCCGGGCCGAGGCCCGGCACGCGGGGTCGTTGTCCCACCCCGGAATCGCGCATGTCTACGATTACGGGGAGGCGGACCTGCTGGGCCCGCCGTATCTGGTGCTGGAACTGGTGGACGGCCCGTCGCTGGCCCAGGTGCTCGCTGGCGGCCGGCTGGATGCGGCCACGACCATGGATGTGGTGGCCCAGGCGGCCGTGGGCTTGGCGGCTGCGCATGCCGCCGGCTTGGTGCACCGCGACATCAAACCGGCCAACCTGCTGATAGGCCCGGGCGGCATGGTGAAGATCACTGATTTCGGGATCGCCCACGCGGCCGGGTCCGCGCCGATCACCCGGGTGGGCATGCTGGTGGGTACGCCCGCGTACCTGGCCCCGGAGCGGGTCATGTGCGCACTGGCTACCCCGGCTAGCGACCTGTATTCACTCGGCATCGTGGCGTATGAGTGCCTGGCCGGGACGCCGCCGTTCCGCGGGACCGCGCAGGAAATCACCGCGGCCAGCCAGCACCGCCCGCTTCCGCCGCTGCCAGCGTCCCTGCCCGCTGGGGTGGCCGCGCTGATCGCCCAGTTGACCGCCCGGGATCCGGGGGCCCGGCCTCCCAGTGCCGCTGATGTCGCCATCCGGGCTGGGCAGCTGCGGGATGCCCTGGCTGGGGGCGTGACCATCGCGTCGGCAGCTGGGCCGGGCGCCACGCCGCCTACCCGCGTCTTCGCCCAGCCGGGAACCCTGGGCGATGAGCGGGCCACGCTTGCCGGGTTGCCGGCCGCTGCCCCGCGGCTCGCGCACCGCCGGCTGCGGCACGGCACGGCACGGCCCGGCCGCGGCGTGGTGCTCGCCGCGGCCGCCGCGGCGGTGGTCCTGGCCGGCTGGCTGCTGGCGGGCGTTTCGGGCGCGGCGCGGCCGCAGCAGGCGGCCACCAGCCCTGCGACGCCGGGGACAGGCGCGCCCGCTGTTCATATAGTCGCGGTGAACGGCGCCGCTTTCGCCGGCCAGCCCGTCGCGGACGTCCTGCGGCAGTTGCGGCGTCTTGGCCTGCACCCCCAGGTGGCAGGCGTGACCACCGGGCAACAGCCGCCCGGGACCGTCATGTTCGTGCAGCCGACCGGGCAAGTACCAGCAGGCAGCATCCTCACCGTGACCGCCGTCATCCAGCCACCCGGCCACCATCACGGACATGGTGACGGCAAAGGTAACGGCGGAAAAGGGAAAGGCGGCGACTGACCTGCGGTGTCCCCCGCGGGCCGCCGCATGTAACAGCGCGGGAAGAGTCCGCTGGTGACGCCTCCCAGCGCAGCCCCACCTGAGGCCGCCGTCCCGGTCGGCTGGGTCCAGGAAGCGGACCCTGAATAGCTTGGCGGCGCCCAGCAGGCGGACGAGCGGGCCGACCCCGATGAGGCTGGCCGGCCCTTCCGCTTACGCGGCTGGTCAGCCGCCGCGTTCAGGTAGATGGCGCTGCACAGCCGCTAGGCCGGTCTTTCCTCTGCCGTAGGAGCAGCGGCAAGGCCCGGACCGGCACGGGTGGCAGCGCATCGGGGTCTTCGAGGACTCGCCGGCACACCGGGTGGGCCCGTTGTAACGCCTTGAGCGGGCCGGGCGCTTCGCTGGTGAGATGCTATGGTCCCCTTTCCCAGCGCAGCTGAGGTCTGCGAGGTGGCCGTGACCCGGGTCGAGCCGGAGGTGTACGTTCCGCCGCTGCCGGGCGCACCTGTCTTGCGGGCGGCGGGGGCGCAGCGCGATTCGGCGCCGTATTTCGATGAGATGGGCGCCTCGAAGGTGCCGGTGGGGTTCGGCCGTGACGGGCAGCCGGTGTTCGTCAACTTTGAGTTCGTCGATGGCAGCCGGGGCGCGCACGTGTCGATCTCAGGGGTGTCGGGGATCGCGACGAAAACGTCGTTCGCGATGTTCTTGCCTGTCCCGGCTAGCCAGCACCCCGCACAAAGACCCCCGCGCTCCCCAGAACCTCGTGCCCATCGGCGGGCTCGAACGCGAACTACGGCACCGGCTCGGCGACCAGCAACTCCTCTACCGATCATTGCGCGCTGCCACGGCCACCTGACCTGTGTCAGCGAAGACAAGCCTTCAGAACAGCGAGAATCCCATGGCACCAGCGCACCAAGCGGCAGTGACCACCGACATCGAGGAGCTCGTAACCCAAGTCACACAACTCGCGTCCAGCCTGCAGCTGCGCCTCGTCCCGGCGATACCAATGCGCAACCCAAATTCGGGCCTGATGGTCCTCCTGGATAATGATGACTTGAGCGCCGCAGACTTCTGCGGGCTCGCGGCGGCTGCAAAAGCAAGGCTGCTCTACATTCAAGCCGGGCCCTTCAATGCGGAGAATCAGCCTGAATTCGACGTCGCGGGCGAGGGCCGCAATGAACTAGACGGGAAGGTGATCGACCAGCTGGCACTGTTGCAGCAAGCCGCGGAACGCTTTAACGGCCGGATCGGCCAGCTAGCGCTGGCCTTCGCCGTGGAAGGCGTCCTGCATTACTGGACTGCGGCGGCCGACTGGTATGAGAACCTAATGGATCGCGTGGCCGGACTGTTCCCAGCCGAAGGCCTCGAGCCCGAACGTCTTTCTGACGTTGAT
>DASWFT010000063.1:0-6127 GCA_036394075.1 Streptosporangiaceae bacterium
ACGACCCCGCCGACGACGCCACCACCGAAGACGCCACCGCCGCCCACGACACCACCACCACCACCACCACCACCGACGACGCCACCACCGCTGGGCTGACAAGCGTGACAGTCACGGTTCCCCCCGCCGTGGCCGGATCCCGGGCTGGTCCGGCGGTTTGCGTTGGAGTGGGCTCTAACATCTACTCTCGATGACGTGGTGACGGGCTGGACGACCAGGGAAGCGGCGGAGAAGTGCGGGCTGACGCAGCACACGCTTCGCTGGTATGAGCGGATCGGCCTGCTGGGCCGCATCGAACGCACCGCGGACGGGCGCAGGCGCTTCAGCGATGCTGATCTCGACTGGCTGCTGTTGCTGTGCAGGCTCCGCGCGACCGGCATGCCCGTGCGCGACATGCTCCGCTATGCCGGGCTGGTGCGCTCGGGAGCGGGCGAGCAGGAGCGGCTGGAACTGCTGCAGGCCCACCGGGAACGTGTCCGTGCCGCGCTGCTCGAACAGCAGGAGTGCCTGAAGCTGCTCGATACCAAAATCGGCATCTACCGCAGCCGCGTGCTGCGGCCAAACAGAGATAGGCAGAACTAACGTGCATAACGTTTCACTGGGCGAACTCACCGTATCGGCGCAGGGCCTGGGCTGCATGGGCATGAGCGAGTGGTATGGCCATGCTGACTGGGACGAGTCGATCGCGACGATCCATCGCGCGCTGGATCTGGGCGTGACGTTCATCGATACCGCGGATATCTACGGAGCTGGCCACAACGAGGTCCTCGTCGGCCGTGCGATCAGCGGCCGCCGCGACGAGGTTCAGCTCGCGACGAAGTTCGGCATCGACCGTTCGGGCGGCGATGAGAAGCGGGTAGTGCGCGGCGAGCGCGGCTACGTCAAGCGTTCGTGCGAGTCATCGCTGCTGCGGCTGGGCGTGGATGTGATCGACCTGTACTACCTGCACCGCCCGCCGCAGACCGCGGAGATCGAGGAGACCGTCGGCGCGATGGCCGAATTGGTCGCCGAGGGCAAGGTTCGCTACCTCGGCCTGTCCGAGGCCGACGGCGGGCTGCTGCGCCGGGCCTATGCGGTGCACCCGATCACGGCCGTGCAGAGTGAGTACTCGCTGTGGGCCCGTGATCCGGAAACGACGGTGCTGGACGCGCTCCGCGACCTTGGCGTCGGGCTTGTGCCGTATTCACCGCTCGGCCGGGGCTTCCTGACCGGCACGGTCGACGTGAACACGCTGGACTCGAAGGACTTCCGTGGCCGCAACCCGCGTTTCGCGGGCGCCGCATGGGAGGCTAACCAGGCCATCGCCGAAGCCGTCCGCAGCGTCGCCGAGGCCAAGGGCGTCACGCCCGCTCAAGTGGCGCTCGCGTGGGTGCACGGGCAGGGTGAGCGGCTCGGTGTCCCCGTCGTCCCGATCCCGGGTACCAAGCGGGTGAAATGGCTTGAGCAGAACGTGGCCGCGCTCGATGTCACGCTCACCGCCGGCGAGCTTGCCGTGCTCGACCCCCTGGGCGATCAGGTCGTCGGCGCCCGCTACTGACAAGGCAGCTTTGGTTAGAGCAGCTTGTCCAGCGTGATCGGCAGGTCGCGGACGCGCTTACCGGTGGCGTGGTAAATGGCGTTGGCGACGGCGGCACCGGTGCCGGTGATGCCGACCTCCCCGACGCCGACGAGCCCCAGCGGCATGGTCGGGTCCGGATGGTTCAGGTAGCGGACATCGATCCGGGGGACGTCGGCGTGGACCGGGATGTAGTACTCGGACAGGCTGGGGTTGGCGATCCTTCCGGTGTGCGGATCTACCAGGGTCTGTTCGGACAGTGCCATGCCGATTCCCATGACGATCCCGCCCCGGAGCTGGCTGGCGGCTGTTTTGGCGTTGATGACCGTGCCCACGTCGAACACACCCAGCCAGCGCGAGATGCGGATCTCGGCGGTATCGGCATCCACTCGGACCTCGCAGAACTGCGCCCCGCAGGCGGCCTTGATCCAGTGTCGTTTGTCGTTGAGAAATTTGGTCATGAACCTGGCTTGGAGGAGCAGGCTGCCGACCCGCGACTCGGAGCCGACGGCTTCTTGCACCGTCTGCCGGCCCGCCCGCCGCATGATGGCCGGATAGCTCTCACCGGCGGTGCTGTCGCCGACGAACAGTCCCCCGTCACGGGCCTCCAGGTCCGAGAGAGGATGACCGCGCAGAGGCGATGCCTTCGAGTCTTTGGCCAGCGAAAGCAGGCGCTCCTTCAGCTTGCCGCAAGCGGTCAGCAGGCTCGCGGCCACGCTCGCCGTCTGCCCTGAGCCGCCGGCGCCTGGCCCCAGCGGCAGCTCGGAGTCGCCGTAGGAGACGGTAACCGCGTCGAACGGCACACCCAGCAGGTCGGAAGTGATCTGCGCCTGGGCCGTTGCCCCGCCCATACCCATCTCGTGGAAACCGCAGCGCACCAGCACCTCCCCGGACGCGGACATGCTGACGGTGACGTTCGCCTGGAACTGCCAGGACGGGTGCCATGCGCTGGCGACGCCCTGCCCCACCAGGTGTCGGCCGTCTCGCATCGAACCGGGCTGAGGCGTGCGGTGCCGCCAGCCGAAGTCCTCGGCTCCGACGGCATAGGCCTCTCGCAGGTGGCGGTGCGCGAAGGCCTTGCCTTGCAGCGGTCCGGCCAGGGGCTCGTTCAGCATCCGAAGCTCGATCGGGTCCATGCCCAGGGCTACGGCGAGCTCGTCCACGGCAGATTCCAGCGCGAAGGTGCCGATCGCCTCCCCGGGCGCGCGCATCACCGTGTTCGGTACCGCGTCCATCGTGACGTTGCTTTGCTGGATCGCCATGTTCGGGACCGCGTACATGTCCTGGGAGACCGACGTCACCTGCTCCGGCCCGCCACCGACCCTTCCGACCTGGGCGATGCTGGCATGGATGAGCGAGGTGAGGTGTCCGTCGCAGCCCGCGCCCAGCGCGACACGCTGGATTGTCGGGGTGCGGCCGCCGACGGTGCGGTACACGCCCTCCCTGGTCAGCGTCATCCTGACTGGACGCTGCACAACCCAGGCGGCTAGCGCGGTGAGCACGGTGCCCGCCCACACCATGGTCTTGCCGCCGAAGGCACCGCCGACGAAGCGGGAGATCACTCGCACCCCGCCGACCGGAACGTCGAAGCGCTGGGCGAGGTGCTTGCGGGTCCAGTCGATGTTTTGCACCCCGTCGTAGACGGTCAGCTGGTCGCCATCCCACTGTGCCGTTGTTGCGTGCGGTTCGATCGCATTGTGCTGGTGCTGCGGCGTCGTGTAGGTGGCATCCACCGAGACCGGCGCCGCAGCGAGCGCGGCCTCCGCGTCCCCCTTCTTCGCCGAGCCGGCCTGCGCCATGGTGTTTTTCTGCGGTACGGCATTCGGCTGCTCCGCGGCGAAATCGACGGTGGCCGGGCTCGCCTGGTAGCGGACGTCGATCAGCGCGGCGCCTTCTGCGGCGGCCTCGATGGACTCGGCGACCACCAGGGCGACGGGCTGGCCGTTGAAGTGGACCTCGTCGGTGTTGAGGTAGTTGACGCTCGTGCCCGGCGCCAGCGAGGCGAGGTTCATCATGTTCTGCCTCGGGGGTGGCTTCATCGCGGGCGCATTCAGATGAGTGATCACTGCGAGCACCCCGGGCCGTGCTGCGGCCGCGCTCGTGTCGATGGCCAGGATGTGGCCGCGGGTAATAGTGGCGTAGGTGAGCGCGGCGTAGGCCATGTTTACCAGCGGATAGTCGGTGGAGAACGGCGCTGCCCCGGTGGTCTTCGCCGGGCCGTCGACGCGGTCGATAGGCCGTCCGATCATGATCGGGGTGACACGCTCCGTCATCTTCTGAGCCTGTGTCTGGGTCATGATGCACTCGCTGGCGTAGTCAGCCTGCGCAGCGTCGCGACGATGGTACGCCGGGCGAGTTCGGGCTTGAAGGCGTTGTGCTCGCGGCCTGTGGCGGGGGCGAGCTCGGCCTCGGCCGCCGCGCGGAAGGAGCCCTCGGTGGCGGGCCGGCCGAGCAGTTCTCGTTCTGCCGCGTGCGCCCGCCAGGGCCGCGGCGCAACGCCGCCGAGGGCCAGGCGGATACGCGCCACCTTACTGTCCTTGACACGCAGGACGGCAGCGACGGAGACCAGCGCGAAGGCGTAGGAAGCCCGGTCGCGGACCTTGCGGTAATGCGAGTTCGCAGCGTCCCGCAGGCCCGGTATCTCGACCGCTGTGATCAGGTCCGCGGGCTGCAGGACTGTCTCGCGATCCGGCAAGTCAGCCGGGCTGCGATACAAGTCCGCGAGCGTGATCCGGCGGACGCCGTCCGGGCCGGCGACCTCGACCACGGCATCGAGGGCGGCCAGCGCGACGCCCAGGTCGGACGGATGCGCCGCGATGCAGCTGTCGCTGGCGCCCAGCACCGCGTGCATCCGGTTGAAGCCGCCCAGCGCCGTGCAGCCTGTGCCGGGCTCCCGCTTGTTGCATGCCTCCGCGAGGTCGTAGAAATACCCGCACCTGGTGCGCTGCAGGAGGTTCCCGCCGGTGGTGGCCATGTTACGGATCTGAGCCGACGCGCCGGCCAGGACGGCCTGGGCCACGACGGGGAAGCGGATCCGTACCAGCGGGGAAGCGGCCGGTCGCTGTTGCGCACCAGCGCTCCGATCCGCAGGCCGCCGTCCGGCAGCTCCTCGATCCCCGTCAGCGGCAGCGAGGTGACATCCACGAGCGTGACCGGCTTCTCCACACCCTCGCGGATGAGGTCGACCAGATTCGTGCCGCCAGCCAGGTACCTGGCCCCGGGCGTGCGCACCATCAGGTCCACTGCCGAGCCGACATCGGCCGCGGCGACGTAGGAGAACTGCCTCATCACCGCACCGGCCCGTCAGCTGGGCCGCCGGTGACCTCGCGGATCGCGTCCACGATGCCGTTGTAGGCGGCGCAGCGGCACAGGTTGCCGCTCATCCGCTCCCGGATCTCAGGGTCGGACAGCTGCGGCGACGCCGCCACGTCGGCGGTCACGGCGCTGGCCGAACCGGCCCGGTGCTCGGCCAGCATGCCCACGGCCGAGCAGATCTGCCCAGGCGTGCAGTAGCCGCACTGGAACCCGTCGTGCCGGACGAAAGCGGCCTGCAGCGGGTGTGGCGTGCCGCCCGCGGAGAGGCCCTCGATCGTGGTGATCTCCCGCCCGCTGTACTGCACAGCCAGGCCCAGGCAGCTGACGATCCGCCGGCCATCGACCAGAACGGTGCAGGCGCCGCACGCCCCCTGGTTACAACCCTTCTTCGTCCCGGTCAGCCCCGCGTGCTCGCGCAGCGCATCAAGCAGGCTGACTCGTGCCTCGACCGGCAGAACGCGGGCCGTCCCGTTGACCACCAGCACAACGTCGATGGTGCCGGCGGCCGGGATGGGCGCACCTCCGCTTCGCGTCGTCACTGGTACTCACCCGATCCAGGGGCCCGTGACAGCCTGCGCACGGAAGATAGGAACCTGAGCCGGGGACCCCATGTCCGTATAGAGGGAGGGCGGCCCGCTCAACGACGGCTGGCTGTGCAGAAACGCCGTCGCTTCGGGGCTGATCGTGGCGGCCTGCCGCTCGTTCACCGGAAGAGCCATGGGCATCACTCCTTATGTTCTCTAGGGCTGGCGGTCTTCGTGGTTTGCGGCGCGTCAGGCGAAGGAAGCCGCGTCGACCGGCGATGCCTGTGATTCGACAGTAGGAAGCGCAGGCCTCACACCGTGAGGCGCTGCCTGCAACCCCGATTCGGCTGTTTGTGCAGCCCGCGGTGCCTACTAGCGGGCCGCGCCCCGCCACTGGGAGGGGGTGACCCCATACCGCCGCTTGAAGCAGCGGGCGAAAGTGGTGACGTCGGAGAATCCGACGCTGATCGCGATGTCCGCGATGGACACACGAGAGGAACTCAGCCGCACCGCGGCTACCTCAATGCGCTGGCGCCGGATGAATTCCGCGGGGGTGAGGCCGATCGTCGCGAACGCCGAATACACCGTGCGTACGGAGACGCCGAGCATCGAGGCGAGCAGCGGGACATCCAGCCGTGGGTCGGCGATATTCTCCCGGGCCAGCCGCTGAAGGCGAACCAGGTGAATTTCGGCCGCGTTGACCGGAGCGCCCCCGTCGTTGGCCATCTGCCAG
>DASWFT010000064.1:0-11162 GCA_036394075.1 Streptosporangiaceae bacterium
TGTCCAGGCTGCGACGGAATCGACCGGGCCCCACCCGCCATCTGATGCGTTCTTGCAGGAGACCGGGTCTACGCGGCTGGCGTCCAGTGGCGACACCGGGCAAGGGGTCACCGTAGCCGTGCTGGACACAGGTATCGACAACCTGCCCGACTTCTCGGGGCGGCTGGTCGGCGGGGTCGACCTGACGAACGGGAACAGCCCGTACCAGGACAGCTACGGCCATGGCACCTTCGTGGCGGGGCTGATTGCCGGTAATGGAGCCTCGTCGAACGGGCAGTATTCAGGCGAAGCGCCTGGCGCCAAACTGGTGTCGGTCAAGGTGGCGGGGGCAGACGGCACGAGCCACCTGGGGGCTTTGATCTCGGGCCTGCAGTGGGCGGTCGATCACCAGAGCAGCTACGGCATCAAGGTGGTCAACGTCTCCCTGGGGTTCCAGCCCGCCAAGTCCACGGTCAACAACCCCTTGGACAAGGCGGCAGAGGCGGTGTGGAACTCGGGTATCGCGGTGGTGGCCTCGACGGGCAACGCCGGGCCGTTCAACGGCACTGTGCTTTCCCCGGGCGATGACCCGCTGGTGATCACGGCGGGCGCTCTGGACGACGTGGCTACCGCGTCGATCACCGATGACCAGATGAACGACTTCAGCAGCGCGGGGCCCACCTCGCCAGACGGCTGGGTCAAGCCTGACCTGGTCACCTCGGGCCGATCTGTGGTGAGCCTGGCCGCGCCGGGCTCGACGATCTACAACAATTACCCCTCGGCGCGGATCGGCTCGGCGAACTTCGTCGGCTCGGGTACCTCGTTCAGCGCGGCTATCACCAGCGGGGCGGCCGCGTTGGTCCTGGCCGGCAACCCGGGTCTCACCCCCAACCAGGTAAAGGCCCGCCTGCTCGGCACGGCCAACCCTGGTCCGGTCGGCAACCCGTTGGTCGACGGCCATGGGGCCCTCAACGCTTACGCCGCGGCCACCTCCGGCCCGATGAACTTCAACCAGTCGGCCGTCGGCCTGACCCCGACCTCGCGTGGCACCACAGTCCCGCTGTCGCCCACCCGCCCCGTCGACACATGGAACGGGAACCTGTGGTCGGGGATCTCCTGGAATCAGCCGCCATTCACTGGCTGGGCGTGGAACGGCGCAGCATGGAACGGCGGAGACTGGAATGGCTGGGCCTGGAACGGCTGGGCCTGGAACGGCGCAGCGTGGAACGGCGCAGCATGGAACGGCGGAGACTGGAGTGGCTGGGCCTGGAACGGCGCTGCCTGGAGCGGCTCGGCCTGGGACGGCTCCGCCTGGAACGGCGGGGCCTGGAACAGCTCAGCATGGAGCTGACAGGTGCCCCGATGCGGTAGTCAGCCTATGAAGGTACCGCATGCCACCGGGGCCGTCGTTGCGGCTTCGGTCGTGGGTGGTGCGCTTACCTTATTCGTCGCTGCATGGAGGCAATCGGCCTCGTTGCACGTCGGCGAGAGCCAGTGGATCGTGGCGGCGGCAGTAGGCGCTCTTGCCCTGGGGAGCTGGGTGTGGCCGGTCGTGGTGTACCGGGGAGGCGAATCAGCGGCCTTCAATATGGACGAAGGTTTCTTTGTGATCCTCGCCCTCCTCGTGCCGCCGCTAGTCACTTTGGGGATTTTTGCTCTGGCGACCGTCTTGGCTCAGATCGCCCGGCGGCGTCCTCTACTCAAGTCGGCCTTCAATATTGGGCAAGTTCTGATCGCGGTGGGTCTGGGACTGGCTGTGAGCCGCGGTATCGCTGCTCCCTCGAATTCCCTCACCGCAGGTCAGATTGCAGCCATCGTGCTCGGGGTGGGAGTGTACTTCGTCATCAATACGTTTCTCGTGGCCGGCGTTGTGGTATCGATGGGCACGACCTGGGGAGAGTTCACCAACGATCTTCCGATCCAGGTGACACTTGCTGCCGCAGGAGCATTGGTGGGCGTGGTTTTGGCATTGGCGATTCAGGCTCATCTGTGGGCAGTGGCGTTGGCCATCCCGGGACTGGTCGTGGAACGCTGGCTCATCAGTGCCCGGTTCGCGGCGCTGTATGACCGTGCCCGGATGGAGGGGTTGTACGAGGTCACGTTGGAGGCAAACCGGGGGCTGCGGCAGCAGGCGGTGCTCGAGACGATCTTGGTGGCGGTGCGGCGGCTGCTTCGCAGCCCGGAGGCTACCTTGACATCTGCCGACCCGGGCGCTGGTCAGCTGGCGGCGCCGATGACCGTTGCCGATCAGCAGCAGTGGCTGGTGGCGTCGGGTCGGCGGCGGGATGAGCCTTTCGACGACGCCGATCGGGGTCTGCTGAGGGCCCTGGCCGCCGTGGGCAACGGGGCGCTCAGCAATGCCGAGCTATACCAGCAGGTCCATGCCGGACGCGAGAGGCTCTCCTCGATCACTCTCAACATCGGAGAAGGCGTCTGCGCCATAGACGCAGGCGGGAAGCTGACCTTCATTAACCAGGCCGCAGCCGACATGATCGAGCTGCCGTCGCTCAACATCACGATCGACGACCCGGTTAGCGATGGTGCCCTCACGGCGCCCGACTTTCTGCTCGTACCGGCCCGCGAAGCCATGCACACGGGCCGTACCATCCGGGAGGACGACGCCCGGTTCCGCGGCAAGAACGGCGGCACCATCCCGGTTGCGTACACGGCTTCTGCCGCCATGAGCGACGGCACACCGTCAGGCGCGGTGATCGCCTTTCGCGACATCACCGAACGCAAAGCCTTCGAAGACGAACTCCACCATCACGCCTGCTACGACAGCCTCACCGGCCTGGCGAACCGCCGGCTGCTGGTGGAGCGCCTCGAACAGGCGCTGCGGCGGTCAGCCCTGGACCGCAAGACTCACGCCCTGATCTTTGTCGATGTGGACCGCTTCAAGAGCATCAACGACAGCCTTGGTCACGTGACCGGTGACGAGTTCCTGGTGGCGATCGGGGCCCGCATGAAGGGAGTGATGCGGAGTCACGACCTGCTGGCTCGCTTCGGCGGCGACGAGTTCGTGGTGCTGCTGGAGGACGTGGGCGGAGTGGAGGTGGCGGTCGCGGCGGCGCGGCGCATCTGCGCCGCCGCCGAACAGCCCATGGTGCTGCCCGACGGCTACGAGCTGGTGGCCAGCGTATCGGTCGGCATCGCCCTCACCGAGCCAGGTAAGACAGCCGACGACGTGCTTCGCGACGCTGACGTGGCCATGTACGACGCCAAGGCCAAGGGCGGGGGTGGCATCTACCGGGTGTTCGACAAGGCTTCCATGGGAACCCGCTCCTCGGAGCGGCTCCAGATCGAGGCCGACCTGCGCAAAGGGCTCGAGCGAGATGAACTCGAGGTGTACTACCAGCCGTTCTACTCCCTTGACCAGCAGCACATCGTGGGCGCAGAGGCGCTGGTGCGGTGGCACCACCCCACGAACGGTCTGATCAGCCCCGCGAGGTTCATCCCGATAGCAGAGGAGACCGGGCTGATACTTCCGCTGGGTCGTTACGTGCTGGACAAAGCGTGCCGGCAGGCGTGCTCGATCCGGGACCGGCTGGACGTGGACCTGCCGATCAGCGTCAACCTCTCACCCCGCCAGTTCCAGGAAAGCAGGCTCTTGTCGCAGGTGACGGCGGCCCTCGATGCAACTGCCCTGCCCTCGGAGCTGCTGATATTCGAGATCACTGAGTCCATGGTCATGGAAGACCTTTCCAGTGCTCGCGAGGTCATGAAGAAGCTCAACCGGCTGGGCGTGCGCCTGGCCATCGACGACTTCGGCACCGGCCACTCCTCACTCGCGTACCTCAAGCAGTTCCCGGTGCACGAAGTAAAGGTGGACCGCGCCTTCGTCCAGGGCGTCGCCGAGAGCCCGGTGGACTCAGCGATCGTCCGCGCCATCATCGACCTGGCCAATGCCATGGGCATGTCAGTGGTGGCCGAAGGCGTGGAGACCAAGGACCAGGTCGCCGGGCTCAAAATGCTCGGCTGCCCGGTGGGGCAGGGCTTCTACTTCTCGCGGCCGCTTCGCGCCGAGGAGTTCGGCGAGCTACTCACCGGCCATTTCGCCCGGACCTCGGGACCAACCGGCCCGGTGCTGATCAACAAGGGCGCGAACACGTCGAGCATCACCACGGTCTCCTCGGTCCGGGCCTGCCCTGCCGATGCCCCCACGCTGCCGGGCTGAAGGCCAGCCGCCCGGTCTCGCTTAGCGGCTGCTCCTGCCAGCCCGTGGGGAGGTCAGCTTGCCGTCTTCAGGCGCTCCAGCAGGGCCTCGTGCTCCTCCCACAGCTGGTCGGGCAGGTGGCTGCCGAAAGTCGTGAAGTAGTCACGGGTGAGGTCGGCTTCCTCCTGCCACGTGTCGGCGTCCACTGACAGCAGCAGTTGGAGGTCACGTTCGCTGACCGCCAGGCCGTCGGTGTCGATCCCGCCGGCGGCGGGCAGGTTGCCGATCGGGGTGGCGTCGGCCTCGGCCTGGCCGGACAGGCGCTCGACAATCCACTTCAGGACGCGGCTGTTCTCGCCGTAACCAGGCCAGGCGAACTTGCCGTCAGCGTCCTTGCGGAACCAGTTGACGGCGTAGATGCGCGGCAGCTTCTCCGGATCGGTCATGCCGCCGACAGTCAGCCAGTGGCCGAAGTAGTCGCCCATGTTGTAGCCACAGAACGGCAGCATCGCGAACGGGTCATGGCGCAGCCGCCCGACCTGGCCGACGATCGCGGCGGTGGTCTCGGAGGAAATGGTCGCCCCCAGGAAGACGCCGTGCTGCCACGAATAGGCCTCGGTGACGAGCGGCACCGCTGTCGCGCGGCGGCCGCCGAACAGGATCGCCGAGATCGGTACTCCCGCCGGATCGTCCCACTCGGGAGCGATCGATGGGCACTGGGCCGCGTCGACCGTGAACCGGGCGTTGGGATGGGCGGCGGGGCTTTCGGACGCGGGTGTCCAGTCGCGGCCCTGCCAGTCGGTCAGATGGGCCGGCGGCTCGTCCGTCAGCCCCTCCCACCACACGTCGCCGTCGTCGGTGAGCGCGACGTTGGTGAAGATGGTGTTCTTGGTCAGCGTCCGGATCGCGTTGATGTTGGTCGTGACTCCGGTGCCGGGCGCGACGCCGAAGAACCCGGCCTCCGGGTTGATCGCCCGCAGTTGCCCGTCCGCTCCGTAGCGCATCCAGGCGATGTCATCGCCGATGGTCTGCACCTGCCAGCCGGGGATCGTGGGCTCCAGCATGGCCAGGTTGGTCTTGCCGCACGCGGACGGGAAGGCCGCCGCGATGTACTTGGCCTCGCCATGCGGCGGGGTGACCTTGAGGATGAGCATGTGCTCGGCCAGCCAGCCCTCGTCGCGGGCCATGGCCGAGGCGATCCGCAGGGCGTAGCACTTCTTGCCCAGCAGAGCGTTTCCCCCGTACCCGGACCCGAACGACCAGATCTCCCTGGTCTCGGGGAAGTGGGAAATGTACTTGGTCTGGTTGCATGGCCACGGCACGTCCGCCTGGCCTGGCTGCAGTGGCGCGCCCACGGAGTGCACGGCCCGGACGAAGAACCCGTCGTCGCCGAGTTGCTCCAGCACGGGCGTGCCGACGCGGGTCATGATCCGCATGGAGGCCGCCACGTACGGCGAGTCCGTGATCTCCACACCAAGCTGGGAGATCATGGAGCCCAGCGGGCCCATGCAGAACGGGACGATGTACATGGTGCGGCCGGCCATGCTGCCTGCGAACAGCCCGGTGAAGGTCGCGCGCATCTCCGCGGGGTCGATCCAGTTGTTGGTCGGCCCGGCGTCTTCTTCCTTTTCCGAGCAGATGTACGTGCGGTCTTCCACCCGGGCGACATCCGAGGGATCGGAGCGCGCGGCGAAGCTGCCCGGTCGCAGATCGGGGTTGAGCGGCGTGAGCGTGCCCTGCTGTACCAGCAGGCTGGTGAGCTGCTCCCATTCCTCCTGGGAGCCGTCGCACCAGTGAACGCGAGCCGGCTGGGCCAGCGCTGCGATCTGGTTCACCCACCCGACCAGCCGGCTGTGTGCCGTCGGGGGGTGATTCAGCCCGGGAATAGCGTCGCCCACAGGATGTCCTTCCGATCGCCCGCCGACACCCGCTGCTTGTCCAGCGTCGGGTCCATTGCCAAGGAGGCATGTACCTTAACAAGATGCACTCAAAGCCGGCGGAGCGGTAGACCCTGCATGTGTGGAGGTTTGTGGTGCCCAGACTGCGATACTGCAACGTTTGCGAAGACGAGGCGTGATGCCGACCACGAAGGCGCGCGTCGGGGTCCGGCTGCGACGCTTCCGTGAGGAACGGGGATTGACGCAGGCGGCCCTGGCCAGTGCGCTGGGCATTTCCCCGAGCTACGTGAACCAGCTGGAGTCCAGTCAGCGCCCCATGACGGCTTCTGTCTTGCTCAAGCTCGTCAGCGTTTTTGACGCCGATCTGCAGCAGTTTTCGGCTGAGGACGCAGATCGGCTCGTGGCGCAGCTGCGTGACGTGCTGACCGACCCCTCAGTCGGCGAGCAGATCTCCATGGCCGAGATCCGCGAGCTGGCCGCGTCCATGCCGGCCGTCGGCCGCTATGTCATCGAGCTGCACCGCCGGTACCGGCATGGTCGCGACGTCAACGAGACGATCATGACCCGCATCGATGCCGGCGCGGCGGGCTCGATGTCTGTGCCGCCGCCGATGGCACAGGAAGAAGTGCAGGAGCTGTTCTACGCACGGCGGAACTACTTCCCGTCACTCGACCTTGCTGCCGAGCAGATCTTCGCGCAGGCCGGCCTCGCGATCGGCAACGCCGCGGCCGGGATCACCGAGCGGCTGACTCGCCGGCACGGCATCCGGGTGGCTGATCTTCCTGTCGGCGACCAGGCCGTCAAGCGGCGCTACGACCCTGATGCCCGGGTGCTGGCGCTGTCCCCCCTGCTCAACTCCGGTCAGCGGGCGTTCCAGTTGGCTACCCATCTAGCCTCCGTGGAGCTGGGCACGGAGATCGATCAGATCGTCACCGAGGCGAACCTGTCCGGCGACGATGCTCGAATGCTCTGCCGGATCGGCCTCGCCAGCTACTTTGCTGGTGCCCTGATCCTGCCGTACCAGACATTCCTGGATGGCGCGGAGGCCCTCGGCTACGACATCGCGCTCCTGCAGCGACGGTTCGACGTCGGCTACGAGACCGTCGCGCACCGCCTCAGTACACTGCAGCGCCCCGGGGCGCGCGGCGTGCCGTTCATTTTCGTGAGGGTTGACCGGGCGGGCAATATCTCCAAGCGTCAGTCGGCCACCAGTTTCCACTTCTCCCGGGTCGGCGGCTCCTGTCCGCTCTGGAATGTCTACGAGGCCTTCGTGCATCCCGGCGAGATCCAGACCCAGCTGGCCCAGATGCCCGACGGCCGCAGCTACCTGTGGGTCGCCCGGACAGTCTCCCGGCGCTACGGCGGCTACGGAACGCTTGGCAAAACCTTCGCTGTCGGCCTGGGCTGCGATCTCCAGCATGCCCAGCGGCTCGTCTACTCCCATGGACTCGACCTGGCCAGCCCGTCGGCGCTCGTCCCGATCGGCCCTGGGTGCAAGGTATGCGACCGGAACACCTGCCCGCAGCGGGCTTTCCCTGCTATCGGTAAGCCCCTCGACGCCAACCCTCATCACGGCAGCTTCATCCCCTACGCAACCGGGGACAGCGTCGCTGGCTTGTCCCGAGGCCAGGGGCTTACCGGCAATCACGGTGCCGGCCATACCGGCGTGCCCGGCACATCGGCGCACCTTCGGCACACGTAGCGTGGCAGGCTCGGCACACGTAGCGTGACGGGTGTCCTCCATTGGCCGTCACCAAGCCTGGGCGCCCGCGCGTCGCCTTCCCCGGCGCGTTCGAGGCGATGGACCTCGCCGCAGACGCAGGCCTGCGAATCAGTGCGTACACGGCCGAGCCTGGCACCCCATCACAGGACGCGCTGAATCTCCTCGCGAGCTGGGCGGCGACGCTCGACCAGGCCGAGACAGCCCACGCGGCGGACGGAGCCTGACGCTCTCTGGGAGTCGGTGGCCGCTCAGGCGGGTGGAGCCTCCCGGTCCCAGCCTCGTTTTAGGTGCAGATATCCGGGCCACGGTCGCTGCGTTGCCTTTCAAGCCAGATCACCGCCGGACTGACGTCACGAAGTTGTGACTGACACGGTCCTTGCCCCTCACCGCGCGACCCGCCGGGTCACCGTTCAGCACCTGGATCGGCCACCGACCGCAGCCTCGCCCCGCAGTAGATCCATCTACCTGATATGAGCACCGGCTACGCTCAGTTCCTCCAGCGGGCCATCGGAAAATGTCCAGATTACATACAGCAATTCTTAAGCAGACGGTCAGGTTCATCCGTGATATTCGAACTGGCTCCTCCTGGCGTCGGCCGCTAAGCCGTGCCGGGACGCGCCCGAGAGCGCGCCCCGTCGGCCCGACCCCCGTGCAGGCCGGCGGGGCGCCCTCGCCATGCCTGCCTGTTCTCGGGTGATTCTCGAGTTGCACGGCCGGACGGCTCACTCGAAGGCCATAGAAGCGCCGCAGTGACGCCGGCCGAGACGCTACGCGCCCCGAAACTTCGGGCTAGTCAGGTGCCGGGCGAGTTCTTGCTCAGTTCTGCGATCTGGGCGCGTGCGGCGCTGACGAGTTCGGCGTTGGTGTTCGCATGTCCGCCCAGGCCCCATCCGCCCTCGGGTGCCTCGGTCAGCAGCACCCAGGTCCGGTCGACGAGGGTGGGGTCGTCGGCGGCTGCCGCCACGATGTCGGTGAGCTGGCGGACGACCGCGAGTTGCTTGTCGCGGTCCAGCGCGCCGGAGTTGGTCAGGACCTGAACGCGGACATAGTTGCTGTCGCCGTCGACGTTGGCGAGAGAGTCGGCATCGAGGTCATGAACGAACGCCGCGGTGTTCTTGCGGAACATCGGGATGTCCGGGACCTGCTCGATCGTCATCACGGCGGTAGCGAGATCTATGGCTAGCTGGTGCTTGTCGGCGAACGTGCCGGCCGCAGCGTAGGCGTCAATCATGGGCATGGGGAGAATCCTTCCGGTCTTGATGTGCCGCTAGGCTCGGGACTGCACAGTCTTGGGCTCGGGACTAGTGGAAAGCCACGCGCGGGCCGCGCGCAGGGGATCAGCGGCGCTGCCCGGCTATTCCGGCGCTTTGCTGAAGGCGTCGCTCAGAGCCGGGTCGTGGTCATCCAGGGTGCCCATGAAGTGCTGGAAGAACACCAGCGGAGGACGTTCGGGGATCCCGAAACGGCGGTACGCGAAGCGTATTCCGCCGCCCTCGGCGTACTGGGTGGGGGCTGTGTCATGCGTGAACTGAGTCATGACGCCAGCGTCCCCGCCGGACGGGCGTGAGGGTATCCGCAACGTGACTGCACTCTTGCCGTGCCGGAGTTGCGCGGATCTTTCCCGGGCCGGCAGGACCGGCAGTATCGCCGCGCTGATCGCCCAACAGGCATCGGCAATGTGCAGTCATGTTGCGGATACCCAGGCCGCAGCCTCGCTCCGCAAGATGGCCTCAAGACGCGACCAAGGAAGGGGATACCGAGATGAACGCCCGACCGAACGTCGTTCTCGTCCACGGCGCGTGGGCAACGGCGGCCGTGGCCGTGGCGGCTACGAGCTAGACCGGCTCACCCGCGCGCGGGACGACAATTCCGTCAATCTGAAAGAGGACAGGGTATGGGCGAGCAGCGAGACCTCGAAGGCCTGAGCGCACTGGTCACCGGCGCTACCTCGGGCATCGGCCGGGCGGTGGCCGAGCATCTGGCCGGCCGCGGCGCCGAGGTCATCGTGCACGGCCGGGACGCCGTCCGCGGCTCGGCGGTGGTCGACACGATCACCGCGGAGGGCGGCAAGGCCCGGTTCGTGGCTGCCGACCTCAGCGACCCGGCCCAGCTGGATGATCTGGCCGAGCAGGCCGGCGTGGTTGACGTGCTGGTCAACAACGCCGGGTTTTCCTGGTTCGGGCCGACGGCCGAACTCGACGTTGCGACCTTCGACCGGCTGTTCGCCGCCAACGTCCGGGCGCCCTACTTCCTCGTCGCCGCCCTGGCCCCGAAGATGGCCGCCCGGGGAAGCGGCAGCATCATCAACCTTGGGAGCATGGCCGGCCAGATCGGCCTGGCCGGCAGCGCCGCCTACGGAGCCACCAAGGCCACCCTGGCGTCGATGACCCGGTCGTGGGCGGCCGAGTTCAGTCCCTCCGGGGTCCGGGTCAATGCCATCGCTCCCGGGCCGGTGTTCACCGGCGGCGCCGGGCCCGACCGCATCGAGGCCCTCGGCGCCACGACCCTGCTGGCCAGGGCGGCCCAGCCCAGCGAGATCGCCGAGGTCATCGCCTTCCTCGCCTCTCCGAAGGCCAGCTACGTCACTGGCGCGATCTTCGCCGCCGATGGCGGCCGCACCGCCATCTAACATGTCGCTGCCGGCGGGGGTAGCCCGCGCCGGGCACGCGCTCCGCACGAGTCCTGAATGGGGACATCGACCATGAGTAACTCCCTCTTCGGCATCGCCGTCGACTGCGCCGACGCGGCCACACTGGCCCGGTTCTGGGGCGCCGTCCTGGGCCGGCAGGTGGCAGCAGACGCCACCGCCGAGAACGCCGTCCTGCTCGCCGCCGATGAGGCCATAAGCGGACCACGCCTCACCTTCCACCAGGTGCCAGAGGAGAAGGTCGTCAAGAACCGCCTCCACCTCGACCTCGTCAGCGACACCTTCGAGGCCGAGACCGAGCGCCTGCTAAGCCTGGGCGCCCAGAGGCTCCGCGACCTGCAGCGAGACAAGTCCCGCTGGACGACCTTCGCCGACATCGAAGGCAACGAGTTCGACCTGATCGCCCGGTAGACCCTCAGCCATGACGTGGCCGGGATGCCGCAGCCGCCAGGCTGATCCTCACCTCCCTTGGCGAGGACCGGCCCGCCACAGCACCGTCGTGGCCACGGTCAGTCGGCTCGTCCGTTCTGCGACCGGCTCTGCGGTGGGTTCTCTGGTCCGCTCTCGTGTCCGCGGGCCTGGGCCGGGTGGCCGATGAAGTGGAGCAGTGCCTGGTTGACCTCGTCGGCGTGGGTCCAGATGATCGCGTGCGGCCCGCCCGCGATGACGGTGGAGCGGGCGTTGTTCAGCAACGCGGGAAGCCTGCTGCCGGTGGCCTCGTAGGGCAGGACGCGATCCTGGTCGCCGTGGATGATCAGGACG
>DASWFT010000065.1:0-48095 GCA_036394075.1 Streptosporangiaceae bacterium
GATGATGTCACCGCGGGTCCGGATCTCCTTCAGGACCTTCTTCAGCCGCTCCTCGAAGTCACCGCGGTAACGCGACCCGGCCACCAGGGCACCGAGGTCCAGGGTGTAAAGCTGCTTGTCCTTCAGGGTTTCCGGCACCTCGCCCTTGACGATCTTCTGCGCCAGTCCCTCGACCACGGCCGTCTTGCCCACCCCGGGCTCGCCGACGAGCACCGGGTTGTTCTTGGTGCGCCGGGAAAGCACCTGCATCACCCGCTCGATCTCCTTCTCCCGGCCGATCACCGGGTCGAGCTTGCCCTCACGCGCGCCAGCAGTGAGATTCCGGCCGAACTGGTCCAGGACCAGAGAGGTGGACGGCGCTGACTCCGACGGCGCCCCCGCTGCCGCGGGCTCCTTGCCCTGGTAGCCGTGCAGCAGTTGGATGACCTGCTGACGGACTCGGTTCAGGTCCGCACCCAGCTTGACCAGTACCTGAGCGGCCACGCCCTCGCCCTCACGGATGAGGCCCAGCAGGATGTGCTCGGTGCCGATGTAGTTGTGCCCAAGCTGCAGCGCCTCACGGAGGGAGAGCTCAAGCACCTTCTTGGCGCGCGGAGTGAATGGGATATGCCCGGAAGGCGCCTGCTGCCCCTGGCCTATGATCTCTTCAACCTGCTGCCGTACTGCCTCCAGGCTGATCCCCAGCGATTCCAGGGCCTTGGCCGCGACGCCCTCGCCCTCGTGGATGAGGCCAAGCAGGATGTGCTCGGTACCGATGTAGTTGTGGTTGAGCATCCTGGCTTCTTCTTGAGCCAGGACCACGACCCTCCGCGCCCGGTCCGTAAACCTTTCGAACATCTCGTCGCTCCTCACAGAGCGGTTGGGGGGACCCAGATGTCCGGATGTCCGGGGCCCATCCCTTCCGCATGCTAGCCCGCGTGCCGGACGACGTGCGGCGCGATATGCCGCACATGATGAAAAACGTTCCCCGGCAAGAGGGCGTTCATCCCATCCAACTCCGGTCGAGGGGGAAGGTGTTCCCAAGTACGCCGGAAGCGAACGCTGGCCCGCCACTCACCCGGCTGGGCCGCGCACACGCACACTGAGCGGGCGTCGATGCCCTCAGACACGCCACAGGGCCCGCACGCGCCGCGCGAGACCCGGCCTGCACAACCAGAATAGCCGATGAGTCGCGAGCCGCCTGCGGGCCCTGTGCTGAGATCTAGTGAGCGGCGTCATACTCCGTGATGATCGTGGCCGGAATACGGCCCCGCTCGCTGACCTTGTAACCGCGCTGCTTCGCCCATGCCCTGATTTCCGAGCTGCGCTCACGGCCCGGGCCGCTCCTGGTACGACGGCGACGACCAGTGCCACTAGCCCTGCGTGCATGGTCGAGGTAAGTAGCAAACTCTTTGCGGAGCTTGCTTGCGTTTGCGGCGCTCAGGTCGATCTCGTAGGAGGTGCCGTCGATGCTGAACGACACGGTCTCGGTAGCCTCGCCGCCATCGAGATCGTCTACGAGCAGCACCTGAACCTTTTGTGCCATGGGAGCCAGCCCTTCCACTTGGAGCATGTTTATTAGGTTGCAAACATATACCAGGACGGTTGCGTTTGCCAATTCGCATCGCCGGTAACGAAGTGCAAGTTGCGCCTCAGCAAGGCAAGGCAGACCACACGGAAGATTGCAGTAACTCTCCGTAATCGAGCACGGATAGGCCGCCATCAATCGGGCATGATGATCTATCGCGCTCTACTGCGGGGCAGAGTTCGTTCAGAAGGTCGCTAGCCCTCACCGCGATCGGGCGATGCGGCCGGCCGCGAACGCCCGGGATCCTGAATCCCGCTGTCGCCCGAAATATCGTCCGGGGCGTCGTCATCTCCATCGGTCTGCTTCGCTGCCATCTGGCGTCGGAGGAAGAGTCCCACGCCGATCAGGAACGCCACGCACACAACCAACGGCGGGGTCAGTGCCGCCAGGTCCGCGAGCATGGCTCACTCCTTTCCGCGACCCCGCCGCTCATCGAGTTCGCCTGGCCTCAGGACCATCCGGTCACTGTGATCTGGATAACAGTGGCGCCCGCTTTGCGCCTGACGCACCGGACTGACTTATGCATTCTTACCCATGACCAAAGCAGGGTGCGCCGACGCCCCGGTGCTCACGACTGAACGCCGGTGGCGAAGGCCGCCCACGGCGAAGGGCGCCCGCGGCGCCCCGGCATCGTGACAGGATCAGACCCGGCACCCCGCGCCAGGCGCTGATCCGCCGCCGCGAGGGCCTTGGGCGGACCCGGCACCCGCGCCAGGCGCTGACCCGCCGTCGCGAGCCTTGGGTGTACCCGGCGTAGAAAGACGCGGAACAGAAAGCGGACAGCGACGGCATGTTTCACGCCGACCTGCACATCCATTCCCGGTTCTCCCGCGCGTGCAGCAGGACCTGTGACATCCCCTCGCTTGCCTGGTGGGCCTTGCGCAAAGGGATCACCGTCGTTGGGACGGGCGACTTCACCCACCCGGCGTGGGCGCAGGAATTGCGCGAGACACTCGTTCCCGCCGAACCAGGGCTGCTACGGCTCCGGCCGGACCTGGAGGCGCGACTGCGGCGCAGCGCCCCCGCCAGTTGCGGGCAGCAGGTGCGCTTCATGCTGTCGTCCGAGATCTCGACCATTTACCGGGGTGGCGAGCGGACCAGGAAGGTGCACCATCTGCTCTACGCA
This sequence comes from Streptosporangiaceae bacterium, assembly GCA_036394075.1. GTDB lineage: Bacteria > Actinomycetota > Actinomycetes > Streptosporangiales > Streptosporangiaceae > JAWWPY01. The sequence goes on from DASWFT010000065.1 coordinate 2,694, forward strand.
CCGACCTTCGAGGCCGCGGACCGGATTACCGCCACGCTGGCGACGATCGGGAACCTCGCCTCAGATGGCCGCCCGATCCTCGGGCTCGACTCGCGTCATTTGCTGGAGATCACGCTTAACGCCGGTCCGGGATGCTACCTGGTGCCCGCGCACATCTGGACACCCTGGTTCGCGGTGCTCGGCTCCAAATCTGGGTTTGACGCCATCGCGGACTGCTACGCGGATCTCGCGGAGCACGTGTTCGCCGTCGAGACCGGGTTGTCCTCCGATCCGCCCATGAACTGGATGTGCTCCTCTCTTGACCGCTACCAGCTGGTGAGCAACTCCGATGCCCATTCACCGCCGATGGTCGGCCGCGAGGCGACGACGCTAAGCACCGAAATCGACTATTTCGCGATCGAGGCCGCCCTGCGGACTGGGACAGGTCTGGCCGGGACGATCAATTTCTTCCCCGAGGGCGGCCGTTACCACCTGGACGGGCACCGCAAGTGCGGGATTCGCTTCGAGCCGGGCCAGACCATGGAGCACGGCGGGACCTGTCCGGAGTGCAGCCGACCGCTCACCATTGGCGTGCTGCACCGGGTCACGGAACTCGCCGACCGGGCCGCGGGCGGCCGGCCGGAGGGAGCGGCCGGCTCCACCAACCTGGTCGCGCTGCCGGAGATTGTGGGTGAGATCCTCGCTACCGGCACCAAGAGTAAGAAAGTCAGCGCCGAAGTAAGCCGGCTCGTCGCCGCGCTGGGCCCGGAACTCGCGATCCTGTGCGAGGCGCCCATCGCCGAGGTGAGCCGGGCCGGCGGCAGTCTGCTCGGCGAAGCCGTGGCCAGGCTGCGCCGCGGCGAGGTGATCAAGGACTCCGGCTACGACGGCGAGTACGGCTCGATCCGCCTGTTCCGCCGTGGGGAACTGGACGCCGCCGGTGCACTCTTTGACATCCCGGCCCCACCGCAAACGGCCAGACCGATTCCTGCCAAACGTTTTCCTGCTGTCTCAGCCACCGCATCCTCCGGGGTCGCCGATGCATTGTCACCCGGGGCGGCTGACCCTCGGGTAGATCGGCCGGGGATGGGGGACGGGCGGGGCAGGTTCGTTAGGAAGGAAAGTAAGAAGGTCTTGGGGGCTGGTTCTCTGCTCGAAGGTCTCGACCTGGACCAGCGAGCCGCGGCCATGGCGGGCGGGCCGTTAATGATCATCGCGGGTCCCGGGACTGGGAAGACGCGCACGCTCACGCACCGGATCGCCGCCGTCATCACGCGGGGCGTCGCCGCGCCCGAGTCATGCCTCGCGATCACCTTCACCCGGCGAGCGGCCGAGGAGATGCATCAGCGGCTGGCTGCCCTGATCCCGCGGCAGGCCCCCCGGCTGACCGTGACCACCTTCCACGGCCTAGGCCTGATGATCCTGCGGGAACAGCATGAGCGAGCCGGGCTTTCGGCAGACTTCTGCGTCGCCGACGAGCAGGCCCGGCAGGCAGTGGCCGCCGAACTCGCCGGATCGCCGCGCTCGGGCCGGGCGCTGCTCGCCGACGCCGCCAGCGACCCGGCGCGGCGCGACCTGCTCAGGAAGGCGCTCACCGCTCGCGACCTGGTGGATTTCGACGGCCTGGTGGAACTGCCGGTGACGCTGCTCCGCGACGAACCGTCCATTGCGGCGGCCCTGCGGGACCGCTGGCCGTACATCAGTGTCGACGAGTACCAAGACATCGACGCGACGCAGTACGCCCTCCTGCGGCTGCTGAGTGCCGCTCCTGGAGGCGCTGGCGCAGACGGGGCCGACCCGGACGGAGCCGGCACAGACAAGGCCAACCCAGGCGGGGCCGACCTGACCGTGATCGGGGATCCCGATCAGGCGATCTACGGGTTCCGCGGCGCGGACGTGGGGTACTTCCTACGCTTCGCCGAAGACTACCCAGGGGCTACGACATTGCGGCTGACCAGGAACTACCGGTCGAGCCCCGCCATCGTCGCCGGAGCGCTGCAGGCCATCGCGCCCAGCACGCTCGTTCCGGGCCGGGTGTTGCGCGCGGTGGCCGTGGGCCCCCCGCCCGCCGTCCGCTCTGACCGCTCTGACCGCTCTGACCGCTCCGACCACTCCGACCACTCCGACCACTCCGACCACTCTGACCACTCTGACCATGATCGCCGAGGATCCGCGTCACAGAGGGCCGGGAATCCTCCCCGATCATGGAATGCGGGGCCCGCCACGGCGATCACCTTCCATGAGGCAGCAGACGAGCATGGCGAGGCAGCCTGGATCGCGGAGGCCATCGACCGGCTTCTCGGCGGCTCCTCATTCCACTCGCTGGACAGCGGCCGGGCAGACGGTCACGGCCATGACGGGATCGGTCTCGCCGATATCGCCGTGCTGTACCGGACCGACGCCCAGGCGAGCCCGCTTGGTCAGGCGCTGACCCGCGCGGGCCTGCCCTTCCAGAAGCGCTCGCATGACCTGCTGGAGCGCCGGATCGGGGCTCCAGAGATCGTCCATGAGATGCGCCTCATGCACGCGGATGCGATGCAAACCGGGGCGTCCGGGCCGCCAGCCCTGGCTACCCCGGGCACGCCAACGGCCGCCGGGGCGTTGAGCGTGCTCCACCGACTGCGCGGTGCGGTAACCCGGCTCGCGTCGTCTTCGGGAGGACCTGGTTCGGCTGCCGTGGACATCCGGGCTGCCGGTGAGGTCCTCGCGCCACTCGCCCGACGCTGCGGCGACGACTCAGAACGCTTTCTCACTGAGATCTCCCTGGGGGCAGAGGCGGATGCCCTCGACCCTCGGGCCGACGCGATCACGCTGCTAACGCTGCATGCTGCGAAGGGCCTGGAGTTCGCGATCGTCTTCGTGGCCGGCTGTGAGAAGGGCCTGCTGCCGCTTTGGCTTCCCGGCATGCGGCCCGAGGCCGGCCTCGACCAGGCCGAGGAACGCCGACTGCTCTTCGTCGGCATGACCAGGGCCCGGACACACCTGCTTTTGACTTGTGCGGCCAGGCGCAGGAGACACGGAGCCACAGCCGACGGAGGTCCCTCGCCCTTCCTGGCCGCGATTGAGCCGCGCCTGCTGGACCGCTCAGCGCCGACAAGTCCCCGGCGTTCCACGGCCCGGCAACTCCGGCTCCTCTGAGCACCCGGTCCCGCGCCACCCTCGACAGATGATCATGATAGTCAGCAGCGTGCCGTCCTGGTGACTGGCTACCGCCGATCGCCGGGCTACGGGACGGCTGCCTCTGCGAACTTAGCTTCCGTGCTTGGACGAAAATGTCAGAGGCACTCGATAACGTGTTCGTAGGAAGTCAAGCCCGACCGCTTCCCCGGCCAGCTAGCAAAGCCCGGCCAGCTAGCAAAGGAGGTGAGCCAATGCCAGAAAGGGCCAACGCCCGCAGACCCTCCAGCCAGCGCGGACGCCTCGTCGTTGGTGTTGGCGACTCTGGTGCTGGTGACCCTGCTGGTGCGGACGCCCGATTCGATCTGGACTTCTCTGAATGCATCGCACTGTCGTGGCCGGCGAATACGGGCCTGGAACAGATGCTGCTCGCGGCCGACTTGTGTGGCAGCCAAGTGCCAGCCACGGCCGCGCGGATGGACTCCGCTAATGAGGGCGGCCCGAACGCTGCCACCGGGGAGGGCGGCTCGGAGACGGCCGAGGATGGCGGCACGGAGACGGCCGAGGCTGCTACCGAAGAGAGCGGCCCGGAGACGGCCGAGGCGGCTGCCGAAGAGAGCGGCACGAAGGCCGCCGCTGAAGCGAGCAGCGGCCCGGAGACGGCCGAGGCTGCCGCGCCTGTTCGGGACGATGGGCCTCAGAACGGACTCGAGGCGGCTCCCGCAGCCGCGTCGCGGAACGTCCCTTTCAGTGATCTGGCTGGACGTGTGGTCGAGGACATGCTGCCCGGACCAGGGCTCGCCGGCTGGCTGTCCCGTGCCGAGGCGGGCTGCCTCGGGGAGTTTGAACTCGCAGGCGTGGCCGCCGCCTGCCGACGGCTGGCGAGCTGGGCGACCGCAGCGGAGCTGACCGCCGTTGCGGAGATGACCACACGTGCCGCCGCCCGGGACAGTTCGGTTCCGGTCGAGACCGATGGCCGCCCGGCCTCGGTGTCGCCGGAAGCCGCGGCGGAGGTGGGCCTCGCGCTTACGATGTCGCAGTTCGGCGCGGCGTTGTGGGCAGATCTCGCGCTGAACCTGCGGTGGCGGCTTCCAGGCTCGCTGGCTGCTCTCTCCGAGGGTCGGATCGATCTATCGCGGGCCCGGCTCATCGCCGAACTCACCAGCGTGCTCAGTGATGATGACGCCCGGACAGTCGAAGAAAGGGTTTTGGAGCGAGCAGGGCAGCAGACGCCGGGCCAGCTTCGTGCCGCGCTGCGCCGAGCGGTCATAACTGTTGACCCTGCAGCAGCGGAACGGCGGCGTGAAGAGGCGGAACGGCGGGCCCGGGTCGGGCTCTACGCCGACCAGGAAGGGACGGCCACTATTTCCGGGCATAACTTGCCCGGAGTCCAGGCTTGTGCCGCGATGGCCCGGATAACGGCGCTCGCTCAGGCCATGAAGGCAGCCGGAGCCGACGGCGGGATCGACATGCTGCGGGCCCAGGTTCTCATCGGACTGCTCCTGAATACACTGCCCGGCATCCCAGCGCCGCTTGAAGATCCGGCCGCGCCTGGCCCCGTTGATCCAGGCCAAGGCCGCCCGCACAACAACGGCGCGGGCGATCCACCCGACCACGACCCAGGCGACCCACAGGACCAAGACCCCGATAACCCGCCTAACAACGACCCCGACTGCCCATCCGACAACGACCCAGATGACCCACCCGACCAGAACCCCGACGACCCACCGGGCCACGGCCCAGGCAACCCACCCGACCACGGCCCAGGCAACCCACCGGACAACGACTCTGACGACCCACCCGACAATGACCCTGGTGACCCATCCGACCGAGGCCCCGACAACCTATCTAACGATGACCCAGACGGGCCGCCCGACCAAGGCCCAGGCGACCCACCGAACCGAGGCCGCGACGATCCACCCGATCGCGGCCCAGACAATCCCAGGGGCGATGCCAACGACAGGAGCCCGCCCGATACGGACGGCGAGAGCCAGCCAGAGGCGGGCTGCAAGAGCCCTCAAAGCGGCGGAAACCCATATGACTTTGACCGCGAGAGCCCGCAGGATGGCGGGAGGCCACAAGACAACCGCACTGGACCTATAGACCCAGAGACAAGCCGACGGGGCCGCTTCGACCCGCCAGATGGCTGGAAGCACAGCCCAGGAGATGCCGGTGGCGTTCGGGCGCAGCCGACCGCGGACCAAGATGGCGAGATGACCCGGCCCGCGCGGGGTTCTGGAAATCAGGACGCATGCTTTGGGGATAGAGATCCTCCCGATGGGGTCGACGACGACGTCGGCGGCGAGACCGGGGACGAGGATCCGAGGCGGGACGACAAATGGCTGCGGCTACCCATCGGGCCGGTCCCGGCTTGGCCTCCCCTGCCAGCCCCCAGCGACGCGGAAATCCCGGTATCCGGGCGCCCGGCGGGCCGCGCGGGACGGGTAGTGATGGAGGTGCCGTGGCGGACACTAGCCGGGATTTCAGCCGAACCGGGCAGCATCTCCTGGCTCGGGCCTATCACGCCAAACGCCGCGCGTGAGCTTGCTGCAATGGCGGCTGCCGATCCCCGGACAGAATGGAGAGTCATAGTTACCGACCGGGCCGGGTGGACGATATTGACCACTCGCGTGCCGAAACGAGGCCACCAGGGCCGACGGCTCGACCAGCCAAGCGGCGGCTCCGGGTTGGTAAGCCGGATTACCCTCACGCTGCCCCTGGATCTGGCGGTCGGTCTTGCCGAGCCGGCGGCCGGGGCGGCCGTAGCGCCAGGGGGATCGGACTTTCTGAGGAAGGTACTGGCGGCAGCCTTGGCAGCCGCCGACAAGGCGGTCGCGCGCGCCGCGAGAGTGCCTGGCGCGAGTTTTCTGGCCGGAACTCCGGGCGGAACTCCGGCCGGAAAGGGAGTCGGAGGCTGCGATCACACGGGGGCAGAGGCGCACTACAGACCCTCGGATCGGCTGCGCGAACTCATCGTGGCGCGGGACCAGACATGCCGACTCCCCATCTGCCGGCAGCAAGCCTGGCAGTCTGACCTGGACCACACTGTGCCTTTCGACGATGGCGGCCCGACCTGCCGTTGTAACGTCGGCCCGGTGTGTCGCACGCATCATCAGGTCAAGCAACGGCCCGGCTGGCAGCTCAGACAGCGCCAGCCAGGCATTTTCGAATGGAGCACCCCTGCTGGCCGACGGTACCTGGTCGCCCCGGACCCGCATCCCATCTGATCACTCCCGGCCTTCCTGAATCCGAGCCAGCGATGGAACTCAGAGATGGACCAGCATTCGGGTGTTGCCAAGGGTGTTCGGCTTCACCCGGTCGAGGTCGAGAAACTCCGCGACGCCCTCGTCGTATGAACGGAGAAGCTCCGCGTAGACCTCATGGGAAACCGGCGTGCCTTCGATCTCCTTGAATCCGTGGCGCGCGAAGAAATCGACCGCGAAGGTCAGCACGAAAACCCGGCTCACACCAAGGTCACGGGCACTATCCAGCAATGCCCCGACCAGTCGGTGCCCGACGCCCTGACCCTGGCAACTCGCATGTACCGCGATCGTCCGGATCTCGGCCAGGTCCTCCCACATCACGTGGAGCGCACCGCAGCCGATCACCATCGTGTCGTCGGCTCTTTCGGCAACCCAGAATTCCTGGACGTCCTCGTAGAGGGTGACGGTGGCCTTGCCCAGTAGTCGGCCTGTCTCGAGATTGTCGCCGACCAGACTGCCTATCGCGCGGACATCCCGGGTGCGTGCCCGCCTGATCGTGTACTCCATCGCCCGCACACCTTAACGGGGAACTCAGGGCGGTGACACAACTGGGAACCGATCCCGCGACACGACCTGGCCCGCACACAGAACGTTCAGCCCGCCGGGCCACCCCAGCTCGCCAGGCCACCCCAAGCCGCCAGGCCACCCCAAGCCGCCAGGCCAGCTGTGACGCCGGGCCCGGCCCGGAAACGCCTGGCCTAGGCCAGCGAACACCGGGCCCAGGCCAGGGGAACGCCAAGCCAGCCTGGAACGCCAGAGCCAGCCTGGAACGCCAGAGCCAGCCAGGGAACGGCCAGGTCCAGCCTGAGGGAACTCGTGAGTGAAGCGTTCAGAACCAAGGCGCGGAACCGGTGCCTTTCTGCCATACCCAGCGTTACCGCACAATCACGATTTGGCGTGAAGGGTGGCCCCGGCTTGATTCATCGCACATCACACGCAGATCACGTACTCACGACTTCGCGCCAGCGCATGCCAATTGAGCTGGGGAAACACACGCTCAGTACGACCGGGAGGGCGTAGTGGGTGCGCTGTAGAACGTATACAGCCGCCAGTCGGCAATCCAATCGGGCAGCGGACCCACGCCCGCTGAGTTAAGGATTCTGCGGTTCAGGCCACCGCGTGCCGTCCGTTCCATTAATGTTCAACGCTGTTACCGTGCCCGCCCACCCCCCAGGGCGACCCGCACGATCCGCCGAGTTCCTGATGCGCAGCCAGCGTCCCAGGAAGCCGGGGACCCACAGTGTGTTCCCGGGGTGAATCCGTATGGAGTGGCTCGTTACGGCTGCCCCCTGCGGTAGGGCTCCTCCGCCCGAACCCGTCAGCTAACCCGGTAGGCGGCTCAGGAGAGGAGACTACGTGGAGCGCTTGTCCGTAGGCAGGCACGCAACCGGTGACTCACCGTGCGCTCGTGCTCGCAACGGCCGACGCCGCGTCTGGCCACGTACCGCCATGCTCGTCGGCGTGGCAACGCTGGCCAGTCTTGTGCTGCCAAGCGGGGCAGGCAGCGCCGCCACCCGTGCTCCACAGCCGAGTCTCAGTAGCCTCGTCGCCCAGGCCCGGCAGTTGTCCGAGCAGATCAACACGCTGAGCGAGCAGTACGACGGGCTGCGCGTCCAGCTGACCGAGGCGCAGGCCGAGACCAAGATCGCCCAGACCACCGCCATGATGGACGCGAAGCGGCTGGGCGCAGGCCAGGCGGCCATCGGCCAGCTAGCCGCCCAGAGCTACATGAGCGGCGGATTCGGTACCCCGCTCCAGGTTCTGACCTCAAGCAACGGGCAGACCCTGATGAGCCGCGCGGCCATTATGCAGCAACTCCAGCTGGAGAACGGCGACAAGGTCAGTGCGCTGACGACGGCTGAAGCTGCGGCACGCCGCGCACACGAGACAGCGGTTCAGCAGGCGAAGCGTGTGTCCGCTCTCGTAGTCAAGATGGCGACCAAGACCCGGGCGATCCAGAGCAAGGTCAATACGCTCAACAGCGCGGCGTTCAGTCAGGCCATGACGATCTTCCAGCAAACCGGGCAGTACCCCAACATCAACATCCCTACCGGTAACACGGTGGGGGCCGAGGCACTGCGCTTGGCGCTTGGCAGGCGGGGCTACCCGTATGTGTGGGGGGCCGCCGGACCGACCGCGTTCGACTGCTCGGGCCTGGTGCTGTGGGCCTACGCACAGGTCGGCATCAGCCTGCCCCACTACACCGGCGACCAGTGGAACCAGGGCCAGCACATCTCGCGGAGCCAGCTTGAGCCCGGCGACCTCGTGTTCTTCTACCAGGACCTCGGCCACGTCGGCCTGTATATCGGCAATGGCCTGATGGTTGACGCGCCCGACTTCGGGCAAAACGTCATGGTCCAGGCCATCGATTGGAGTGTCTACGTGGGAGCCGTTCGCATCGTCGCCTGACGACAGACAGATCGTGATCACAAGTACGTACCTCCTGGTGATCACATGCACGTACTCCTGGCTACTCGGGCTTGACCAGCGGGAACAGGATCGTCTCCCGAACACTCTCGCCGGTGAGCATGATCAGGATGCGATCGATGCCCACGCCCATGCCGCCCGTCGGCGGCATTCCGTACTCCAGCGCCTGGAGGAAATCCTCGTCGAGTTGCATGGCCTCGGGGTCACCACCGGCGGCCAGCAATGACTGCGCGGTCAGCCGGGCCCGCTCCTCGACCGGGTCGACAAGCTCGGAGTAGCCAGTCCCGATCTCGGTCCCGAAGGCCACCAGGTCCCACCGTTCGGCCAGGCGTGGATCGTCCCGGTGCGCGCGAGTCAGCGGCGACACCTCGACGGGGAAATCGCGGTAGAAAGTCGGCTCCACCGTCTGCTTTTCCACAAGCCGCTCGTACATCTCCAGCACGATCTGGCCCCGGTTCCAGGCTGGATCGACCGGAACGCCCGCCGCGGAGCACAGCGCACGCAGCCGCTCCTCGCTGGTGTCCGGCCCGATCTTCTCGCCGAGCGCCTCGGAGATCGCGCCGTGCACCGTCTTGGACGGCCACTCGCCACCGATGTCGTACTCCCCGCCGTCAGTCCGCCGCACAACGGTGCTGCCGAACCCAGCTACGGCCGCCTGCTGGATCAACTCCCTGGTGAGCGTGGCCACGGTGTTGTAGTCGCCGTACGTTTCGTAGACCTCGAGCATGGTGAACTCGGGATTGTGGGTGGAGTCCACTCCCTCGTTGCGGAAATTGCGCCCGATCTCGAAGACTTTCTCAATCCCGCCGACGATCAGCCGCTTGAGATACAGCTCCAGCGCGATCCGCAGATACATATCCATGTCGTAGGCGTTGATGTGGGTCTTGAACGGACGGGCGTTGGCGCCGCCGTGCACCGTCTGCAGCACCGGCGTCTCGACCTCAAGGAACCCGCGCGCATACAGTTGCTCGCGCAGCGACCGTGTGACAGCGCTCCGGGCCTCAGCCAGCCGCCGCGACCGAGAATTAACGATCAGATCGACATAACGATGGCGTACCCGCGACTCAACGTCACTCAGGCCCTTGTGCTTGTCCGGCAGGGGCCGAAGGCTCTTCGCGGTGATAGCGAACCTGTCCGCGAGCACGGAGAGCTCACCCCGGCGCGAGGAGATGACCTCGCCGTACACCCCGATGTGATCGCCGAGGTCCACATCCTGCTTCCACGCGGCCAGCGCGTCGGCGCCAACGCGGTCCAGGGAGATCATGACCTGGATGTCCCCGGTCCCGTCGCGAATCGTGGCGAAGCAGAGTTTCCCGCCGGTTCGCGACAGCATCACCCGCCCTGTAACGCCGACCTTCTCCCCGGTGGCGGTGTCCGGTTCCAGGGACGGATAGCGAGCACGCAGCTCACTGATCGAGCCAGTCCTGGGGAAGCCCACGGGATAGGGGTCAACGCCGGACGCGAGCATGCGTTCGCGCTTGGCCAGCCGTACCTTCATCTGCTCCGGCAGGTCGTCGCCGATCGTCGGTCGCGCCACCACGCCGTTCTCGATTACCGGCGGCTCCGGCACGTCGTCAGTCTGCTCCGGCAGGTCGTCCACACCACCGGTACCCTGAGCGTCCTCCACGCGGACGAGGCTACCGGTGGGCAGCCCCGGGTCAGGCATCAATTTCACCGCGCCGGCCCGGGGATCCCTGGTCTCGCACTTGTGTGTCTCGTGGATCTTGGTCGTCGTTAGCGGACGCGCAGCAGGCTGAAGATCTGCAAGACACACCCTGGTGATCTGCTGCCCCGGCGACGCAAGTGCGCAGTAGGACCGGTACGGTCCGTTCCATGCGGATCGTGCTGGGAAAGTACGAGATGGACGACGACCCGGGTCGCGTGGACCGCAACGAGCTCTGGCAGTTCCTCTCTGAACAGGCGTACTGGGGACGCTGGCGGACCCGTGACCTGGTCGAACGGCAACTGGATTCGGCCTGGCGGGTCGTCGGTCTGTACGAGACGGCCACGGGGAACATGGTCGGCTTCGCCCGGGCGGTCTCCGACGGCGTGGGCTTCGCCTACCTCGCGGACGTCTACGTCGTCACGGACATCAGGGGCCAAGGGCTCGGTTCCGAACTGATCCGCACAATGATCGACCGTGGCCCCGGCTCCACGTTCCGCTGGGCGCTGCACACCGAGGACGCCCACGGGCTATATGCGCGATTTGGTTTCGCCAAGCCCGACCGGACCTACCTGGAACGGCCCGGCACGGTGCCAACCGGGTGAACCGTGGCCAACCGGGTGAATCGTGGCCAACCGGGTGAACCATGCCGACCGGGTGAACCATGCCAGCCGGGTGAACCGTGCCAGCGGGGTGATCTGTCACTGTCCGATGTTGCGCTCGAAGACCAGCCGCAATCCGATCAAGGTCAGCCAGGGCTCGTGCTCGTCGATCACGCTGACCTCGTCGATGACGAGCGGGGCCAGCCCGCCGGTGGCGATGACGGTCACCGAATCCGGGTCCTCCGGGGCCAGTTCCTTGATCATCCGCCTGGCGATGCCCTCGATCTGTCCGGCGAACCCGAAGATGATGCCGGACTGAAGCGCCTCGACCGTGTTCTTCCCGATCACGCGCGACGGCCGGGCCAGCTCAACCTTGAGCAACTGGGCGGCGCGCCGGGAGAGCGCGTCCACGGAAATCTCGATCCCGGGGGCCAGGGCCCCGCCCACGAACTCGCCCTTCGCGCTGACCGCGTCGAAGTTCGTCGATGTCCCGAAGTCGACGACGATCGCCGGGCCGCCGTAGAGATGGACCGCGGCCACCGCGTTCATGATGCGGTCGCTGCCCACCTCCTTGGGGTTGTCCATGCGCACCGAGACACCTGTCCGCACGCCCGGCTCCACGATCAGCGCGGGCACCGCTGCGTAGTACCGCCGGCACATCTCCCGCATCTCGTGCAGCACGGACGGCACCGTGGAACACAGCGCGATACCGGTGATGTCTGGGTCCTTCGCGAGCGAACTCAGCGCGAGCAGTCCCTGCAGCACCACCGTGATCTCGTCGGCGGTGCGGTCCGGGTCGGTGTTGATCCGCCAGTGCTCGACTACCTGATCGCCCTCGAAGACGCCGAGAACGGTGTTGGTGTTTCCGACATCGATCGTCAACAGCATGGCGCTCCACGGGATTAGCTGGCACTGGGTTAGCTGGCACTGGGTTAGCTGGCACGGGGGTTAGCTGGCACGGGGGTTAGCTGGCACTGTGTCACTCGCTCGGGGTCAGTTCGGGCCGCCCAGGTCCAGCGGCGTGTTATCGATCAGCCGGGTCGCACCGACCCTGGCCGCGGCCAGGAGCAGCGCGCTGCCCGTGGCGCCGTCATCCACCTGCTCGAACGTTGCCGGGTCGACCAGCGCCAGGTAGTCGGGCCGCAGCCCCGGCGCGGCATCGAGCACCTGGTGCGCCGCCTTCAGCACGCCTGCCGGGCCGGCGAGGGCCGCCGCTCGCCCGGCCCGCAGGGCGGCCGGCAGCGCAAGCGCCGTGCGGCGTTCCGCCGCGGACAGGAACCTGTTCCGGCTTGAGATGGCCAGCCCGTCCGGATCCCGGACAATGGGCACCCCGGCGATCTCGATGCCGAGAACGAAGTCCTGGGTCATCCGGCGGACCAGGGCGAGTTGCTGCGCGTCCTTATCGCCGAAGACCGCCACGTCGGGGCGCACCAACTGGAACAGCTTCAGCACCACGGTGAGCACTCCGGTGAAGAACCCGGGCCGGAACGCGCCCTCAAGCAACTGCCCCATCGGACCGGGGTCCACGGTGACAAGCTGCTCGGCCGGGTACATCTGGGCATGGTCCGGGGCGAACACCAGATCGACGCCCTCCTCGGCGCAGACCGCGACGTCCTCGTCAAGAGTCCGCGGATACCGGTCGAAATCTTCACCAGCGCCGAACTGGAGCGGGTTGACGAAGACAGATACCACCACGCTTCCGTTTGGCCCGGAAAGGTCCTGTCCGCGGCGGAGCAGGGCCCGGTGTCCCTCGTGTAGTGCCCCCATGGTCGGAACCAGCACGACCGGGGCAGCCAGTCCGCGGCGGGCGGCGGCCAGGCCGGCCCTGGTCCGGGCGAGCATGGGGATCACCGCGGCGCACCCGCGAGCACGTCGAGCAGCCGCTGCGCATCAGGGGCGGCGAGCATCCGGGCCGCCAGCGCGCGGTCGGCGGTGAGCCTGGCCAGCGCGACATAGGCACGCAGCGCCTCCGGGGAGGCATCGCGCAGTGCCTCGATGTGATCCGCGACCGTGTCCGCGTCGCCGCGGGCGACCGGCCCGGTGAGGCCCGCGTCACCGAGCCGCAGCGCGTTGTCGAGCGCGGCGGACAGCAACGGCGTGAGCATCCGGGCCGGGTCGGGCACCCCGGCGGCGCGCAGCAGGTCAGCGGCCTGCACCACCAGAGTGATCAGATGGTTCGCGCCGCTGGCCAGCGCGGCGTGGTAGAGCGCCCGGTTCGCCTCGTCGATGAAGACCGGCTCGCCGCCCATCTCGATCACCAGGGCCTCGGCGACCGGCCGTAGCGGGTCGGGGGCGGTCACCCCGAAGCAGATCCCAGCCAGCCGGTCCAGGTCGTCCGGGCGCCCGGTGAATGTCATCACCGGGTGCAGGGCCAGGGGGAGTGCGCCGAGGCGGGTGGCCGGCTCCAGTACCCCGGTGCCATGCCTGCCGCTGGCGTGCGCGAGCAACCGTCCTTCCATCGGGGCACCGGTGGCGGCGAGCCCGGCGACCAGACCGGGCAGTGCGTCGTCCGGAACTGTGAGCAGGACCAGGCCCGAGGCGGCCAGTACCTCGTCGGGCGGCTTGATCGCCGCATCGGGCAGGAGGCGGCGGGCGCGGGCGACCGACGCGTCGGAGACCGCGGACGCGGCGACCACCCGGTGGCCTGCCCGGGCCAGCGCGGCCCCGAGGACCGTGCCTACCCGGCCCGCGCCGATGACGCCGACGGTGAGCCGGGCCGGGTGTGGCGGGATCTGCTGGCGGGCAGGGCCGGGCATCGGATGAGTGTCCTCTCGTTCCAGTCCTCGCAGGTACCGGACGGCACTGGCCAGCATATCCACGCCTCGTCATCACGTTGCGGCGTCAGGGGAGGACCCACGGACAGACACACCCTAGAGTCAGCGTGATGTGGGTCACCTGGCGCGCGGCCATGCAGGACGCGCTGTACGGCAGCCGCGGCTTCTATGCCAGAGGCGAGTGCGCCGCCGCGCATTTCCGCACCTCCGTCCACGCCTCGCCCCGCTACGCGGCGGCCATGCTGGCCCTGCTCCGCGAGATCGACGCGTCGCTGGGCCATCCGGCCCGGCTCGACCTGGTGGACATCGGCGCGGGCCGGGGTGAGCTGCTGACCCAGGTGCTCGCCATGGCCAGGCACATCCCGGCCCGCCTCCCGTCGTCCGGCCAGCCACCGGCCCCGCTCCTCGCCGCCGCAAACCCCTCATTTGCCGAACGAATCTCCGCACACGCGGTCGAGATCACCCCGCGGCCGGAGGGACTTGATCCGCGGATCCGCTGGCATCGGTCCGTGCCGTCGCGGGTCACCGGGCTCGTGATCGCCAATGAGTGGCTGGACAATATCCCGCTGGACGTCGCGGAACTGGCCAGCGCCGGGCCGAGGCTGGTACTCGTGGACACCGCAACGGGCGCCGAGCGGCCCGGCCCGCTGGCTGGCGAAGCCGATCAGGCCTGGCTTCGCCGGTGGTGGCCGCTGCGGCGCATCGGTGATCACGCTGAGATAGGCCGCCCCCGCTGCGCCGCGTGGGCCGATGTCATCGGCAGGCTGGCGCGCGGCGTCGCGATCGGCGCGGACTACGGGCATCTGCGGGCGGACCGGCCCACGCTGAGCACGCTGGCCGGGTACCAGGACGGTCACCTGGTGCGGCCCATCCCGGACGGGTCGCGTGACATCACGGCGCACGTCGCCGTGGACGCCTGCGCGGCGGCCGGGGCGTCCGCTGGGGCGACGCAGACCCTGCTGACCACGCAGCGCCAGGCGCTGCGCGCGCTCGGCCTGTGCGGCAGCAGGCCGCCGCTCACCCTGGCCAGCACCGACCCGCCCGGGTACCTGATGGCGCTATGCCGGGCATCCGAGGAGGCTGAGCTGACAGATCCGGGCGGCCTGGGCGCGTTCAGCTGGCTGCTGCAGGCCGTTAGGGTGCCGCTGCCCGCCTCACTCGGGTGCCAGCCGGGAGAACCAGCGGGGAGCAGAGCATGAGCGAGCCGGAGGGGCGCGGCGTTGCCTGGACTGAGGAGCGAGGGACGAGCGACGAGGGAAGGCGGCGCAGTGAAGGGGGAATGGGGAGGCGGGCGGGGCCCCGCAGGCGAGCGGGGAGCAGAGCCGATGGCTGAGCGGCATGCCCTGGCCAGTACCGGAGCCTGGGCGGGCACTGGCGACCTCGTGGTCAACCTGGGGGCAGCACATCCTTCGGGGCACGGCATGCTCAGGCTGCGGCTGGCTTTCGACGGAGCACGCATCACCGCGGCCGAGCCGGTCATCGGCTTCGTGCACCGCGGCGCCGAGAAACTCTTCGAGGCGCGCGACTACCGCCAGATCATCGTCCTGGCCAACCGTCACGACTGGCTGAGCGCGTTCTCCAGCGAGCTCGGGGTGGTGCTCGCCGCCGAGCGGCTGGCCGGGATCGAGGTGCCGGCCCGCGCCGTGTGGGCGCGCACCCTCCTCGCCGAACTGAACCGCGTGCTCAGCCACCTTGCGTTCCTCGGCAGCTACCCGCCGGAAATCGTTGCGGCGCCAAATGGCAGTGCTGATGCTAAGCAGGCCGGTGCTGGTGCTGCTGACCGGGCCGCAGGCGCGGCGGTGCAGGCCCGGGAACTCCTGCAGGCGATCATGGAAGAGATCGCAGGCGGCCGGATGCACTACATGTTCAACCGGGTCGGCGGGCTGAAGGAAGAACTACCCGAGGGCTGGCTGGGCCGGGTGGGCGCGGCGGTCGCCGAGGTACGGGCGGCGCTTCCCGGCATCGGCGCCGTTGTCCGGTCCGATGAGAACTTCCGGGCCCGAACCCGGAATGTCGGCATCCTCACCGGCGAGCAGGTCCGCCAGTACGGCGTGAGCGGGCCCGCCGCCCGGGCGTCCGGCGTGGACTTCGACCTGCGCCGTGACGAGCCCTACCTGGCCTACGGCGAACTCGCGGGCACGCTGCGCGTGGTCACCCGGACCGGCGGCGACTGCCTGGCCCGCTTCGAGTGCCTGCTCGGCCAGATCGAGGTTTCCCTGGACCTGGCGGACGCGTGCGCCAGCCGGCTGGCGGGCCTGCCGCCCGGCCCGATCGCCGCCCGTCTGCCCAAGGTGCTCAGGATTCCCGAGGGCGACATCTATGCCTGGACGGAGAACCCGCTCGGGTTGAACGGCTATTACCTGGTGTCGCGGGGCGGCAAAACGCCCTGGCGGCTCAAGTTGCGCTCGGCGTCGTTCAGCAACGTGCAGGTCCTGTCCGAAATACTGCCGGGCCACCGGGCCGAGGACCTGACGGCCATCCTGGGCTCGCTGTTCTTCATCGTCGGTGACATGGACCGGTAGTCACCCAACGGCCACTCCGAGTGCCCGGTAGTCCCAACCGGCGTCCAGCCACACCCGCGGGTCGAGCACGTTCCGCCCGTCGATGATGTTCCGCCGGGCCACCACGCCGTCCAGTTGCACGGGCTTGAGCTCAGCGAACTCCGGCCACTCGGTCGCCAGCAGCAGCACATCCGCCCCGCGGGCGGCCTCCAGCACAGATCCGGCATAGCGCAGCTGCGGGCAGGACTGGCGTGCGCTGGCCAGCGCGACCGGGTCATAGACCGTAACCCGGGCGCCCATGCCGTGCAGGATCTGCGCCACGTCCAGCGCCGGGGAGTCCCGCACATCGTCGGAGCCGGACTTGAACGCGGCGCCGAGCACGCAGACAGGGACATCGGTGAGGTCCTGGCCGCCCTGTGCGCAGGTGAGCTCGATCATCCTGGTGCGGCACCGCAGGTTGACCGTGTCCACCTCCCGCAAGAACCCCAGCGCCTCGCCCGCGCCCAGTTCGGCGGCGCGGGCCAGGAACGCCCGGATGTCCTTGGGCAGGCAGCCACCACCGAACCCGAGCCCGGGCCGCAGGAACGCGGGGCCGATACGTGGGTCAGCGCCGAGGATGTCCGACAAGACAGTGACATCCCCCCCGGCGGCCTCGCACACCTCCCCCATCGCGTTGATGAAAGAGATCTTGGTGGCCAGGAACGCGTTCGCCGCCGACTTCGCCAGCTCGGCCGTGGCCAGGTCGGTGACGAAAAGCCGGGCGCCTTCGGCGAGCAGCCGGTCGTACACGGCCCGCAGAATCCGCTCCGCGTGCGCCGAGGCGACCCCGGCGACTATCCGGTCCGGGGCAAGAGTGTCGGCCACGGCGTTCCCCTCCCGCAGGAACTCCGGGTTCCACGCGAGTTCCACGTCCGCCCCCGCGGGCGCGAGGCGCGCCAGTTCCCCGGCCAGCCGCGCCGCAGTCCCCGCAGGCACGGTGGACTTGCCGACGACCACGCACGGCCGCTCCAGCAACGGGGCCAGGGTGGTGACGCAGCGGTTCAGCTGGGACAGGTCCGCCCGCTGGCGGCCGCGCAGCTGGGGGGTGCCAACACAGATGAAGTGCACCTCACCGTGCTCGGCGCCGTGCCGGTAGGACGTGGTGAACGCCAGCCGCCCCGAATTCAGGCCGTCACGCAGCAGGTCCGAGAGGCCCGGTTCGTGGATGGGCACACGCCCAGCGTTCAGCAAGCTGACCCGGCCAGGGTCGGTGTCCACGCCGAGCACATCGTGCCCAAGGTGAGCCATGCACGCGGCGTGCGTGAGGCCCAGGTACCCGGCGCCGAGCACGGTAAGGCGCGCGGTCATGAGGGATGTCCTTTCATGTATGCTGCCGCGCCGGTTCGGAGCGCAGCCACCGCCGCCGGGTCGCCACTGATACGCCAGTCCCGCTGCGTGACAGCGTCAAACCAGACGAGTCCAAGCAGCCCGTAGGCGTGCACCCCGGCGAACAGATCGGCGATCTTGGCTGGTTTGCCCGCGGCAGGCGCGACGCCGGTCTCGGCGATGAGCACGGGGTCACTGGTGAGGGCGCGGGTTGCGGTGATGGTCGGGCCGAACAGGGTGCCGAACGTCTGGGACGGCCGGTAGTAATAGCCGTCCAGACCCACCCACGTGACGTAGGCATCACCCGGCCACCACGGTGCGATGGCGGCGACATGGCTGGGCCAGTTGGTGACGTTCACGGTCCACAACCAGCTCACGTTGCTAGCGCCCGCCGCGTGGAACAGCATGACAATGTGCCGCCAGGCCGCCACGAACGCCGCCGGGGAGGCGTGCGTGAAGCCCCATGAGTACCAGGACGCGTTCATCTCATGCCCGAAACTCAGGATGACCCGCCGGCCAGCGGAGCAGACGGCGACCGCGTAGCTGCGCAGGTACGTGTCGTAGGTTCCGGTGGCGATCGCCGCGAGGTCGATGCCCGTGGGATTGATCTGCACCAGCGTCACAGCGCCGTGCCGGGCGGCATCCGCCGCGAATTCGGCGTGGAACGGCTCATACCAGCCGCTGTAGTAGACATCCAGGTTCGGCCGCACGCCGGAAGCGGAGCTGAAATCAGCGACCGGGGTGTACGACTCCGGCACGCCTGGCTCGAAGAGGCCAAGCTCCGATATCTTCCCGTCGGCCATCGGTGACGTGACGGCGCACGCGGCCAGCGCCATCAACAGCGCAACTGCCGGCGCTACTGGGCGGACTCTCATCCCGGCTCACCCGCCATGACGCGGCTGCGGGTCGCCAGGGGCGAGCCAGCCTCCTCGCGCTCCTCCCCGCGCTCCTCCCCGCGCTGCCGCACGCCCTTGCCTCGGGTCATCAGCGGCATGAGCATGTACAACTGCAAAGCGCCCAGCGCGAACGTCGCCCAGTACGGCCGCCACCCGAATTCGTGCACCCGCAGCGCTATCGACGACCACAGGACCACCTGCTCGACCACGATCCACGTGCGCAGGATGCGGCTCACCATCCTGGGGACCAGATCCTTGCCTCCGGACGCACCGGTCGGCACCCAATCCGCGACCCGACCACGGATCGCGAACCAGATCGCATACAGGTGACAGCACGAATTTATGAGGCAGACCCGGTAGATGGTGAGCCGCCAGCCGCTGGTCAGCATCGGGAAGGCGAACAGGGCCGCCGCGAGGGCGGGCAGCATCGCTATGTAGTTGTGCGGGTAGACCCCCCGCGGATAGAACCACATCATGGTCAGCGTCGGGAACGGTCCGGTGAGCAGCAGGGCCGCCGACGACATGTAGTACAGGAACGCGGCCCAGAATGCGGCCCGCTGCTTCCAGGTGAATGGCGCCTCCTGGAAGTGCTTCTCGACCATCAGCAGCATCGACGAACGGCACCAGCGGGTCTGCTGGTTGGCCAGCGACGCGAAGTCGGACGGCGCGACACCCTTGGCCAGGCAGAGCGGCACGTACCGGGTCTCGTAGCCAGCCCACCACAGTTTTACGCCCGAGTGGACGTCCTCGCCTATCGGCACCCGCGCGAAGCCACCGGCCGCCTCCACCGCGCTACGCCGGTAGACGAGATTCGTCCCGGCGCAGATCGCCGCCTTGTAACGGTCCCGAGCCGGCTGGATGAACCGGAAGAAGATTTCCTGGAGAGCTCCGGCGTAACGCTGGATGTAGGAGAACGACCGGTCGCGCGTGTCGAAGAACTGGGCGGTCTGGACGATGCCGACCTGCGGGTCCGCGAAGTATGGCATCGTTTCATACAGGAAATCGCGGCGCACCGCGAAATCGGCATCGAGCACAACGATGAACTCACCGCTGCTCAGGTCGAACCCGTTGATGAGGTTCCCCGCCTTCTTGAACTCGCCCCGATTGGCGCGCACGACGTAGCGGTAGCCGTACTGATCGGCCAGGCTGCGCACCTCCTCGCGCGCCGAGTCGTCGAGCACGTACACGGTCATAGCTGCCCGCCACCGCATGAGGCTCACGTGCTTGAACGTGTTGTCCAGCACCTCCAATGGCTCGCCACAGCTGGGCAGGAACACGTCAACTGTTTCGCCGGCGGGCTGGTATTCAAGGGTGGCCGTGAGGTGCCCCGCCAGGGTCAGCCTCGGCTTGCCGATACGCAGCCAGAAATTGACCACGGCTGGCGGCACCATGATCGCCAGCAGCAGCCACATCACCGGCTCGATCGCCCACGCCCGGGCGGCTACGCGCACGTACCCGTACAGAACCCCGCCGGAAGCGATAAGTATCCACCCGAACACCCAGGGACGGTGCTTGCCGAAGTACTGGTACTTTTCACGCCGAGTAGGCGGCGACGGCAGATACAGCTTGCCGCGATCAGCCTGCGACATGGTGCTTCCTCTCCGAATGTCCGGACGGCCGCGTGCACTTCCAGACTCTGAAAGTCAACCGCACATACAGCTGGACATATGGCTCATTGAGAATTTCTCGGCAATTACCGGATGTCTGCGCTGCCTGGGTAATAACACGATCCACCGCCGGATGCCCGCCCGCATAGTCAAGCACCACGAAGCGGAAATAACCGTGCCGGATAGCATCCGCAAACGATGCGGGCATGCCGATTCGCCTATGGGTCCGAGGGTCAACGTAGGTAAACAAATAGGTAGTGCTGAGCTGGCGGAATGACACGTCATTTCCCAGATAGTAAGGAATGACGGAAAACTCGTCGCCCTCGGCCAGGACTCGCCCGTTGCTGTGCTTGAGCACCGGGCGTATGGCGCTGATTAATGATGCCGCGTTGGGCCACACTCGATAAAGGCTGGCGGCCTGGCCGACTGCGCTGAATGCCGTGCAGGCGACGATCGGCAAGGCGAGAACGGGGGCCCAACCGGTCCCCCTGTTCATCCGGCTAATACGGGCCATCGCATATCCGGCGGCAATGACAGCGAACCACGCGCCGAAGTCCACATGCTTTTGGAGGCTGACAATCGTATGCACCCGGACCTGCTCGGCGGGCACCAGCAGATCCGTCAGGGCGAGTGTGGCTATTAGCGTTCTCACGATGCGGCCGTCCTGCCGCGCCAGTATTATCCCGAGCGCAGAAAGGACTATGACGAGAGAAGTCCATACGTACGAACGTTCAAGGATCACGGAGGTGGGCGAAGAAGCCGCCGGGCGGTTCAGGGTTGTCGATGTTATGCCATGCCAGTAGGCCGATCCGCCCACTGCGAGCCCGCCCGCGAGCAATGTGAGCAGCGCCCCGGACATAATCAGCCCGGCGGTCAGGCTGGCTCTCCAGCCACGAAGCCGCCGGCCCGCCAGGATCACGACAATAAGCACGACCGGGTCAAATAGCGTGGCCGCGTACTTGGTCGCATCGGCGAGAGCCAGAGCACTTGCTGCCGCGATGAGCAGCGTCATCTGCGGTCGAGGGCCAGGCGAGATCGAACGTACCGCGAGCCAGGTCGCCAGCGCTATCAGCATGAGCGCCATAGGGTCATAGGTCGCGAATGCTCCCAGGAACTGGGTATTGGCGAGCGTTGCGAACAGAGCGGCAGCGAACAGAGCCGCGCGCTTGCCGAACAACCTCGACGTCGTACCCCACAGCAACGTGGTGGCGGTGAGCATGAATATGAGCGACAAGGATCTCGCGGCCGCAAGTCCGCCGACGGCGCCTGCCAGCGCGGCGAGCGGCGGATAGATGACTGGTGTTCCTGAGAACCAGGTGGCAAAGACCGGGGTTGGCGCTCCATGCAACCAGTGCGCCCATTCCAGCCGTCCCGCCCATAGATACAGCGCCTCATCTTGGAAAGCCGTGTTTGACCACACCAATCGCAGCGAAAGCGCGGCCTGGACGGTCACGATCACGAGCAGTGGCCACGGCAGGGTTCTCACTCGGGCCAGATCATGAGGCCGCCTGGCGGCGTCGCTGGGATGATCTCTTGCCGGGGCCGGCCGATCGGCAACCGGCATGGCCCGGGTGGGTGTGGGGTCGACGGCGAGCGCGGTCAAGCCGTTAAACCCGGCTTGCTGTTCTACCGGCATCCCGCGCCAGGGTCGCCTGATGGCAGGATTTTGGGCGCTATCGTAGCTGGTCAGGGTTTCCCCCCAGGTCGCATAAGGTCAGGCTGAAGGCGCGACTCGCATGACCGTTCGGAACGGTGCCGGGAAGGCGCGGTCGAGCTGGTTTTAGCTGGGTGTGTCCCGCAAAGGAGCCTGGGGCTACTGACCTCCGGCAATGATCTGGTTACATCGGCCTTACCGGTACGCGGAGCGGCCCCCAATAGGTGCGGGATTTGATCCTGCTGGGGGCGCCATGCCAGCCGGTGGAAGTAACTTCGCTGAATACTTCGGCGAGCACTTCCGGCTGGCTTCTGCGGTCCAGTGTATGCCGTCGGCGGGAAATTGAGTGAGTGAAACGCAGAATTGAGGAGCACAAAATGAGAAAGTAGCTTTGGCTTTTGGGGAGTTATTTCGGAATCAGCCCGCTCATCTTCTCTTTTGCGGCATGTTATGGCCGTTAACACGCCGAGGCGGACATAGACCTTGACGGGGTTCACCTTCGGGGCTCAGACCAGCGAGGATTCGCTGACCGCCGCGCAACGCTCGATCGCCGCGAGCATCCTCCCGTGCTCGGCGTTCAGGCTGCCGCGGTGCGGGGCGGTCAGCCGCACGGCGCGAACCAGCGCACGGTGCGGTACGGCCTTCAGGGTGGCGTCGAGCAGCGTCCACGACAGTTCGTCGAGCGCCGCCCGTACCCGCGCGGGCTCCTGTGTTCGCGCGCAGACATCGCCTAGGGCCAGCATCCGCTCGTCCAGCCCGGGGTCGGCTGCGACCTCCAGCGGGAAGGCGTCGGCGGCCGGGCACGACGACCGCTCGGCGCGGGCCGCCTCAAAGGCACTGAGCAGCGGGCTGATATCGCCCGCGGTCAGCGGGTCATACAGCCCGGGAAACGGCGCGGCCTCGTAACCGCGGTCATAGCCGCTGAAATAGACCGGCGTGGCCGACCTGGTCCGCACCAGGACGCCAAGCGCCACATCGAGCAGGCTCACCGGCCAGCCGAGGTCGGTGATGGCGTGCACCTGCAGTGCGCCGGGGCGCGCGCCGAGCCCGGCTCCCAGCAGCAACTGGGCCGACTCGAGCCCCGACTGGGCGTAGAACGCGATGTCGGCGCTGTGCAGGCGGATCACCCCGCCCTCGCACCAGTCCAGCAGCCTGGCATGGATGATCGAGTTGTCGACCACGTGCGTGTACCTCGCGGCCGAGTAACTCGCCCCGCCGCGCGCCGCGGCCTGCGATAGCAGCCACTCGGCGACCCGTTTGGACGCCGTGTACACGTCCGGGGAGTAGGGACGCAGCGCCTTGCCGGTCGAAGCACAGACGACCTGCGGAACATCGAACTCGGCGGCGACGTCGATCACGTTACGGGTGCCGAGCACGTTCGTGGTCACGGTGCGGTGCACCTCGTGTTCGGCCAGACCTGGATTGCGCTGCGCGGCCACATGGAAGACGACATCGGGCTTGACGCCACCGAACACGGACGAGAGCCGGCTCCGGTCCCGGACATCGGCCCGGGCGTATTCAACCTGCGGAAGCCGCGGCCCCTTGGTGGATCCGCGGCTCACGCTGACCAGCCGGGCCGGGCCGAAGCCCGCCAGCTGGGTCAGCAACGCCGACCCGATGCATCCCGTTCCGCCGGTGACCAGCATTCTCTTGCCGTGCAACCAGGCCGCTAGCTCGGCGCCCGGCAGGCCGATGCTCCGCTGGCCTATCGCGAGGAAGCGGCCGTACTCCCGCTGCGCGTCGGGCTTGCTCGCGACGAGTGCCCGCGTCAGGTCGCGCAGGGACCGCAACTCCACACGGTCCAGGTGCTGCCTGCCCGCTGGTACCGCGTTACGCATCCTCACGATGATCTCGGGGGCGGTCGGCACCGCATGGACCTCCATTAGCTTCATAAACCATTGCCGCGAACGTGCGGCATCCATGGCGGACAGCGGGTTGGCACAGCATGTCAGAAGCGGATGACCATATGCATCCGCTACAGAGATTTATCGGCTGTGCTTTCTCTCAGGGCCCTGCATGGAGGGGCCTTAATAGACCGTTTCGCTCATCAGTGCCGCTATATTCGCACGGCGGAGCAGAATTAGGTGAATACCCACAAGCTATCTTTCTAGCCACTAATTCTGTAATGCACCATATTCTCGGCCAGGATGTGCGGGGGCGGCAGGACACGTGGGCGGGCCGACGGATGTGCGGATGCGGCACGGGTGGGCGGGCCGACGGCCAGGGCGTCTGAGTGGGCTTCCACCTGGGCCGCGACGAGCTGCCTGGACCGCGACGGGCTGCCTGGCCCACGGGTCGAGGACCTGACGGCCGTATCCGGTTCATTGCTTCGCCCTGGCCCACAAGTCGAGGACCTGACGGCCGTATCCGGTTCATTGCTTCGCCGTCGCGACATGGACCGGTGACCCCAGCGGGCTACTAACCGCACCGAGCCCGAGCGAACGCGCGCACGCGGCCCGGCCGCGCTGATCGCGCCTTTCTGCTGGCCACTTCCGCTGCTGCCCTTTCGGCCGCCTGCGGGCCCGGAGAGGGCTAGCGGGCCGGAAGGCCCGGGCTGGATGGCCCCGGCCGTAAAGACGGGGCTGAATTGTCCGGGTCGAATTGCCCGGGAAAATTTCCGGTCAAATCCAGGGATTCTGCCTCTGGGGACCACACCGCAAATTACAGAGAGTGGTGATTACGTAACGGATTGAATGTGAAAGCAGGAAGCGTCATGGCATTCGGGAGAAAGCACAACAACACCAGACCGGACAGCACCGCACCGGCGCGGCCCACACCTTCAACGTTCGGCGGCGGGCCGTCTGCCCGCCACCGCAACCGGCGCGCCGCCGCGGTCATAGCCACTGCTGTCGCCGCCGGCGGGGCTTTGGCGCTCACCGTGACCTTCGCAGGCGCGGCCTCAGCGAGCACCACGCACGCTGCCGTCCCGGGCAAGGCTGGCGCCAAAGCCGGCGCGGCCGGGACCAGTTCCGGCCTGCCCTGGCCCAGCGGCGCCTATCTACCGGACAACACCCCGGCCGCGGCCGCCGCCTTCGCCGCCTGGCGTGGTCACCCGCTGGACGTCGTGACTGCCTGGGGGAACCGGGGAACCTGGCAGGACATCGTGGATCCGGGCTTTTTGTACCAGCGCTTCCGCGGATCGCCATACACCATGGCCTTCGGCGTGGCGATGCTGCCCGAGAAGGTTTCCGGGGTCTCTCTCCAGGCGTGCGCGGACGGCACGTACAACACATACTGGCGCCAGTTCGGCAGCGTGATCACGTCTTACGGCCTGGGTGACTCGATCATCAGGCTGGGCTGGGAATTCAACGGCGGCTGGTACTTCTGGAAGGCCACCCAGCCGGCCACATGGGCCGCATGCTGGCGGCAGATCGTCACCTCGGCGCGGTCCACCGCCCCGGGCCTCCAGTGGAACTGGAACGTCAACCGCGGGGTCACCTCGGGGCTGGCAGATCCCGCACAGGCGTATCCAGGAAACGCGTACGTGAACATGATCGGGGTCGACAGCTACGACATGTGGCCATCGGCGAGCACGGCCGCGGGCTGGCAGGCACAGCTCGACGGCGTCCAGGGGCTGAAATACTGGCTCGCGTTCGCGGAAACGCACGGCAAGCCGTTCTCAGTGCCAGAGTGGGGAAACGTCACCACCGGATCCTCGGCCGGGGGGGACAGCCCGCAGTACGTGCAGGACATGAGGGGATTCTTCGAAGCGAACGCCTCCCACCTGGCCTACGAGTCCACCTTCCAGGGCACCACCGTGGGCGGGAGCTACGGCATCGGCACCCCCGTGCCTAACGCCGCCGCGGCCTACCGGGCAGGGTTCTGACCCGCCGGACTCGACCAGGTCGCAGCGGTCCATCGCCGAGCAGCGAACGCCGGGAACTGCGTTCGCTCCTCGGCGTTACCCGGTTACCCGGCCGCCGCACGCCAGAGCCATCTGGTCGGTAGGCACCACGTCTTTTCTTACTCTCAGTAATATTCCGCTCACGCCATGTACGCTTCGGCTCTATGTCGAAACTCTTAGTAAGCAATGACGACAGTGAGTCGCCGCAGATGTTTCCTTGTGCGGCTAGCACCGAACATGTACGGATTACGCCTCCGGCTTCCGGCCGCATGCACCACGCCCGCGGCCGCAGGCGGCTCGCCGCTGCGGTCAGCGTCGTCACGGCTGTCGGCGCCAGCGGGGCCTTGGCGCTCAGCGTGGCCTTCGCGGGAGCAGCCTCAGCGAGCATGCACGCCGCCCCGCAGGCCGGCGTAGCCGCCGCGGCCGGGCCCCGCTCCGGCCTGCCCTGGGCCAGCGGGGCCTACGTGGCTACCGCCACCCCGGCGGCAGCGCGCGCCTTCGGCGCCTGGCGCCATCGCTCTTTGGACGTGGTTGAGGACTACTCAGCCAGGGCAACCTGGCGGGACATCGTGGATCCGTGGTGGATGTACCAGCGCTGGCGCGGAACGCCGTATACCAAAGTCTTCGGGGTGGCCATACTGCCAGAGCATGTTCGGGGTGTCTCCCTCCGAGCGTGCGCGCACGGCGCATACAACTCACACTGGCGCCGCTTCGGCAGCGTGATCTCGTCCTACGGGCTCGGCCACTCGATCATCCGGCTGGGCTGGGAATTCAACGGCGGCTGGTACATCTGGAAGGCCACCCAGCCGGCCACCTGGGCGGCATGCTGGCGGCAGATCGTCACCGCGGCCCGCACCACGGCACCGGGGCTGCAGTGGGACTGGAACGTCAACCGCGGGGTCGCCTCCGCGCTGCCGAATCCCATCCAGGCGTACCCCGGTAACCGCTACGTCAGCATGGTCGGGATCGACACCTACGACTGGTGGCCATCCGCGAGGACCGCCGCAGGCTGGCAGAAGCAGCTCAACGGCGCCCAGGGCCTGAACTACTGGCTGACGTTCGCGAAAGCGCACGGCAAGCGGCTGTCGGTGCCAGAGTGGGGAAGCATCCGTTCCCGCCCCACCGCCGGCGGGGACGACGCGCGGTACGTGCATGACATGAGGGCATTCTTCGCCAGGAACGCCAGCCACCTGGCCTTCGAGGCCAACTTCCAGGGCGTACGGGGGCCGACCGACGGTCGTTACGGCCCCGGCACCGCGGTGCCGCACGCCTCGGCGGCCTACCGGGCTGAATTCTGAAGGGTGACCACCAGAGCTCCCCAGGTGCAGGCAGCGCCGCCGTCCCCGACCATACTCATTCGCCGACGGGGTCGCGGGTTCCGCGCACCATGAGGATTACTGTCCCGGCCGCGAATACCAGGCCCGCGCAGATCGCGGCGCCAACGTCGTGCGGCGGCCGGGCCGGCCAGATCCATGGCGTGGTCAGAGCCGGGCCGTGCCAGTCCGTGTACAGCCCGTACGCGGCGACCACCATATAGGCGGTTGGGCCGACCCAGGCCCGCGCGCCGCCGAGCGCGGCGGCACACAAGAGGCCTATGCCGGTCAGCCCGGCGACGTTGCGCAGCACGTCCAGGGAGCCACCGGCCAGGTGCGCACCAGTTCCCGCGGCGGCCAGCGCGCCGACTGCCGCCGCGGTCAGCACCAGCGCGACGCCCAGCCGCAGGAACGGCAGCCACCGACCGGTAGCGCGTTCCGGGTCGCCGAACGGGCTGGCGGTGCTGATAGCGATGGCCGTGGCGCACCCGGTCTCGAACACCAGCGGCAGTTGCAGCGCACCATAGCTGTCCCAGTGCCAGTGCAGTGCGATCCGCAGCGCGACGGCGCAGGCCACTACCCCCGCCAGGGCCGTGGGGACCCGGCGGCCGACCGCGTGCAGGCACACCAGGCGCAATCCCGGCAGGCGCGGCCGCGCCTCGCTGTCCGGCACCGCCTCGTGCGGCGGCTTGCGGGCCGCGCCGACGGTCATGGCAACTGCGCCAGGCTGACCCGGCCGGCCCGCAGCGCAGCCAGGTGCTGCGTGAGCCAGGCGTGCCGGACGGCCGCCGGCAGCGCGGCGAATCGCCGGGCGGCGGAACGAACGGGCGCCGGCAACTGCGATGCTGTGTTCGGCTGCCGCGTTCCGGGCGCGGATGAGGCTGACTGCGGCACGGCCGCCCCTTTCAGCAAGGCCGCCATGACGGCCTGCTGCGCCGGGCTGGCGCCGGGGCCGACGCCGATGACGTCGGCGAGGATATCCTGCCCCACGTTCGATCGTATCTCGGCGGCGAGTTCGCTGGTGGTCATGGTCGGGCCCAGTAGCTGATCGGGGAGGACCAGATGGAACCTCGGCGGTCTGCCGCTCATGGACGGGCCTGCCATACCAGAACTAATGTCGTTGCCTGATCCCTGCCGATAGGTCGTGGCGGCCTGGCTGATGCGGACCGGCGCGCCGGGCAGGCCGGCCACCTGGCTGAGCGCTGGTTCGAGGGCGGCCGTCACGGGCGGCAGGTAGGACGTGTAGGCCGGGTTCAGGCAGACCGGGATCGCGGCATGGCTGCAGACGGGGGTGTAGCGGATCGGACTGTCGTTGGCCGCATCATGCAGGGCCGGGATGGCGATCATGCCGTGCGCGTCCAGCCGACCGGTGCCGGCCAGCCCGGCGGCGGTCCCGGCCGCCAGCAGGCCGGCGGCGGTGATGGCCGCGGCGGACCGGCGCAGCCACCGCCCGCCGGAGCCCGCGCGCAGGCCCAGGCCCCCCAGCACCGCCGCGGTGAGCCCGGCGGCGAACATCACCTGGGCGATGGGCAGGTCAGGGAGGTAGTGATAAAAGGTCCCCACGCTCTCGTTGGGCCCGAAGTCCCATGCACCGGCGACGACCGGCGAGACCTGCCAGTACGACTGGCTGCCACGGATCGGTAGGGTGCTGAACGCGAGCCCGACGAACGCGGCCACCGCGACCAGCGGCGCGGTGAACCGGCTCGGGAAGACCGTCCCGGCGACGAACCCGACCGCAGAGAATGCGGGCAGGCTCGCGGCGCCGACCGCGGCCGGCCACCACAGCGGGCCGCCCCAGGCCGCTTGCCGCGCGGTGACCGCGTACAGGACGCCCACGCAGCCCACATAGGCCACCATCGCCCAGCAGGTGGTCGCGGCCCAGGTGGCCAACTGGCGGGCCCAGCGCGGCCGGGCAGTGCCCGCCACCAGGTCGGTCATACCGTGGCGGCCCTCCCGCGAGCCCATCCACGCCGCCGCGCCGACCGTCGGCGACACGAAAACCGCCAGGGCACTGCTTTGCATACTCATGGCGCGGACGTTCCACAACGGCGGCAACGCCATGCTCTTGCGGTACGTGATGAGCCAGAACAGCGCGGCGGCCACCGGCAGTACCCACAGCATCGCGTTGCGGCGCAGTTCCAGGCGCAGCAGCCGCCCCGGCAGCACCGGGCGAGGGCGTCCGGCCCGCAGTGGCCGGGCCGGTGCCTGGGCGGGCGCGGCGGTCATGCCCGTGCCGCCGGGATGGATCGCGCCGCCGCGAGCACCGCGCTGTACCCGCGCTCCAGCGGGGCATCGCCCGCCGCGGAGGTTCCCTCACCGCGTGCCGTCAGCTCGTCTGGTGTGCCGTAGAAGACGATCTTTCCCTGGTCCATCAGGGCCACCTGAGTGCAGGCGGCACCGACATCCTCGACCAGGTGCGTGCTGACGATCACGGTGGACCGCTGGCCGAAGTCGCGCATCAGCTCGCGGAACGTCACCCGCTGCTCGGGGTCCAGCCCCGCCGTCGGCTCATCCAGCAACAGCAACTCGGGCTCGTTGACGATCGCCTGCGCGATCCCGGCCCGGCGCAGCATCCCCCCCGACAGGGTGCGCAGCTTCGCCTTCGCCTTGCCCCCCAGGCCGACCCGCTCGACCGCGGCCGCCACCGCGGCGGGTACCCGCGCCGCCGGCATCTCCTTCAGCAGCGCGAAGTACTCGACGAACTCCACGACCGTGAAGCCCGGGTAGTAGCCCAGGTTCTGGGGCAGGTAGCCGAGCCTGCGGCGGATCTCCTTCCGCGGGCCATAGCCGCCGGGATCGCGGCCGAGCAGCCGCAGCGTGCCCGACGTCGGCGGGATCACGGTGGCCATCATGCGCAGCAGCGAGGTCTTGCCCGCACCGTTCGGGCCCAGCAGCCCGAACACCCCGGACCCGGCTTCCATGCTCACCCCGGCGACGGCCTTGGTGCGGCCGAACCGCCTGGTCACATCGGTGATCTCAATGTTCATGGTGTTCCTCTCGGGATCCGGCTGGCGTACCAGGCGATCGCGCCGCAGATGGCCGCGAAGGCCAGGTAGGGAAGTACCAGGGCAGAGTCGGTGAGCGCCGCGGTGAACCGCCCGGCGGCCACCTTGCCGGACAAGATCGTGATCGCCCAGCCGGCCAGTCCCGCGGCCACGCCCGCATTCGCCGACCGCGCGAGCGTCGCGGCGGCCAGGGCCAGCGCGCAGACCGCGGTCATCGGGACCAACCAGCCGAACGTGATCCAGGCCGCGGTCCCCGAAGCGGCCGAGGCGGCCAGCCCGAGCGCCGCGTTCAGGCCGAACACCGCCAAGGCCCGGGTCAGCAGCACCATCCGGTCGCTGACCGCCATGCTGCACGACAGCTCCCACGCCGGGTCGATCCCCGGCCCGTACGCGTAGGCGATGCCCGCCGCCGCGACCGCAGGCGCGACCAGGGCCACGTACGGCGTCCCGGTCCCCAAGGTGGCCGCTATCCCCGCGGCCAGCACCACCGCGGTGGCGATGATCCACCCGATCAGCAGCGACGGCGTGGTCACCAGCGCCCGGGCCAGCCCCGGCGAGCGCAACAGCCGCCCCGCCAGCCGCTCCACCGGCCCCGGGCGGCGGCGCCATACCTCCGCGGCCACGCCGAGCCAGACCCGGCCCAGATCGACGTCGCGGGGTTCCGGGCCGTGTTCGGCCAAGTCCCCACGGTCGCCCGTCATCTCATCACCGCCGGTCATCGCCCGCCTCCATCTCCCGCCGGGTCGTGGCGCCGCAGCGCTGCGCGCATCAGCCGCCGGACCCGGTGCGCGCGGCTCTTCACGGTGCCCTCGGGCACCCCCATCAGCTCCGCTACCTCAGCGACCGTCTTGTCCTCGACGTACATCAGCCGCCAGGTTTCGTGCTGCGGGCCACCCTCGGGCCCCAGCGCCTTGACGGCATCAGCGAGTTCCGCCCTGGACAGTGCCGCCTCCGCCGGGTCTGCCGGGCGCCGCCCGTCGGCGGCGACCAGGGCGGGCAGCAGCAGTTCGGCATGCCCGCGGCGGCGCAGCCACAACGCGGCCTGCCGGCGGGCTATCCCCCACAACCAGCCGCCCGCGCCCTCCATCCGGTAGCCCGCAGCACCCCTCCAGGCGGCCAGGAACGTCTCCTGCAGCACGTCCTCGACATCGGCGGCCGGCAGCACCGCGCGCAGCCGGGCAGCCAGCCACGGCGCATGCCGCGAGAACAGTTCCCGCAGCGCCGCGTCGTTACCGCCCGCCACGGCAGCGATCAGCTCATCGTTGTCCATCGCCTTCACTGTTGCGTTCTAGCAGCAGCCGGTTCACGGGAAAGACGAGATTTTTGGGCGAACCCCTGGGACAGCGCGAATTCGGACAGCCCCCGCGCAGCCCGTAACGATGAGTGCAGCCGTAACGATGGGTTCAGCCCGGCTCTGCCCCGCGATCGCGGACGACGAACGTGCCACGGCCCTGCCGGGTGATGATCAGCCCGCGCTCGCGGAGAATCTTCATGGCGTGCCGGACCGTCTGGTACGCGACGCCATACTCCCGGGCGAGATCGCGCTCGGCAGGCAGCTTGTGGGTGATCTCGCCAGCTTCGATGCGCACGGCGATATGGTTCGCCACCTGCACATAGGCGAAATCGGCTCCCAGCGGATCTACCGGCGACGCACCCACGTGATCAAGGTATGCACCTTCACGAGCTATCTAAACTCCAGCTAGCACTCAGAGCTTTCAGTGCTCTATAGTGCTCTTATGCCAGAAGATGAGATGCCGCACTGGTGGCCGTACGCTGCGGAACTGCCGCGCTGGCATGTCTGGCGGGGCGTCAGCGGCCTCCTGTATGGGCGGCTGTTGCGTAGTTCTCCGCCACTCGTGGTGCGCGGCGAAGACGCTGTTGATCTTCGCGATGCGATCCGTCGCGAGGAATTCGGCGATTCCTAGCCCCTGGCCCCAACTCTGGCCACACCCCTGACCCAGGTCCCCGGCCACACCCCTGACCCAGGTCCCCGGCCCCGACCCTGACCCAGGTCCCCGGCCCCGACCCTGGCCTACGCCCTGGCCCACGTCCCCGGCCCAACTCTGGCCCACGCCCCGGCCCACGCCCCGGCCCACGCACTGGCCCCTGGCCCTGGCCCGCCTATCGTCACGGGGCCCGCGGCAGGCCGTCGCCGTCCTCGTCATCCGCCCTGACTTGGCAGCCGCGTTCCAGGTAGAGCGCGGCGACCGCGAGGAGGACCGCGGCGGCCAGAGTGCTGGCCGCGGCGAAAGCGTCATTGCGGGGGACGGCCTTATCCAGCGAGCCCGAGACATAGATCAGGAAACCGGCGGCCAGGCCCCCGATCAGGGCGGCGGCCAGGGAACTCGCCTTGGCCAGCGCCGCCATCCGCGCGACGGCGATCGGCATGATGGGCTTGCTGCCACGGCGGCCGCGGATCCTGGCCCGCAGGTTACGGCCGCTCCAGCCTTCCGCGATCGCGAGCAGCAGCAGCGCGGGCACCCCCGTCCACGGCAGCGGCGGCAGATCCGAGTACACGACCCGGAGAAGCAGCCAGGACCCGGCCGCACAGACTGCGCCGACGACAGCGAGGCTCCAGACACGGGTAGGGGTCACTCATGCACCGCCCCGCCACAGCGCGCCACCGCGATCGTCATACCGGAGGCTGCAGAACGGAATCGTCCAGCCGGTGCACTCCCGCCATGCCGACCGCCTTGAGCAGGGCTGCCACGCGGCCGTGTCCCGGGATGACGCCGTCCGGGTCGACGTCGAGCCAGGGCGCAAGAACGAAGGCGCGCTGGTGGGCGTGCGGATGGGGCAGGGTGAGTTCGGGGTCATCGCTCACCTCGTCACCGTAGACGATGAAATCGACATCCAGCGTGCGCGGCCCCCAAACCTCCTCCCGGATCCGCCCGAACGCCATTTCGGCCGCATGACAGCGCTCGAGGATCACCGGGGCCGGCAGCCAGCTCTCGGCGAGGACCACGGCGTTCAGGTAATCGGGCTGGACGGGGCCGCCGACCGGCGCGGTCTCGTAGACCGGCGACACCGCGACGAAGACGAGACCGGACGTGTCGAAGAGCGCATCGAGCGCGCCTTGGAGGTTGTGCAGCCTGTCACCCAGGTTGCTGCCGAGGGCGAGTACCACCCGCGCCGCCGCCGCGGCCGCCGGGGACCCGGTCATCCGCGAACGCGCCGGATCGTCACGGTCACGTCATCGAACGGATGGGACAGCGGCGCGTGCGGCTTGTGCACGGTGATCTCCACCTCCTGAACCGAGGGCTCGGACAGGCACGCGGCCGCCAGGCGCTCGGCCAGCGTCTCGATCAGCCACACCGGCGGGCCGCCGGCCAGAGCCACTAGCCGGTCGGCCAGGCCGGAGTAGTCCACGGTATGGCCCAGCTCATCGCTGGCCGCCGCCGACGCGGTGTCCAGGCCGACCGTAGCGTCGATGATGAACTCCTGGCCATCGCGGCGCTCATCGTCGCGGACGCCGTGATGGGCGAAGACCCGCAGGCCACGCACGGATATGCGGTCCAGGCCGACCGGGATTTGCTGCCCGCCCGCCCGGGTTTCGGGCGGGTTCACCGGGTCGTCCTGGGCGTCCCGATAGCGGAACTGGGCACCGCGGCTTCCCGCTGCCCACCCGGCGATGCGGCCCGGCGCCATGCCTCGGCCACCCGAACCGCATCGGCGTTGGCGGGCACCTGGTGTACCCGTGCGCACCAGGCCCCGCCCGCGGCGGCCAGCGCGGTCACCGCGACCGTGGCGTCATCAGAGCCAGAGAATGGCCGCACCGTCCCGTCCGGGGCGGCCAGCAGCCGGCCCAGGAAGCGTTTCCGGGACGCGCCGACCAGCACCGGAAACGCCGGGCCGGCACCGTCCAGCCGGGAAACCCGGTCCAGGGCGGTGAGCAGCGACCAGTTGTGCTCCGGCAGCTTGGCGAAGCCCAGCCCGGGATCGAGCACGATGAGCGCCGGGTCCACGCCCTCGGCGATGACCGCATCGACCCGCTGCCGCAACTCCCGGCACACCTCGGTGACCACGTCGGCATAGACCGCCCTGCGATCCATGTCGTGGCTCTGCCCACGCCAGTGCATCACCACGTAGGGCACCCCGGCCGCGGCGACCAGGCGGGGCATATGGGGATCGGCGAGCCCCCCGCTCACGTCATTCACCAGCCGCGCGCCGGCCTGCAGCGCGAACTCCGCCACCTCGGCCCGCATCGTGTCCACGCTCACCGGGATCCCGGCCTGGGCGAGCCCCGCGATGACCGGGCCTACCCGCCGCAGTTCCTCGTCGGCGGCGATCCGCTGCGCCCCCGGCCTGGTCGATTCGCCACCCACATCGACGATGTCCGCCCCCTGGGCGGCAAGCTCGAGGCCGCGGGAGATAGCCGCGTCCGTGCCGAACCAGGCGCCGCCGTCCGAGAAGGAGTCCGGGGTGACGTTGACCACCCCCATGACCAGGCACCGGTCCTGGTCCGGCAACCCCGCCGGACTGGGCGGCCGCGGCTGGGCGGGGTGGCCGCGGCCCTCCGCGCCTCCCGTGGGGGCTCCCGCGTGGCTCCTCATGAGCGCCACCCTACGCGCGCGGCGCATCCGGTCAGCGCAGCGCGGCCCGGCGCTTCCTGGCCGCGGCGCGCATCCGCCGACGGAGCCTGCCGAGCCCCATCTTGCTGGCGAGCCTGCGCAACCCGATGCGGGGCCAGACCAGGAACGCCTCGGCTTCCAGCGCGGCCAGGCCGACCCTCGGCGCGTCCTTGGTACCGGGGAAGACGAAGAATCTCGGCACCCAGACCGGGCAGAATTTCGCGTTGAACTTGTACAGCGACTCGATCTGGAACCACCGGGACATGAACAGCAAAATCCCCCGCCAGGCGCGCAGCACCGGCCCCGCGCCGATCCGCTCGCCGCGTTCCAGCGCCGCCCGGAAGACCGCGAAGTTCAGCGAGATGCGCTTGATGCCCAGTTCCTCAGCGGCCTTGATGCTCTCGACGATCAGGAAATCGTTCACCCCGGGCTGCGCGGTCCGGTCGCGGCGCATCAGGTCGAGCGACAGGCCATCGGATCCCCACGGCACGAAATGCAGGACCGCGCGGAGCACGCCGTTCTCGGTGGCGGTCGCGATGACGCACCGCTCGTCACCGCAGGCACCCACCCGGCCCAGCGCCATGGAGAAGCCGCGCTCGGTCTGGCCGCCGCGCCAGGATTCAGCCTTGCGGACGAACTGCGCTATCTGCGCGGCGGGAAAGTCCCCGGCCCGGCGCACCTCGGCGGTGTAGCCGTTCCGCTCCACCCGGGACACCATCTGCCGGACGTTCCGCATGGAGCGGCCCTTGAGCGAGAAATCGGATACCTCCACGACGGCCTCGTCGCCCAGTTCGAGCGCGGTGAGGCCGCCCTCGCGGCACCAGATCTCGGCGCCGAGTTCCCCGCACCCCATCACCGCGGGCACCCAGGCATGCCGGGCCGCTTCGTCCAGGAACGCGTGGATCGCGCCGGGCCATGCCTCCGGGTCGCCGATAGGATCACCGCCCGCGAGCATCACCCCGGAGACCACCCGGTAGCCAATGCAGGACTTGCCGGTGGACGACCAGATGACGCTCTTGTCGTTGCGGAGCGTGAAATAACCGAGGGAGTCCCGGTCGCCGTGCCTGCCGAGCAGGTCCCGGATCTTCGTTGCGTCCTGCTCACCCAGCCGCGCCGTCTGCTTGGCCGGGCGCAGGAACAGGTAGCCGGCCACCGCCAGGGTGAACAGGCCGAGGGCGCTGGTCAGCAGATTGAACAGGTCGCTGCGGTTGTCCGGGAGAAACTGGACCGGTCCCGAGATGCCGACCAGGCCGTAGATCACATGCTGGGTGCGCTGCACGAAGGAGTAATCGTGGGCCAGTCCCCGGGCGAGCAGCATGTAGGTGAGACCGATGGCCACATCGGCCACCACGAGCCCGGCGAAGACCGCGAGCGCCCGCCACCGGGTGCGCGGATCCCCCACCGCGTAGAACTCGTCACGGAAGTACAGCAGGGCAGCGAGCACGCCCGCCGCCGCCACGGCCGGTACAACATGCGGCAAGCGCGCCAGGTGAACCACAATGCTGAACGCGAGCAGCAGAGTGGCCGCCTCCCAGGCACGGCGCTTCCGCCTGCGCAGGCCATGGGAGAGCATCAGCAGCATCAGCCCGATGAGCACATCCACGGTGCGCGTGAGGTTGGTCAGCGTTCCGGGCACGTAAGAATTGATCTTGTGCAGATGGGTGCGCTGGTAGAAGCTGGGCATCACCACCTGGGCGATGTCGGCCAGCCCGATGAGCAGGCAGAGCCAGGCTGCCGTCACCGGCACCCACCGCCGTCGATGCCTGCGGTCGGGCGGCCGGGTCACCGGCCTCTGGTCAGTGGAGGCGTCGTCGCCGGGCAGTGCGGCAACGAGGCCCGCTGTCCTGTTCTCGCTTGTCTCGGACATATCGGTTAAGCCCCGGATCACGGATCATCAGCGTAGTCATCGCTGACATCTGGCGCGGCCAATTGCCCCAAGGGAGGGGTACCCCCCTCAACGCAAGCTACCCTCCGGCGCGCCGGCCGAACAGCAGACTCATTGCTTCCGCCCGGGTGCGGTCACTGTCCCGGATGATGCCACGGACCGCCGAGGTCACCGTTTTGGCGCCCGGTTTGCGGACGCCGCGCATGGACATGCACAGGTGCTCGGCCTCAATCACGACCAGCACCCCGCGTGGCTCCAGCACGCTCATCAGTGCATCGGCGATCTGGCTGGTCATGCGCTCCTGGACCTGCGGCCGCCGGGCATACACGTCCACCAGCCTGGCCAGCTTGGACAGCCCGGTTATCTGGCCTTTCACATTCGGGATGTACCCGACATGCGCGGACCCGAAGAACGGGGTGAGATGGTGCTCGCAGGTGCTGTAGACCTCTATGTCGCGGACCAGGACGAGTTCGTCATGATCCGCGTCGAACACGGTGGTGAGCACGTCCTCGGGACGCTGCCCGAGGCCGGAGAACTGCTCGGCATAGGCGCGGGCCACTCGCGCCGGGGTATCCCTCAGCCCGTCCCGGGCGGGATCCTCGCCGATGGCGAGCAGGATCTCCCGTACCGCGCGCTCGATGCGCGCGGTGTCGAACTCGCTGGTCAATGGCCCTCGCCGCCGGTGTCATCGTCCTCGATACGGGGGGGCATACCCAGGGGCTGGTCCAGCGGCTGGCTGCCCTGCGACCAGGGAGTGGCCTGCCCGTTACCGGCCGCGGGATGGTCGTTCACGTCCGCAGCAGCGGTCAGCG
Source organism: Streptosporangiaceae bacterium (assembly GCA_036394075.1). Taxonomy (GTDB): domain Bacteria; phylum Actinomycetota; class Actinomycetes; order Streptosporangiales; family Streptosporangiaceae; genus JAWWPY01. The sequence continues at coordinate 39,972 of DASWFT010000065.1, forward strand.
CGAGCTCTTTGGGGGTCATGATCGGCGGACGGTCCGACGGCAGCCGCTTCCCGTACCCGGTGTAGGAGCCACGAGACGGACGCGTCTGTATGGGCGCGAAGATCGCCAGGACCTCTTTCCGGCTCAGGGTCTCCTTGTCCATCAGCTTGAGCACGAGATCGTCGAGGACCTCGCGGTACTGGACCAGGATCTCCCAGGCCTCGTCGTGCGCCGACTCGATGAGACGCCGCACCTCCTCGTCGATCGTGGACGCGATCTCCTCGGAGTAGTCCCTGGTGTGCGACATGTCGCGGCCGAGGAACGGCTCGCCGTCCCCGGTACCGAACTTGCGCGCGCCCAGCCGCTCACTCATCCCGTACTCAGTGATCATGCCGCGGGCGATCGAACTCGCCTTCTCTATGTCGTTGGCGGCACCTGTGGTCGGCTCGTGGAAGACCAGTTCCTCCGCAGTCCGGCCGCCCAGCAGCATCGCCAGCTGGTCCATCATCTCCGACCGGGTAATCAGGAACTTGTCCTCGGCGGGCGCCGAGGCGGTGTAGCCGAGCGCCCGGCCCCGGGGGATGATGGTGATCTTGTGCACCGGGTCGGCATTGGGCAGCGCGTGACCGACCAGCGCGTGACCGCCCTCGTGGTAGGCGATGAGCTTGCGCTCCCGCTCGGAAAGCAGCACGCTCTTGCGCTCGGGGCCGGCCATCACCCGGTCGATGGACTCCTCAAGCGCCGCCATGCTGATCAGCGTGCCGTTGGCCCGGGCCGTCAGCAGCGCACCCTCGTTGATGACGTTCGCCAGGTCCGCGCCGGTGAAGCCGGCGGTCCGGCGCGCGATGATGTCGAGATCCACATCGGGCGCGAACGGCTTGCCACGGGCGTGCACCCGCAGAATGCCCCTGCGCCCGGCCAGGTCGGGCTGGGCGACCACTATCTGCCGGTCGAACCGGCCTGGGCGGAGCAGAGCCGGGTCGAGGATGTCGGGCCGGTTCGTCGCCGCGATCACGATGACCCCGCCCTTGACATCGAACCCGTCCAGCTCGACCAGCAGCTGGTTCAGCGTCTGCTCGCGCTCGTCGTGACCGCCGCCGAAACCGGCGCCGCGGTGCCTGCCGACCGCGTCGATCTCATCGACGAAGACGATGGCCGGCGCGTTGGCCTTGGCCTGTTCGAACAGGTCACGAACCCGGGAGGCGCCCACCCCGACGAACATTTCAACAAAGTCGGAACCGGAGATCGAGTAGAAGGGAACCCCGGCCTCCCCGGCCACGGCGCGGGCCAGCAGAGTCTTGCCGGTGCCCGGCGGGCCGTAGAGCAGCACGCCCTTCGGGATCTTGGCGCCGATCGCCTGGAACTTGCCGGGGCTCTGCAGGAAGTCCTTGATCTCCTGGAGTTCCTCGATCGCCTCATCGGCCCCCGCCACGTCCGCGAAGGTCGTCTTCGGCGTGTCCTTGGTGATCAGCTTCGCCTTCGACTTGCCGAAGTTCATCACCCGCGACCCGCCGCCCTGCATCTGGTTCAGCATGAACACGAAGAACAAGATGATCAGCAGGTACGGGACAATGGTGAAGAGCAGGCTCCACACCGAGCTTCCCTTGGGCACCTGGACGTTGTAGCCCTGCGCAGGAAGATGAGTCTGGAGCTCCTGGGCGAGTTGCTGCCCTTGGTTCCCCACCCAGGAGGCCTGGTATTTCTGGCCCTTGACGGTGGTGATCTGGATCGTCTGATCCTTGTCGATCAGCAACGCGGACCTGACCTGGCCCGATTCGATCAGCGAGACGACCTTCGACGTGTCCGCCTGCGTGTACGAGGTGCCCGAGCTGGCATATTCGTAGACAACGAAGAAGACAAGCAGCATCACAAGGACCGCTACGAACGGCCCGCGGAAATAGCGCTTCACATCCATCGGTGAACGACCCCGCCAGCGTCTAGCGGGTTCCTCCTGACCAGCGTCACGCCCCGCCGACCCCCGGCGGGACTGCCTTGCGTCCCAATGACCATGCCCGGCTTCCTTGTCATTCCCGGCGCTGCCGCGGGGATATCCGACGGTACACCGCGCCCGGACGAGCCGGCACACGGAAGGCACCGCAAGGCCTCAGCAACCCTTTCCCACACCCAACGCTTCTCATCGCTCATCGTGTTCCCCTGGCGGCGGCGCCGCGGGCCCGCTGGCGGTGGCATCCGGGCCGGGCGAGTCTCCGGACCGTCCGTAGACGTGCGGAGCGAGGGTCCCGATGAACGGAAGATTGCGGTAGCGCTCCGCATAGTCGAGCCCGTAGCCCACGACAAACTCGTCGGCGATATCGAACCCCGTGTAGGCGACCTCCACATCCATCCGCGCCGCGGCCGGCTTGCGCAGCATCACGCAGATCTGCACCGAGGCCGGCCCGCGCGACCGCAAGTTGCCCACCAGCCAGGACAGGGTCAGGCCGGAGTCGACGATGTCCTCCACCACGAGCACGTGCTTGCCCGAGATGTCCGCATCGAGATCCTTCAGGATGCGGACCACTCCGGACGACCTGGTCCCCGAGCCGTAGGACGACACGGCCATCCAGTCCATCTCCACCGGGAGGCGCATCGCCCGCGCCAGGTCCGCCATCACCATGACCGCGCCCTTGAGCACGCCGACGAGCAGGAGTTCGCGGCCGGCGTAATCCGCGTCGATCTGCGCGGCCAGCTCCGCTACCCGCGCCTGCAGTCGGTCGGCGGGGATCAGTACGTCCTTGAGGTCAGTCCCCACGTCAATCGCGTCCACCCGCGCCCTCCGCGTCCTCGGGTCCCGGCGGCCCTGCCGTGGCTGACGTGGCTGCCTCCAGCAGCAGCCTCCCATATTGCCGCCGCCCACGGACGCCGCCTGGCAGGTCTGCCCAGCGCTGTCCCCGCCAGCTGGTCACCAGCGCGTCAAGCGCGTCAATGTGCCGCGCGGTGAGCGCGCCGGCCGGGCAGCCGGCCGCGATCGCCGACGCGCGGAGGACACGGCTGCGGATGGCGACCGGCAGCGGCGCGAGCGCGCCAGCGTCCAGCCCCGGGCCGGTGTCAGCGAGCCGCTGCGCTTCGGCCCGGGCGAGCGCATCCAGGGCGTCGCAGTCGGCGCGGAGCTGGCGGGCGCTCCGGGCCAGCGCATCGGCGACGCCCGGCCCGAGCTCCTGCTCGAGCACGGGAAGCACATGGTGGCGCACACGGGTCCGGCTATAGGCCGGATCCGTGTTGTGCGGGTCATCCCAGGGCTCGAAGCCCAGCGCCTGGCAGGCTTCCCGCATGGTGACCCGGCTGACGCCCAGCACGGGACGGCGGTAGCAGCCGCGCCGGGCGGGCATGCCGGCCAGCGAGCGGGCGCCCGAGCCACGGGCCAGGCCCAGCAGCACCGTCTCCGCCTGATCGTCGCGAGTATGGCCGAGCAGCACAGCGGCCGCCCCGGTGCCGCGGGCCACCTCGTCAAGCGCGGCATAGCGGGCGGCGCGGGCAGCGGCCTCGGGGCCCGGGCTGGTATTGCCCACCTGGCCGCCGGACACGCCGCTCGCCCGTGCGCCGTTGACCGGCCATCCGCGGACCGTCACCCGCACGTTCCGCACTGGGTCGAGGCCCATCCCGGTGAGTATCCCCGCGACGGCGGCAGCACGCTCCGCGGAGCCCGCCTGCAGACCGTGATCGACCGTCACCCCGCCCGCGCGCAGCCCCAGCCGGGGCGCCTCATGCGCGAGCGCCGCAGCGAGGGCGAGCGAATCGGCGCCACCTGAGCAGGCCGCGAGAACCAGGTCGCCCGCATCCAGGTCAGCCAGGCCGCGGCGGACGCAGCTGCGCGTCTCCGCCACCGCAGGGTGCGGGCCCATGTCCGGTCAGCCGCCTGCCGCCAGGGCGCCGGCCTCCCCGATCCGGTCCAGCCACCGCCGGGGGGCGTTGAACTCATCCTTGGTCGGCAGGGTCTCCGGTGAGGTCCAGACCTTGTTGAAGGTGGCCATCCCGGCCTCCTCCACCACGGTCCGCACGAACCGCGAGCCCTGCGCGTACTGCTTCATCTTCAGGTCGATGCCGAGAATCCGCCGGACGGTCCGCTCTACCCGGCCGGCTGCCACCCGCCGCTCGTTGAACCGCGCCCTGATCTCCTCGACGGAGGGCACCACGCGCGGTCCCACCGCATCCATCACGTAGTCGCCGTGTCCCTCCACGAGCGTCATCACGCTGGTCAGCCGGTCGAGGATCTCGCGTTGCCGCGGGCTCTGGATGGCCTCGATGAGGCTGTCACCCTCACCGTCGCGCACCGCGCCAGCCACCGCGTCCGCCGCCGACCGCAGCCGCTCCAAGATCGTGGCCGGATCGAGGTCGGAGGCGAGCAGGAACTCGGTCATCTGCTCCTGCACGTACCCGCGCAGCCAGCTCACGGCGGTGAACTGGGTCCGGTGGGTCTCCTCGTGCAGGCACACCCAGCGCCGGAAGTCATGCGGGTTAACCTGGAGCTCGCGTTCCACCATGAGGATGTTCGGCGCGACCAGGGTCAGCCGGCCCGCGGGAGCGACGCCGTCAGGGGCGTTCGGGTCGGGGGGCAGGAAGAGCTCGTACTGCCCCAGCACCCGGCCGGCCAGGTAGGCGAGGATCAGCCCGGCCTGCATGCCCGTGACCCGCGATCCGACCGCCCCCATCATCGAGCCGGCCGGCGGGGCACCGCCCTTCTCCCGCAGGTGCGCGGCGAGCGGGTCGAGCACGACGCGGAAACCGTCCACGTTCGCGCGGATCCACCCGGGTCGGTCCACGACCGCCACCCATCCGCCGTCCTGCGCGCTGAACATGCCGGTGACCTCACGGACCGGCTCGGCGACGGCCGCCGCGAGCTCGCGGAGTTCCGCGACCACGGCCCGTGCCTCGGAAAGGCTCACCTGTGGCCCCGGCCGCGCCCACCTGACCCCGGTGGAGATAGCCACGTCCCAGTCGATCATCTGCGCGCTGCTCACCCCTCCACCGTACGTGGCCGGCAACACAGACCGGGTCCGGCGGGCCGAGAGGCCCCGCGCGCCGCACCGGCCGGGTGGGCCGGATGAGGCCGACCTTCGATGACGGATGAGGTTGAAGGCAGCGGGTGTGGTGAGTGGTGCGGACGTTACGTTCGGAAAGAGGTTTGATCGTGGGTCTGGTGGTCTGGTCCGCTAACGGCAGCCGCAGCCAGCCAGGAGCGTGGCCATCGCGTCGATTTCGGCGGCCGCCTGCGTCAGGCTGCCCGGGGGGACCTGGTCGGCCATGAAGGCGAAGGCGAGGACCTGGCCCTGCCGGTCATAGGCGAGGCCCGCCATGGTGGCCACGGTGTCCAGGTTGCCGGTCTTGGCCCGCACGGCGCCCAGGGCTGGCCCCGTGAAGTGCCCGAACACGCTCTGGTCCGGAGCCAGCGTGCCGGAGAAGCCGGCCACGGGCATCCCGGTGACGGCCGGCCTGAGCTGGGCGTGGCCCGCCCCGGCGGCCACGGCGACGAGGCTGGTCAGCGCGCTGGGGGTGACCCGGTCGTCCGGGGACAGGCCGCTCCCGTCGACCAGCAGGATGCCGGAGACGTCCAGTCCCCGCAGCACGCGGGTGACAGCCGCCGCCGCACCGCTGAACGACGCCGCCGCACCGGCGTGCAGCGCGACCTGCCTCGCGAGATCCTCGGCGATCACGTTGTTGCTCTCCCGCAACATCCAGCCGACGACGGCGGACAGTGGTGGCGATGTGACAGCGGCGATCGTGGCGGCGCCCGCGGGCGCCGTCCCCTGGGCCACCGGGCCGGTCACGATGATCCCGTCAGCTTTGAGGAAGGACCCGAAGGCCGTGGCCGCGACCGCGGCCGGGTCGAATGACCGCGGCCGGAAATTGCCCGGGTTGTCGGCGTCTTCGGGGCGGCCCGAGGGGGTCAGCCTGCCCTGGTCCACTTCGAGCGACGTGATCGGTGTCACATTGCCGGTGCTGACATAGCCGGTGGGCCAGCCGGGGGCCAGCAGTGGGCCGCTGAACAGCGAGGTGTCGTAGCTGAGCCGGACCCGCGTCAGGCCCTGGGCACGCAGCGACCGGGCCGTGGCGGCGGCCAGGGACGCAAGCGTGGCCGGCTGCGGGTAGTCCGACGCCGGCGGCGGTCCCGCCGTGAGCGTGGGGTCACCGCCGCCCACCAGGACGACCGATCCGGCCGCGGCGCCCGCCACGACCCGGGTGGTGAACCGGGCGCCGGGACCGAGCGCGGCCAGCGCGGCCACCCCGGTGGCCAGCTTGGCGGTCGAGGCTGGTTCCGCCGGGGAACTCCCGCCGCTGGAGAAGAGCACGGCACCAGACACGGGATCGGTGACCACCGCGGCGACGTGCGAGCCGAGCGCTCGCGAGGCGAGGATAGGGGCCAGCGCGGCAGACAGGCCGTGGCTGGTCGGCAGCGGCCCAGCCGACTGTGCCGGGCGCAGGACCTGGCCCCCCGCCACGAGAGGCGCCGCGGCGACCCGCGGGATGTTCCACAGGGCGAGCCGCCCGGGCAGCAGCCGCGCCACCGCCACCCCCGCTCCCAGGGCGCACACGTTGACCATGGCCAGCGAGACCAGAGCGGTTATCCGGAGGCGGTTCGCCAACACCGCTCCTCTCACGAGATGCTTAAATCCAGTCGGGAGTCAATCATCTTCGCGCCCAGGGAGCGACATCGTGGAGTTCGAGGTCGTCATCGAGATCCCCAAGGGGCAGCGCAACAAGTATGAGATGGACCATGACACAGGGCGGATCCGGCTTGACCGGATGCTGTTCACGTCCACCAGGTACCCGTCTGACTACGGGTTCATCGAGGACACGCTGGCCGACGACGGCGATCCGCTCGACGCCCTGGTGATGCTGGAGGAACCGACGTTCCCTGGCTGCCTGATCCGGTGCCGCGCGATCGGCATGTTCCGCATGCGGGATGAGAACGGCCTGGACGACAAGGTGCTCTGCGTGGCCTCGACGGACCCGCGGATGAGTCATTTCAGCGACGTCGACGACGTGCCGGAATTCGACCGCCTGGAGATCCAGCACTTCTTCGAGGTCTATAAGGCCCTGGAGCCCGGCAAGGAAGTCGTGATCGGCGGCTGGGTGGGCCGCGCGGAAGCGGAGGCTGAGATCATCGCGTGCCGGCAGCGCGCGGTGCGGGCTGCCATCCGCGACATCGAGTAGCCCGCCGACCCACCTCGCTCGCAGGTCACTCAATGCGCGACACTGTGCAGAGGACATGCGCGAGGAGGCACCGGTGGATCACGCGGACGACGTGCTGAGCCGGGCGCCGTTGTTCGAGGATCTCGATGAGGACGGCGCGGACGCACTGCGGTCCATGGTGGCCGACGTCGAGCTTTCCCGTGGCGACCGGCTTTTCGATGAAGGTGACGCCGGGGACCGGCTGTACGTGGTGCTCGAAGGCAAGATCAAGCTCACCCGGGCGGCGCCGGACGGCCGGGAGAACCTGCTCAGTGTGCTCGGGCCGGGTGAGATGTTCGGCGAGCTGTCCCTCTTCGACCCCCGGCCGCGCACGGCGAGCGCGGTCGCCATCACCGACGCGCGGCTCGCCGCCCTCGCCCACGCCGACCTCCTGAACTGGCTCACCGGCCGCCCCGATGTGGCGCTGCACCTGCTGCGGGCGCTCGCGCGGCGGCTGCGCCGGGCCAACGATGTCATGGCCGACCTAGTCTTCACCGACGTGCCGGGCCGGGTGGCCAAGGCCCTGCTTGACCTGGCGGACAGGTTCGGCGAGCAGCAGGAGGACGGGCTCCAGGTTCACCACGACCTGACCCAGGAAGAACTCGCGCAACTGGTCGGGGCGTCACGCGAGACCGTGAACAAGGCCCTGGCGGACTTCGCGACGCGCGGCTGGCTCCAGCTGTCGGCCAAGTCCGTGCTGCTGATCGACCCTGACCGGCTGGCCAAGCGCGCCCGGTGACATCCCGGCTGGTGACATCCGGCCGGTGACACCACCGCCGCGCGGGCGACGTGCCGCCAAAGAAGACTCCTTCGACCGGCGATTAGTGCTGGTTCGCGCCGAAAGTAAGAAAAGTCCCTGCTGCTGACCATGAAGTGGTCGCCATTTCGTCAAGGATGTCCCTGCTTTAGAGCGGACGTCACTGGCCTTGAAATCGCGCACCTAATATCGCTACATATGGCGAAGCGTCGGAGGAGGGT
>DASWFT010000066.1:0-6874 GCA_036394075.1 Streptosporangiaceae bacterium
GTTCGGCCACGGCAATGCCCGCGCGGCCAGCTATCATATTGGCCGATTGGGCTCCGACGCCGACGACGATGCGGGTCGGTGCTGCGTGGAGCGCGTCGAAATCGTGCTGGTAGCCGGGGGTCGAAGGCATGTTCAGCCCGACGAGTGGATCGTCCCGGGAACCGTCGTCCCCGGCCGGCAACCCGAAATCGGCGGGTTCCGGGCCGGGCTGGTCAGCGAAACCGGCCGGGATCGGGCCCTCATAGCTGACGAGCGCGATGAATTTCGCCATCGCCGGGCCAAAGCCTTCACGCTGGTACGTCTGCTGGATGTCTGCGCACGCAGCCAGCGCCGGCTCGCGGTCCGGCAACTCCTGGAGGGCGGGCGGCTCGTGCGCCACGAGGGTGCGGACCTGCTCCGGGTGCCTGGCCACCAGGGCCAGCGCGTTGACGGCGCCACCGCTGCTGGCCAAGATGTCCACCGGCCCGGCGTCCAGCGCGGAGATCAGCCGGTGCAGATCGTCCGCGTGCTCGTCGGTCGTGGACTTCAGGGCGCCGTCGGTACGCTTGCTGCGCTCCGCCCCGCGGGGCTCGTAGGTCACGACCGTACGGTCAGCGAAATGCCCGGCCAGGGCGCTGAACCCGGTGGCCCCCATCGGCGACCCGATGAGCAGCAGGACCGGCTGGGTACTGGCATCGTTGCCCCGGACGTCGTAGTGCAGCACGGCGCCCGGCACATCCAGGGTGTGAGTCTTCGGCTCGGTCATGGATGCCCCTTTCAGAGGGTTCTCGATCTCCACTCATGGTGACTCACCAGGCCGACAAAACTCATCGACCTGCCGCATCGACGTGCCCGGCGCCCTGGTCACCATCGAGCAACCAGAAGGTGACATCCGGATTCGGCACTACAGTTCGCCGCCCAGCCGCAAACCCTGCCTGGTCGATGTGCCGAGCCCGGCCCAGGGAGCGGAGGGGTGTGGCAAGCGAGCGCCACAGCCCTGCGATGGATGCGGCCAGCTCGCCGTGGCAAAAGTCGACCTCTCGCTGCTCGACGGACGGCTTACAGATCGAGTACAAGGTCGCCGCGTGGCTGGGAGCAGCAGATCAGTGCGCTGCCGTCGGCGGGATCGTCGACCGGGTCGGGGGCGTAGCTGACCGTTCCGGACATCAGGCCTGTCTCGCATGTGTGGCATACGCCGGTGCGGCAGGACCAGCGCACCGGCACGTCGCAGGCTTCGGCCAGCTCTAGCAAGCTGGCGTGGGCCGGGTCCCAGCGGACAGTCAGGCCGCTGCGCGCGAAGGCGATGAGCGGGCCTCCGCCCGGCTGGCCCGCTGGCGGGTGCGGCGGCCGGGTCGCCGCGGCCGCGATTCCTGGGGTTTGGGCCGGCGCGGCACCGAAGATCTCGGTGCGCACGCGTGCGCCATCCATGCCCACGTTGACCAGGGTGACGGACACCTCGGTCATGAACGCGGCCGGCCCGCAGATGTAGACGTCCGCGTTGCGCGGAAGATCGAGCGCGGTCAGGACAGCCGCCGACAGCCGCCCTGCCGTCTGGTAGTCGCGTCCTTGGACATCGTCAGGGCCGGGGCAGCTGTAGCAGACGTGCCGGTGCCTGCGCGCCAGCGCCGCGAGCAGGGACCGTGACTCGGCGGCGAACGGCTCCTCGGTCCGGCTGCGGGCGCCGTGCAGCCACCAGATGTCGCGGCCGGACCCGGCGGCGGCCAGGGCATGGAGCATAGCCATGACCGGGGTCGCCCCCACGCCCGCGCTGATCAGCAGGACCGGCGCCGCACCGGGCCGGAGGATGAAGGTGCCTCGCGGGGCAGCAGCCTCCAGCAGGTCGCCCGCGCGCACCCGGGTGTGGACGAACTGGCTGCCCGCGCCATGCGGCTCGCGCTTGACGCTGATGCGGTAGGTACCGGCGCCAGGGGCACCGGACAGCGAATAGCTGCGCAGCAGCGGCTGCATGCCTGGGCCGGGATGCAGCCGCAGGGTCAGGAACTGTCCGGGGAGGGCGGGCGGCACGGCGCCTCCTCCGGGGTCGGCCAGGTGCACCGAGACCACCGAGGCGCTTTCCGGTTCCACCGCAGTCACGGCCAGCGGGCGGAACCCCGGCCAGGCCGGCGGCGGGCTGACGGCGGTCAGCCCGGCGTTGCCTGCGGCACCGCCGGGCATCTCGGGCTGGCCGAGCATGGCCTGGAACGAGACTTTCCAGCCATCGGGAAGCGCTGGGATCCGTAGCGCGCGCAGCACCCTTCGGCGGGGATGCCCGGGCAGGTAGAGCAGGGCATCGACCTCAGCGACCGTCATGGCCTCCGGCCCGGCGGCCACCTGAACGATCTCGTCCCCGGCCCGCACAACGCCCTCGCGCAGCACCCGAAGGTAAAACCCGGGCCGGTGATGGGAAATCAGAAGCGCCGGGATGCGCGCGTCGTTCATCCGAATGCCGACCCGGTAGCAAGTGACCCTGGGCTGGGTCACCTCGAACACCGCCTCGCCGATCCGGTACCGATCGCCGATGCACACCTGGTCATCGGCCAGGCCCTGCACGGTGAAGTTCTCCCCGAACTGGCCGTATTCGAAGTCGCCCCGGCCCAGTTGCTCCTGCCAGTACCGGTAAGACTCGATCTGGTACACGAACACGGCGCGGTGCTCCCCGCCGTGCCCGGCCAGATCGCCCTGCCCATCACCGTCGATGTTCAGCCGCCGCACTAGCCGCCTACCCTCGACTGGCCGTTTCCATACCGCCGTGTGCACCGTCTGGCCGTGCCAGGCGAGATCCTGCGGCAGGCCCACATTCACGGACAGCAATCGGCCCACCCGCCGGTCTGTGATCACCGCTCCTTATCCCCAGTTCGCGCCGCGCCCGTTCACTAAGGACCGGGGACTGGCATGGCCGTAACTCAGCGGTAGATACGCAGGTCGGCGACGCTCCACCATTGCGCGGCGGACGCGGTCGAGATGATGCGCACGTAGCGGAACGGATCCTCAGGGAGCGCGATGCGGGTCAGCTGTCCGGCGCCGCTGCCGGTCACCGGGGCCGACCAGGTGGTCCCGTCGACACTCGTCGAGACGGCGTAGCCGCGCGGGTAGTCGGTCAGGTCCGGTCCGGTGTCGAGGACGAGCAGGCGGGCCCGCGAAACGGCGCCGAGGTCGACCTGCAGCGTCTGACCCGGCTGCTGGGCGGTCCCCGTCGTCCATCGGGTGCTGGCGTCGTCGTCGACGGCCTTGGCGGCGTCCTGATCCTGCGGGCCGGGCGGCGTCGCCGTGGCGGTCATCCTGTCGGCGGGCAGCAGCCGCAGTCCGTTATCGAGCGCCGTCGAGGCAGGCCAGGTGAATGTCGCCAGAGCACCGCCGGGCAGCGTGTAGTCGAAGGACGCCTCACCTTCGGCGACGGCGAAGCGGGCCGGGTTGTCGTTCTCGTTGTGCACGACCAGTGCGGTCGAGCCGTCCGGGTTCCGGAACGCGACGTCCATGATCTGCCCGTTCCAGCCGGTCGTGCCGAACGATGTGCTGGCGATCCGTACTGCTCCCGGATGGACGAAGCGAGCCAGGTGCCCGAGTGTGTAGTACTCGGCGTTACGAGTGACCGTCTGCCCGGGACCGACCGTGATCACGCCGGTGCAGGTGCCGCAGCCGTTGTTGTGCGGGCCGCCGGACGGGTCGAGGGCGAGGTTCCAGTTGACGACTGACTGGCCCCAGTTCCTGGTGACGCCGAGGACGAGGTTGCGCGCGTGCCACTTGAGTGTGTCGGAGAAGACCTGCGCGGGCGGATCGGTCGGCCCGTGCGAGCCGGAGCATTCGGTGAACCAGATCGCCTTGTCCGGAAAGGCTTGGTGCATTTGGGTCTGCCGGGTCTGGTCGCCGAAGTAGCAGTGGAACGCGGTGCCGGCCAGCCATCGCGCGGCGCTGGTCTGCATGAGGTCGAACGGGTAGTTGATCTCGGGGTCCTGGCCGGGCGGGGTCGAGGCGATGTCGTTCGGATGCTCGGACCAGTTGTGGTCGTAGCCGAACAGCTTGGTGTGCAGACCCGCATCCTGCAGCGCCGGGCCGAGTGCGTTTATGAGCTTGGCCTCCTGGGCGACCGGCACGTCGGCGCCGGGGTAGCCGTTCGGGTGCCGGTTCTGCGGCTCGTTCTGCAGCGTGACCGCGTAGATCGGCACGCCAGCCCGCTCGTAGGCCTGGATGAACTTCACGAAGTACAGCGCGTACGCCTCGTAGATGCGGGGGTCGTCGATGAGCCGCCCGCCGATCAGCGACGCCGGCGTCTTCATCCACGCCGGCGGGCTCCATGGCGTGGCGATGATCTTCAGCGTTGGGTTGAGCGCGATCGCCTGGCGCAGCAGCGGCAGAATCTGCCTGCGGTCGTGCTGGATGGAAAAGTGGTGCATGCCGTAGTCGGTGCCCCCGGTTGGCAGATCGTCGTAGGTGTAGAACGGCCCGTCCACGAAATCCGAAGCGCCCATCGGCTGGCGCAGCAGCGACAGGCCGTCACCGTCGCTGGGGCTGAACAGGTCGCGCATCGCCGTGGCCCGCTGCTGCGGCCCGAGTCCGTACAGCACGTGCGCCGACGAGTCGGTGATCGAGGCGCCGAAGCCGTCCATGCGCTGATATGACCGGCTCGGGTCGACCGTCACGGTCAGGCTGGCCGAACCGCCCGCCCGGAAGGGAATCTGACCGCCGTCGGTCATCCGTTGACTGCCATCAGGCGTAGTGACCCACACATGTGCCGACGGCAGCGAGACTGCCACGGCGGCCGGCCCGCGACTCATGCCGGTCAGTGCCGCTAGCCCGGGGCTCAGCACAGCCGCGCCGGCGACCAACATCCACTTGCGCATTCCGCACCTCCTGGCCGAAAACCCCGCTATCACACCGTTGCCCCGGCCCGCCCATTCGTCAACAGTTCGCCGCCAGCTCCGTAGTGCACATGCCGCGATGGTGCTCGCTGGTCAGCCAGTCACTGAGATGGCAGCGCCCAAGGTGAGACGAGCGCACATTCTCGCCGTTATGGCGCAGCTCGGCCTAGCGCCGGCGCCTTGGCTGGAGCGTCCTGATGAATTGATATGGGTGGCACCAGCCTTTGAGGTTGGCCTCTTGCCGATTGGGCGGTTCGGTGTCAGCGAGGTTAGGCCCGGAGCAGGTGGTCGTAGACGGCCTGTGTGGCGGCGCATGGGGAGATCCCGAGCTCGTCGCGAAGGATCTCGCGCAGCCTGGCGTGGACGTGGAGGGCTTCGGCGACGTTGCCCTGGCTGGCCAGCGCGCGCATGAGCACCTGATACCCGCTTTCCCGAAGTGGGGCCAGGCCGACGAGCTGGCGGCCAGCCCGTATTGCTGCGGGGAGCTCGGTGCCGCCGATTCCCAGTGCTGCGACTGCGTAGGCTTCCAGAGCCCTCAGCCGGATGTCGGCCAGATGCTGGCGCTGCTCGCCGATCCAGGGCGCATCTTCTCCGGGCAGGAACTCCCGCTCCGCGACGAACATTGCTACCAGGGACGGACCCCAAGCGTGTTTCCAGTGACCGAGCGCGACTTGCGACTCGGCCCGGTGCGCGGCCTCCGCGGCCACCTCCACATCGATGCGGGCGTCCTCCCCAAGCTGCAGGCGCAGGGCCGCCCGGCCGTCGATGACTCCCGCTCCGAGAATCTTGCGCAGCTTGGAGATCAGGGCGTTGAGCCCGGTCTCGGCGGCGGTAGGGAGCTGTCGTGGCCAGATGGCCCCAGCCAGCTCGTCGCGGCCGGTGAGCCGGTGGCGGTTGAGGACCAGGTAAGCGAACAGGAGCCTGCCCTGGCGCCCTGGAAGGCGGTCGTCGAGGCGCTCACCGTTCCGTTCGACGACTGTCGGCCCGCAGAGCTGGATCCTGGTGGGCGGCACCGGCACCAATGTCACGCCAACATTGTGCCAATAACGTGGGCGTATACAACCAGGAGGAGGACGCGATGGCCAGGATCATCCAGTGCGAGTGCGGGTTCGTGGCCCGGGGACAGACCGACGTCGAGGTGATCGACGCGATCCGCGGGTACATGAGAACCGACCATCCCGCTTTGCTGGCCACAGTCGAGCAGGAGGACCTGCTCGGCTGGATCAAAGTGGAATAACCCAGACCTGCGGGAGGGCCAAGATGACCGTGCAAGACACCACGACGAAGTATGACGGATATGCGCGAGGTGGGGCTCTGGTCACCCCGCAGTGGCTCGAGGAACACCTCCTCGACCCCGCGCTGCGCGTGGTCGAGGTCGACGTGAGCCCGGCCGCCTACGATGCGGGGCACATCGACGGCGCGGTGCTGTGGAACGTCTACAGCGATCTCAAGGACAGCAACTATCAGCTCGCCAGCAAGGCGGCGATCGAAGACCTGGTCACCCGCTCCGGAATCAGCCCTGACTCGACCGTCGTGCTGTATGGCTATGCACCCGCCATGGGCCTATGGCTGCTGAAGCTTCACGGTCACGCCGACGTCCGCGTGCTCGATTGCGCGCGGGGCACCTGGCAGGACGAAGGCCGGCCGTGGACCAGTGCCGCAGCCAGCCCCGTCGCCACTCCGTATTCCCTCCCCGGCCAGGACAACCGGATCCGGGCCGATCATCGGAGGGTGGAAGCTGCAATTGGCGACCCGGCGTGCACGATCGTCGACGTGCGCACAGAAGCTGAGTACCGCGGCGAGCGATTCTGGCCATCTGGAGGCTCCGAACCCGGGGGCCGCGCCGGTCACATTCCCTCGGCGGTGAACCTCTCGATCGAAGATGTCCACGATGAGCGCGGGTCGTTCCGGACCGCGGCCGAGCTGCGGCAGCTGTTCTCATCGCTCGACCTGTCCAGCGATGGCGAAGTGATCACCTACTGCACGATCGGCGGCCGTGCCTGCACTGCCTGGTTCGTCTTCACCCATCTGCTCGGCTA
>DASWFT010000067.1:0-5996 GCA_036394075.1 Streptosporangiaceae bacterium
GCCGGGCCGCCGGAGGCGAAGTTCAGCGGCCCGGCGAGCGCCTGGATGTTCACCTTGTGGATGGCGTCGGCGACCTCGGTCTTGTCGTGCGGGTCGCTCACCGAGGTGAGGGCCGCGTGGGCGGCCTCGAAGAGGCTGTAGTTGCTGATGTTGGAGTTCCACTGCCCGTTGGTAGTTGCCTCGAAGTCGCTGGCCATCTGCTGGCAGGTCTCCCCGGTGAACGAGGACGTCCACGGCAGCGACGGCGCCCACCAGGCGTCGGTGGCCACGTTGTTCACCAGGCTCCCGAGCGCGTAGGCGTCGGTCGGGAACAGCAGCACCTTGGCCACGGTCGCCAGCTTCGGCTTGAAGCCCTGCTGCACCGACTGCTTCCACATGGTGGCGAAGTCGGGCGGCAGCGGCACGTTGGTGAAGAAGTCGGCGTTGGCCGACTTGAACGCGGAGATCATCGAGGAGTAGTTCGTGGTCCCGTCGGGGTAGGGCGAGGACATCTCGAACGTGTAGCCTGCCGCCTTGGCGATCGGCGGAAACACCGCGCGGAACGCGTTGCCGTCCGCGTCGTTGGGGAACGCGGCGGCGACCACCTTGTCGGTGTGGAGCTGGGCGTGGATCCGGTCCCACATCGGGATGAAGGCCTTGACCAGGTGCTCGGCGCCAAGGAAGTACATCACCACGTACTTGGGCTTGAGGGTCGGCTTCAGCGGGTTGCCCCCCAGGTTGATGTACCAGGGCTCCCACGGGATGTTCGCGCAGATCAGCGGCGTGCCGAGCGATTCGGCCTGGCTGGACACCGCGTTGACGGTCTCCGGCGTGGACGACGCCAGCAGCAGATTCACGCCGTCGTTCAGGATGGCCGTCTTGGCCAGGTCCCCGGCCCGAGTGGGGCTGGACTGGGTGTCGTAGGACTTGATGGTGACAGAGTAGGTCTTGCCGCCGATCTTGAACCCGTTCTTGTACGGGGTGGTCTGCTTGATCTTGGAGATCACCCAGTTGTCTGGCGCGCCGAACCCGGCCAGGGAACCGGTCAGCGGGTGGATCCAGCCGATCGTGATGGCCTTGGTGCCGCCCGCCCCCGAGCTGGCGCCCTTGATGCCGGAGCTGCACGCCTGGAGCAGCCCACCGGCCCCCATGACGGCTGCGCCGGCGCCGCCCGCGCGCAGCAGGCTCCGCCGGCTGATGCTGCCGGCCGGGCTAATGCTGTCGGATTGCGCAGTCTGGTCACTCATCCGTAATCGATCTCCTTATGAGGTCGCGCCAGAGGGCGCGGACCTCGGTGCGGAACGCCTGGTGTGCGGGCTCTACGGAGACCGTCCGGCAGCGGCGCCGACGGACGGGTGTTTCGTTCGCTCTGCGAACGATCGTGCTAAAACTGAACAGCATGCCACCATGCCTGTCCACGGATAGTCAACGGCCGTTATGCAACTGTTGTCACCGGCCAGGAGCATATGGCCAGGCTGAGCTGGGTCGCATCTACGGCCCGCTCCGCGACCTGCTGGCGGCAGGGCTGTTGAGGCCGGACCCGCGTTCCCGTTGAGGGCTGGCCACGCGTTCCTGGTAAGAGCGACCCCGCGGTGCCGTTAAGGCTGGTTCCTGGGAAGATCCGGCGTCCGCAGAACGCTTGTCTACTGGTGGGCACAGAAGGAGGACACGGTGGGCATATTCAGCTCGCACAAGACGCGGATGGTCGCACCGGAGGAGGCACTGACGGGGCGGTCCACACCGCTGGCGGTACCCGCCAGGCACGAGGTGCTCGGCACGCCGCTGCGGCCGCCGTATCCCGAGGGCACGCAGATCGCCGAGTTCGCGCTCGGCTGTTTCTGGGGGGCGGAGCGCACGTTCTGGCAGACGCCGGGAGTCGTCTCCACATCGGTGGGTTACGACGGCGGCTACACGCCCAACCCCACATACCAGGAGGTCTGCTCCGGGCGGACCGGCCATTCAGAGGCCGTTCGGGTGGTCTTCGACCCCGCCAAGGTCTCCCACGGTGAGCTGCTCAAGCTGTTCTGGGAGTCGCATAACCCCACGCAGGGGATGCGCCAGGGCAACGACGTCGGCTCCCAGTACCGTTCAGTGATCTTCTACGGGTCCGACGAGCAGCGGGCGGCGGCCGAGGAGTCCAGGACGGCCTACCAGAAGAAGCTGGCCGAGGCCGGTTATGGGGAGATCACCACGGAGATCGTGCCAGCCGGTGAGTTCTATTTCGCCGAGGATTACCACCAGCAGTATCTTTCAAGCAATAAAAACCCGAACGGATACTGCCCGGACCACGGGACAGGCGTTGCCTGCCCGGTAGGTGTCGTCCGCGCTGACGGCTAAGACCGTCTGTCTGTAGCGGGCTGCCAGAGTTGCTTGTTGGGCTCTGCAGCCCGCTACGCCGCGTCTGGGTGACGTAGGCGTCGCATGATGCATGCTCGACGAGGGCGGAGCGGCTCAGGTCGATGCCCTGGGGCCGGCCTCCGCGTCGCTGTGGCGTTCCTGAGCCGTCGGCTGTCGGCGGCTAGCCCGCGCAAGCCACCGCTTGGCGGCTGGCAGGTCCAGAATGAGCGCGAGCCCGCAGACCGTTCCGATACCGACAGCGGCACCGGCCACGGTATCGGTGAAGTAGTGCCATCGCAGGCCGATGACGGCGATAGCGACGACGCCTCCTAGCACGCACGCTGCTGCCGGGATCAGTACGCGCAGCGCCCGTGCCGTAGCCGGCTGCGGAGGGATGAGAAGCAGCACTGTGACCGTCGCGGCAAGCGTGAATATAGCTGTGGTATGCCCGCTCGGATAGGCGAGGATCCCCCGATAGGTGCGGTGGACCAGGGGCTTGAGCAGGCCTTCGTCCAGTCCGACGGCGGCCGGAACGGCCGCCGCGGCAAGCACGGCGCCGTTGAGCCGGCCGGTGAGCAGGCAGGCTACGACGATGGCTGCGCTCAGCGCGCCAGCCGGAATCAGCGTACCCGGAGCGGCAAGCCACAGCGCGAGACCTGGATGGCCGCCGAGCCAGATAATGATCGGAGAGTCGACGGTGTGATCGAGCCAGTCCGCCCTGGCCTGGTGTGTGAATAGCACACCGAGCACCGCGACGAGGATCGCGCAGCAGGCCAGCAGCGCGCCAGCCCAGGGACGGGCGGAGGCAGCCAGCAGGGGTCGGCCGGGATGTAGATGTATGCCGTCCACGCCGCTCCACACGGGTGCTTGTCTGCGGGGCGCGAGCCCTCGACCTCCGCTAGCCAGCCTATGTGTCCTGGAGTCCGCTGCAGCGAGAACCGGTGCAGCTCATCGAGACCGCTGCCGAAGCCGTGCCGACCGCAAGCTAAGCGCCTCACCACCGGACTGAGTTCCGGCAGCTACCGCTACCACCAGCAGTATCTTGCGGATGCCAAGAACTGGGACCGTGGTTACCCTCGTCGTCGTCCGAAGGCGAAGTATGCGAGTGGTGCGCCGCCGAAGGAGTTGATGAACACCACCACGGGGACCCATATCCACTTCGAGCCTCGGATCTGGCTTGCTGGCCGACGCTTGATGTCGATGAGTGCCGCTGTCTTGAGGCTGCCTTCGGCAACCGCGGCGATAGTGATCAGCCGACGGCTGCGCTTACTGAGATCGCTCCACTTTCGGCCGGCCATGACATCCTCCGCGTAAATGGCAGGAACACCTGATGCTCTGGACTTTACATCGGGTGAGCGCCGCCGAGTTCCGGCAGCTACCTCTTTGCACCAGCAGTACCTGTCGGATGCCAAGAACCCGAACGGGTACTGCCCCGATCACGGCACGGGCCTGTCCTGGCCATCGGTGTATTAGACGCTGACGTAGGTGCCGCGTCTGGGCACCGCGAAGAACGAGCCTCGGCGCACAGGATGTCGATGGCTCGGAGTCTGGTGGTCTCTGCCGACATCACCTGCGCAGGGCAGTGCGACAACGTCTGGACCAGCTATGAGGAGAAGGAGACGGATGTTATCGGGCTTGGTCCTTGTCAGGGGTATATGTGGCACATCATCCTAGGTCGGTGGAGAACCTGAGACTCACCATTGCCCGCTCGCAGTTGCGTGGCCTGCTGGCCTACATCGCCTTGATCTCGGCGGTCACCGTGCTGCTCGCTGTCTTCTGGGCGCTCGGCGGCCAAGGCGGATCGGTGGTGGGAGCATGGGCGCTCGGTGCCGGAATTGGCGCATTGATCGGCCTCTACGCCTATATCGCCTACGCGCGGGCGTTCACGGAGTGCACGCCCGCCGGGCTTCGCACTCGGGGTCTGGGTGGACTACAAGAATGTCCCTGGTCAGGGGTGAGCGATGCAAGTCTTCGGCCGCACGGAAGAACTGCCACGGTGATGGTTATGACTACCAGCGGCACGCGTTTCCGGCTTGGGGTGCCGGTGGATGGCGGCGTCATGCGGGATCCGGAGTTCATGGGCAAGGTGCAGCAGGTTGTGGAGTACTGGCACTCGGCGACTGAGGAGCCTACTGGTCCCCGGACCGGTTCTTCCCCATCCTCCCCGTAGGCGCCAACCCACATGATGGAATGCCCGGCTTCGACGCTCTGCCCCTGGCCGTGCGGGCTGTCCTCACCGACCTGGATCGCTATGCGGAGTGGAACCCGCTCTTCCGTGAAGCGGCCAACGCTGTACGGCGAAGACGGGGTCGTTAGCGATGAGTTTCGGGACGTTCGGCGGTCGCAACGTGCATAACGGTCACATCGGAGGGAGTTCTGGTGGCGAAGGTTCTGTGGCACGTGACGATGTCGCTGGACGGCTTTATTGCCGGTCCGGGTGAGGACATGGCATGGATGGGCGACTTTGTCGGTCCGAACCCGACCGTGGATGAGTTGCTCCCCAGGATCGGCGCCGTTCTTGCTGGCAGGCGGACCTACCGGCCGGACAAGCTGGAGGAGACCAAGGTATACGGCGGGCGCTGGGCCGGTCCGCAGTTCGTTCTGACCCACGATGCGCCGGAAACAGCAGCACCAGGCTTCACCTTCGTCGGCGGCGACATCAAGGACGCTGTGGTCACGGCCAAGGCCGCTGCCGGTGACAAGTACGTCGCCATCCTGGGCGCCAGCACAGCTCAGCAGTGCCTCGACGCGGGCATAGTCGATGAGATGCTCGTGCACATCGCCCCCGTGCTGCTGGGTGATGGCGTCCGGCTGTTCAGCCAGCCCGGCGGCACGAAGGTCAAGTTCGAGCGCATCAGCTGCACGCACGGAGCGAGAGTGACAAACCTCTGGCTACGCCCCGTCAGGTGAAGTTGGCCCAGTCACCACCGCCGCGAGCGACGCTGGGCTGGTGACCGTGTCTCCCCCAGGATTGAAGCCCGCGGCGATGAGTTGAGGGGGTCATCGGAGTCTTCACCGGTGGAAGTGTTCGGCCTTGAGCCGGGTCATTGACACCTATGAGGAGGATCCCATGGCGATCGTGGAAATCAACATTTCGATGTCGGTGGACGGCTTTGTCACCGGCCCGAACGTTCAGGAGTTCCCGGGGCTGGGAGAGGGAGGCGAGATCCTCCATAGCTGGCTGGGGGAGGACGACAGCGAGAAGATCCTCCGCGAGAACCTGTTCGCCCCCGCCGGGGCGGTCATCACGAGCCGCAAGGTGTTCGACGGGACGGGAGGATGGGGTGACGACGGGTTTTACCGGATGCCGGTGTTCGTGCTGACGCACCGGCCCCATGAGGTGATTGTGAAAGGTGAGACCACCTTTACCTTTGTCACCGAGGGGATCAAGCACGCCGTCGCGCAGGCGGCCATGGCGGCAGGCGAGAAGAAGGTCCATGTCATGGGCGGTGCCAGTGTCATCCAGCAGGTCCTGAAGGCGGGGCTGGCTGATGAGTTGCTGCTGCACGTCGCGTCGGTTCTGCTCAGTGACGGCACGCCCCTGTTCGAGCACCTCGGCGGGCCGATCCAGCTAGAGCGCATGGAGGTGGTCGAGTCTCGGTTCGCGACGCATCTCAGATTCCGCGTCGTTAAGTAGACCCTGGGACGATAGCCGCCGACGTTACACCTGGTCAGCGCGC
>DASWFT010000068.1:0-1525 GCA_036394075.1 Streptosporangiaceae bacterium
GCGTTCAGCGTCGTCAGGCCAAGCTCGCGGCCATGCCGTCCGGCGGCCAGAACCAGGCGGGTCTTGCCGATGCCCGCCGGGCCCTCGATCAAGAGCAGCGAACCGCGCCCGGCGATCGCGTCACGCAGGCGCCGGTCGATCAGGGCAAGGGCGGCGTCGCGTTCGAGAAGCGCTTGCCCGCCATCCACCGCAGGCACAGGCGCCCATCGTACCGCCGCCAAATTCCTCGGTCCACCTCCGCAAAAGCACGTGGTCTGCCACGGTGCGGCATTGACCCGGCCGCGGCAATCCTGGCCACACAACGACAGCACACAGAACCGCGCCAAGGAGGACCGATGAACGATCACAGCCCGTCGCCGGGAACAAGCCAGCCCGGCACGCTGCTCCTGCGGACCGCAGGCACGTGCCATCTTGATATGCCGCACCTAGTCGACGTGTTCGGCGAGCAGCGCCAGCGCTTCGTCTCGATACTGCAGGGATTCGGCCCCGGCGACTGGGCCGCCCCCACCCGATGCGCTGACTGGTCCGCGCACGATGTCGTCCGCCACCTGTGCGACGGCACCGCGTTCGCGACCGCAGCCGGCGCCGATGACCGCACCCTCGACATCACCGCCGGCTTCGACCCGAGAACGTCCCCGCGCCGGTGGCTGACCGCATCGGCCGGCGAGTCAACGGCTACTACCTTGGGCCGCCTGATGGCGGTGACCAGCGAACTGCTCGCCTGCGCCCGCGGTCGGCTGGCCCGCGGGAGCAGGTTCGACGTCCACCTGCCGTACGGGCCGATGGACTGGACAGTCCTCATGCTGCACGTCTTCTGGGACTCGTGGATCCATGAGCGCGACGTGCTCCTCGCCCGCAACGCGGAACACCCCACCAGCGACGACGCGACCGGCTACGCGGCGGCCTACGGATTGTTCATCTCCGCTGCGGTGGCGTCCCTCTTCGGCGACCCAGTGCGGGACACGCTGACGCTAGGCGGCAACGGCGGCGGCATCTTCGATCTCGATAGCCGCGGCGCCGTCACCCTGACCGTCAGCCGGGAGCACGCTCCAGGGCCGCCCGCAGCCGAGGTCACCGACACACTCGCCGGCCGCGCCCCAGCCGCCGCCGTGCTCGGCGCACTGCCAGCCAGCACCCGGACCGCCCTGTCGCACCTCGCCGATTTCTTCACCACACCCGCCGACCAGAGCCCCGCCTGAGAAACCCGCGAGCCAATCAACGATGACCGCTCACCCGCACGCCACGGAAACACTCAGCTGGAACCAGACGCCCACGCCCGCCATCTCCCGGCAACACCCGAGGGAGAACAGCGGGCCTGACTGACCGGCCGAGCACGCGGCCCCACACAGATCACCCCCATCTGCATCGCCAGCGCCGACTCCGACGAGATCGGCGGAGCCGCCCAGAACGGCGGATCAGGAGCGGACGAGATCCAGTATCCAGTTACATTTCGTAATCGGGCTCGTCTCCAGGCAGTTCCTGATGGCCGTTGGCAGAGCCAGATTCCGAAGACCGCCAACACCCG
>DASWFT010000069.1:0-40108 GCA_036394075.1 Streptosporangiaceae bacterium
TCGGCGGTCCGGTACCGGAGCGGGGGCGTGACCGAGCTTCCGCTTTCGGACGCCCCCGGCCTGCGCCGCGACGTGGACACTCCGGACGACCTGCGCGCCGCCGCCGTGCTCGGCCTCGGCCCGCGAACGGCGGCCCTCGCCGCCCAGCTACGCTAGGTCGGCCTGGTCTCGTGCTCCGGAGCCCTCTGTTTCAGGATCGCGGTTGATCACTGGTCGTCCGTGACCAGTAAGGGCCCGCCTCGGAACAAAGCGTTGTTCATATTCACGAATTCGGGCCGTGGCCTGGGCGCCTGGGGTGTCAAGTCGGCATGTTGTTCCTCTGCGCGCTCTAATCCACCGCGATCATGAAGGTGTGCCGCAAACCGGGCGCCGCAGCCGACTCGCTGCTAGATGTGGACGATGGGGCAGGTCAAGGTCCTGGTGATGCCGGGTACCCCCTGGATCTGGGCGACCACGAGCCGCCCGAGGTCATCAACATTGGCCGCTTCTGCCCGGACGATCACGTCATAGGGGCCGGTGACATCGTCGGCCTGCGTCACGCCGTCGATGGCCGCAATCCGGACGGCGACCTCGGCGGCTTTCCCTACCTCGGTCTGAACGAGGATGTACGCCTGCACCATGCCGTCCTCCAGGGGCCTCGTTGCCTGCAGCCGGAATGGCCACGCTACCCTAAGGCAAAGTCGCCGCCATCGGGCATGTCGCCATCTGGCATGTCGCCATCGGGCATGGAGTGCTTCGTCGGCCCCCTGGGCGGCGTTGGTCATCGCGTACCCACTGTGCCGATAGGGGAGGGTCGCATCACCGTCGCGGACCTGGGCGAGTTCGGGCTCATCGCGGCGCTGGCGGCCCGGATGCCGCAGGGGCCGGGCACGGTTATTGGCATCGGGGACGACGCGGCGGTGCTGGCCGCGCCGGATTCCCGCGTGGTAGCGACCATGGACCTGCTCGTCGAGGGACGGCATTTCCGCCGTGATTGGTCCGGGCCGGTCGATATCGGTGGGAAGGCAGCCGCGCGGAGCCTGGCGGACATCGCCGCGATGGGCGCTGCGCCCACTGCTCTCATCGTCGGCCTCGCCGTACCCAGCGATCTCCCGGTCGTCTGGGCGGAGGACCTGGCCACAGGCCTGGCGCAGGAGTGCGCGCGGGCCGGGGCCAGCGTGGCGGGTGGTGATATCGCCGAGGCGGCCACGATCGTGCTGGCGGTGACCGCGCTCGGCGACCTCGCCGGAGCGGCCCCGGTCACCAGGGCGGGAGCCCGCCCCGGCGATCTGGTGGCTGTCGCGGGCAGTCTTGGCCACTCGGCCGCGGGCCTGGCGCTCCTGAGGGCCGGGCTGGCGGAACCCGCCTCGCTGGTTGCGGTGCACCGCTGGCCCCGCCCGCCCTATGACGCCGGGCCGGAGGCGGCCAGGCTCGGCGCGACCTCGATGATCGACATCAGCGACGGCCTGGGACAGGATCTGGGGCATGTGGCCGCGGCGAGCGGCGCGGGAATCGATATCGAGTCCGCCCGGCTGGAGCCCGATCAGGCCCTGCGCGCTGCCGCTGCCGCGCTGGGCGGGCTTGATTCGCTGGACTGGGTGCTGGCCGGGGGGGAGGACCATGCCCTGGCCGCCACCTTCCCGCCGGGCACCGACCTCCCGGAGCGCTGGGTGGTGATCGGCCAGGTCGACGAGGGCAGCGGCGTGCGGCTGGATTCCCGGCCTTCCGGCCGCTTGTCAGGGTGGAATCACTTTCGCTGAGCAAGGTATGGCTTGTCACGGGTGGGAAAAGATTAGACTCCTCTCACCAGCCCCTACGGCCACGCTTGGAATACCCCCGCCATGCGACCGCTCAGGAGACCCCCGCCGCGGCACCGCGCGCCATCCGGTGCTGCCCGCCTTCAGGCCAGGCGGGCCCAGGCCGGGCAAACGGGGGCTGAACAACCCGGGCCCGGCCACTCCGAAGCCCGTCAGCTCGAGGCTCAGCAGCCCGAGGCCCAACTGTCCGAGGCCGGGCTGTCCGAGGCCCGGCTGCCCGAGGCTCAGCAGCCTGAGGCCCAACTGTCCGAAGCCCGGCTGCCCGAGGCCGGGCTGTCCGAGGCCGGGCTGTCCGAGGCCCGGCAGCCTGAGGCCCAACTGTCCGAAGCCCGGCTGTCCGAGGCTCAGCTGCCCGAGGCTCAGCTATCTGAGGCCGGGCTGTCCGAGGCTCAGCAGCCCGAGGCCCAGCAGACCGGGGTAGGGCAGCCTGAGGTAGGGCGTCCAGGACCGGAGCCACCAAATCCGGAGTCAGCAGATACGGAGCCTCTGGAGGCGGGACAACTTCAGGCGGGACAACTTCAGGCGAAGCAGCCTAGGGACAGGAACGTCGGCCCGGCTTTCCGCCGGCTGATGGTGACACCGACATTCGCGGCCGGACTAGGCGTGGTGGTCGCCGCGGGGCTTGCGGTCAGCATGACCAGCCGGACGGTCCTCCATTTCAGCGGCCCTGAGGGAAAGCCCTGTGTCGTCCGGGGCTGCGCTACCGGGGTCAATCGGTCCCCCGGCGCCGGAACGCCTGCCTCGGCAAGCCCGGGCAAAAGGCTCGTGCCGGCTACCCTCAGCCCGGAGAATTCAGCCCGCCCCAGCCCGTCGTTCACCGGGGGACAGGGCGGCGAGGACACCGGGCACCACTCAGGCAGCCATGTGGTCATCGACTACGAGACCACCCAGCGGTTTACGTGGGGGTTCGACGGCAAGATCACGATTTCCGGGCTGTCCGACTCCGCGCTGTCCACCTGGCAACTGGGGTTCAGCTACCCCGGAACGCGCATTGTCGAGGTGCAAGGCGCGCAGTGGCAATCGACGGGCGACGATTCTGGAGTAGCGCAGGCCGAAACCTCCGGCAGCACCGGCCACAACGGGTCGGACTCCGGCTATGGAGGATCGGGCGGGTCCGGGCAGGACTCATCCGGCCAGAACACTGTTGTGATCGCTATCGAGGCGTCCGGGACGCCGGGCGCCCCGTCCGACTGCCGATTCGACAACACCACCTGTTCCTTCCGCTGAGCGGGCCCTTCCGCTGAGCGGCCCGGGCAGGTAGCCGGCCCCTCCGCTGAGCGGGCCCGGCGATGCTGGGGCCACGGAGCTGAGCGGACCCTAGGCACTGGGCGTGGCCACTGGCCACCTAAAGCCGCTTACGCTAAGGCTCATGTCAGGGACCCCGCCGCGCGTGCTGACCGTGGCCGGCTCGGACTCCGGAGGAGGAGCCGGGATCCAGGCTGACCTCAAGACCATGCTGGCGCTCGGGGTATACGGGATGAGCGTGATATGCGCGGTCACCGCGCAGAATTCGCTCGGTGTCCACGGCTACTGGGAACTCCCGCCGGAAGCTGTCCGGGCCCAGCTTGACGCGGTCTTGAGCGATATCGGCGTGGACGCGGTGAAGACCGGGATGCTGGCCTCGGTGGCGGCCGTCGAAGCGGTCGCCGACGCGGTCGCCAGTACCGGCGACCCGGCCCGGGCCTGGGTCCGTGCCCCGCTGGTGGTCGACCCGGTGGCGGTGTCCACGCACGGCGACTCGCTGCTCTCGCCGGGCGCGCTGGAGGCGATCAGGGAACGGCTCCTCCCGCTGGCCACCGTGATCACCCCGAATCTTGGCGAGGCGACACTGCTCACCGGGGTGCGGGTGGCCGATGAGGCGGAGATGATCAGGGCGGCCGAGACGCTGCGATCGCTCGGCCCGCAGTGGGTCCTGGTGAAGGGCGGGCATCTGCCCGGGCAGCCGGTGGATGTGCTCTTCGATGGGGAACACATGTATCGCTTCACTGGCCCGCGGCTGCCCGACCAGAACACCCACGGAACGGGCTGCACCCTGGCGTCGGCCATCGCCTCCTATCTCGCCCTCGGCGAAGACGTGCCAGGTGCCGTGGTGAAGGCGAAACAGTACGTGACCGGGGCCATCCGGTCAGCCTTCCCGGTGGGCGCGGGCACCGGGCCGGTAGATCACGGCTGGCGGATGCGGCACACCTACGGCGAGGCCACCGGCGGCACGGAAGTCACCAGCACGGAAGTCACCAGCACGGAAGTCACGAGCACAGATGTCACCGGCACGGAAGTCACCAGGAGCACGGACGTCACCAGGAGCACCGACGTCAGCGGCTGACCTTGCCTGCCTTGATGCAGGAGGTGCACACGCGCAGGCGCCTCGTGGTGCCGCCGACCGTGGCCCGCACGACCTGGATGTTGGGATTCCAGCGGCGCGGGGTGCGGCGGTGTGAGTGGGAGACCCTGTTGCCGAAACCCGGCCCCTTGCCGCAGACGTCGCAGACCGAAGCCACGGGATCGCTCCATTGTGATCGAGGATGAATGATCAAGAACGTACCAAACCACCCAGGCTCAGCCAGGCAGTCGTCGAAGGATATCCGACCAGTGCCCACTCGCGCGAACTGGCGCCGACTTCGTG
Organism: Streptosporangiaceae bacterium; assembly: GCA_036394075.1. Lineage (GTDB taxonomy): Bacteria > Actinomycetota > Actinomycetes > Streptosporangiales > Streptosporangiaceae > JAWWPY01. The sequence goes on from DASWFT010000069.1 coordinate 4,420, forward strand.
AGCCGTTAAGATCCTGGCTCCTCATTTCCAGAGCTCCGGCGGAGGGGGCCGCCGGACGGCCGCCGCTCCGGCCGCTTTCCGGCTGCTGTCCGGCTGCCGCTCCGGGTGGCCGTCGCCGTCTGCTAAAGCCGCCTATTCTGGGGGGCCATGGCCAGGCTTGACGAGCGGCTCGACCGGGTGTTCGGGTCGAAGACGGCGAAGGTCCTCACCGGCGCCCTCGACCTGCACACCGTCGGCGACCTGCTGCGCCACTACCCGCGCCGGTACGAGAAGCATGGCGAGCTGACCGACCTGGCCTCGCTGCGCGATGGCGAGCAGGTGACCGTGCTGGCCAAGATCGCCTCCTGCACGACCCGCCGCATGCAGCGCAAGCGCGGCTGGGTCACCGAGGTACGGGTGACCGACGGCCATGGCGTGCTCAGCCTGCTGTTCTTTCAGCAGCGCTATCTCGAGGCGAAACTGCGTCCGGGGCTGGACGGCCTGTTCGCTGGGGAGGTATCCACCTACGGCAATCGCCGGCAACTGGTCCACCCCGACTACGAGCTGATCGGCGCCGCCGATGCGGGCGCGGAACTCGCCGCCGAATACGTCGACAACCTCATCCCGGTCTACCCGGCCAGCGCGAAGCTCCCGTCATGGAAGATCGCCAAGGCGATCCGGACCGTCCTCGACACGCTGGACATCGCGGATGACCCGCTGCCAGCGGAGGTCAGGCAGCGGCACGGGCTGTCCGGCCTGGCCGAGGCGCTGCACGCGATCCACCGGCCGGTCGACGAAGCCGACATGCGGCGGGCCCGCCACCGGCTGAAGTGGGACGAGGCGTTCGTGCTGCAGACCGTGCTCGCCCAGCGGCGCCGCGCGCAGGACGCGCTGCCAGCGACCCCGCGTATCCCCCGAGGGGGCGGGCTCCTCGAGGCGTTCGACGCCCGGCTCCCCTTCACGCTCACCGCGGGCCAGCGCGAAGCGGGCACGGACATCACTACCGCGCTGTGCCGCGACCACCCCATGCACCGGCTGCTGCAAGGCGAAGTCGGCTCGGGCAAGACGGTCATCGCGGTCCGGGCGATGCTCCAGGTTGTTGACGATGGCGGGCAGGCCGCGCTGCTCGCGCCGACGGAAGTCCTTGCGCAGCAGCATTACCGCTCCATCGTCGAATTGCTCGGCCCGCTCGCCCATGCCGGGCAGCTCGGCGGCGCGGAGCATGCGACCCGGGTGGCCCTGGTCACCGGGTCGCAGGGCGCGAGGGTCCGCAAGGAGACCCTTCGCGATGTGCGGTTCGGGGACGCCGGGATCGTGATCGGCACCCATGCGCTGCTTTATGACCGGGCGAAGGACGACGAGCGGGTGGAGTTCTTCGACCTCGGCCTGGTCGTGGTGGACGAGCAGCACCGCTTTGGCGTCGAGCAGCGCGACGCCCTGCGCGGCAAGGCCCGGGACAGCCGCCCCCACCTACTCGTGATGACCGCGACCCCGATCCCGCGCACCGTAGCCATGACGGTCTTCGGAGACCTCGACATCCTGACCCTCGCCGAGCTGCCGGCCGGCCGCGCCCCGATCCAGACGCATGTGGTGCCGGCCGCGGAAAAGCCGCACTACCTCGCCCGTACCTGGGCGCGGCTCAGGGAAGAGGTCGAGAAGAGCGGCGGCCAGGCGTACGTCGTGTGCGCACGCATCGGCGGAGATGCCAGCGAAACCAACAACAGTGACACAACGGAAGATTCCGGCGAATCTCCACATACGGACGCGGACCCCGGCCTGGCCGGGCCCGGCGAGAGCGCCCCGGCGGCCCGGCCGCCCCACGCAGTGCTGGACATGGCGGCGGAACTCAGCAGCGGGCCGCTGGCCGGCTTGCGGCTGCGCATCATGCACGGGCGCATGGCCGCCGATGAGAAGGACGCGGTGATGCGCGAGTTCGCGGACGGTTCGGTCGATGTTCTGGTCGCCACCACCGTCGTTGAGGTGGGCGTGGACGTGCCGAACGCGACCGCGATGGTGATCATGGATGCCGACAGGTTCGGCGTGTCCCAGCTCCACCAGCTGCGCGGCCGGGTCGGCCGTGGCGCCAAGCCTGGCCTGTGCCTGCTGGTGACGGACGCGCCGGAAGGCAGTAAGGCGCGCGAACGGCTGGACCTGGTCGCAGCGACCCTGGACGGGTTCGAGCTGTCCAGGATCGACCTTGAGCAGCGCGGGGAGGGCAACGTGCTGGGCGTCGCCCAGGCGGGCCGGAAGAAGAGCCTGCGGCTGCTGACCCTGCTGAAGGACGGGAAGCTGATCGGGGAAGCCCGGCAGGAGGCCACCGCCCTGGTGGCCGCGGATCCGGGGCTGGCCGGCCATCCTGCGCTGGCGGCGGCGATCACCGCGCTGCTCGACGAGGAGCAGGCCGAGTTCCTGGAGAAGGCGTGAGCCGGTGACCCGGGTCATCGCCGGCGCGGCGCGGGGCCGGCGTCTGGCCGTCCCGCCCGGGCGGCTCACCCGGCCCACCAGCGACCGGGCCAGGGAGGGGCTGTTCAGCACGCTGACAGCGATCCGCGGCCCGCTCGCCGGGGCGCGGGTCCTCGACCTCTACGCGGGGTCGGGGGCGGTGGGCCTCGAAGCGCTCTCCCGCGGCGCGGCCCGCGTGCTGTTCGTCGAGGCGGATCCCGGGGCGGCGCGAGTGATCCGCGGCAACCTGGCCGCGGTCGGCCTGCCCGGCGGCCATCTGGTCACCGGCCGGGTGGAGCGGGTGCTCGCCCGCGGGCCGGACGGCGAGCCCGGCTACGACCTGGTCGTGGCCGACCCTCCGTACGCGGCGGCCGGCGATGACGTCACGGCGATGCTGGCGGCGCTGCGGGACGGGTCCTGGCTTGCTCCTGGGGCGGTTGTCGCCGTGGAGCGGGCCAGCCGGTCAGAGCCGGTGTGCTGGCCGCCGGGGTATGCACCTGACCGGTCCCGTCGGTATGGCGAGGCGACCTTCTGGTACGGTCTCGCCGCAGGTAACCAGGCGCCGGATGGGTTGTGAGGGCGGCGAGTGTTGTGACGAAAGGGCGTGTCCCCGTGCGTCGTGTCGTCTACCCGGGCTCGTTCGATCCGGTGACCAACGGCCACCTTGATATCATCGTCCGGGCTGCCAGGCTCCATGACGAAGTCTTCGTCGTGGTCGGCGCGAATATGGCCAAAGAGGGACTTTTTACTGTCGACGAGCGCCTCGCGATGCTGCGCGAGGTCACCAGCGGCCAGCCCAACGTCCGGGTGGACAAGTTCCGCGGTCTGCTGGTGGAGTTCTGCAAGGTGCACGAGATCTCGGCCATCGTGAAGGGGCTGCGCGCGGTCAGCGACTTCGAGTACGAGATGGAGATGGCGCAGATGAACTACCGGCTCGCGGAGATCGAGACGCTGTTCATGACGGCCAACCCGCTCTACTCCTTCCTGCGGTCCAGCCTGGTCAAGGAGATCGCCAGGTATGGTGGAGACGTCTCCTCCCTGGTGCCGCCGCCCGTTTTCGAGCAGCTCGGGGAGCGACTGGCCGGTTACTGACCGCCGCGTGAGTTGGGAATCTCCCGGCCCGCGGGTAGGCTATCCCCTCCGACTTCGCAGGACACCGCATCGCCATGCCACAGCTACGCAGAAACCCGTCACCCCGCCTCGACCCCCGCAGGCCGCTGGTATACACCACGCGCGCCCTGGGCCGTGGCGCGGGATCGGAACACACCGAGACCCGCACCGTGCCAGCCCCGGCTGAACTGCGCGTGGGTCTGGCTGGCGTGCCCGAGGGGGCCGACCTCGAGCTGACCGTCCGGCTCGAGGCGGTCACCGAAGGGGTTCTCGTCACCGCCACCGCGCAGGCGCCGGTGACCGGGGAATGCGCCCGGTGCCTGGAACCGCTTGCGCAGCAGGTGGAGGTCAGCTGTCAGGAGCTGTTCGAATACGCGCCGGGCGTCGGCGCTGACGCCGACGGGTACTCTCTGGACGGGGACCTGCTCGATCTTGAGCCGGCCCTCCGTGATGCGCTGGTCCTCGCGCTGCCGCTGGCACCGCTATGCCGGGACGACTGTCCCGGGCTCTGCGTCGAGTGCGGAGTGCAGCTCGCGAAGGCAGGCCCTGAGCATTCGCACGGCCCGGTCATCGACCCACGGTGGGCCGGATTGGAGAAGACGGAATTGGCACAGTACGAGACTGAGACAGACCGGCAGGCCCGTCCCGGCCAGGACATGAATTGACTAAGGAGAGGTGACGTGGCTGTCCCCAAGCGGAGGATGTCGCGGAGTAACACGAGGTCCCGGAGGGCCCAGTGGAAGGCCGCTGCACCCGTGCTCGTGACGTGCCCCCAGTGCCGCGACCCCAAGCTGCCCCACATGGCCTGCCCGACGTGCGGAACATACAACCGTCGTCAGGTGATCGCACCTTCCTGATGCGCTGAGGTACCGGCGTGAAAGGCGGGGCAGGCGGCCCGAACGCGACCGAGCCGGAGCGTTCGGAATTGATGCGCGCCCTCGACGCGGGGCTCAGCCCGGCGTTGCTTGAGCGCGCCCTGACGCATCGGTCCTTCGCCTACGAGAACGGCGGCTTGCCCACCAACGAGCGGCTGGAGTTCCTCGGTGACTCCGTACTCGGCCTGGTCGTCACGGACACGCTGTTCCGCAAGTATCCCGACCTGCCGGAGGGCCAGCTGGCCAAGCTGCGCGCGGCCGTGGTCAACATGCGCGCCCTGGCGGGCGTGGCCCGCGAGCTCAAGCTGGGAGCCTACGTGCGCCTGGGCCGGGGCGAGGAGGGCACCGGTGGCCGGGACAAGTCCTCCATCCTCGCCGACACGCTGGAGGCCGTGATCGGCGCGGTCTACTTCGAGCTGGGCCTGTCCGAAGCGGGGACGCTGGTGCACCGGCTGTTCGACCCGGTGATCGCCCGTTCGGCGAGGCTCGGCGCCGGCCTGGACTGGAAGACCTCGCTGCAGGAACTCACCGCCTCCGGGTTCCTCGGCGTGCCCGAGTACCACGTCGAGGAGAGCGGGCCGGACCACCAGAAGTTCTTCCGCGCCTCGGTCTGGGTCGGCGGGCGCAGCTACGGATCGGGGCAGGGGCACTCGAAGAAAGAGGCCGAGCAGCAGGCCGCCGAGGCCGCCTGGACCGCGATCAGCAACGGGCACGGGTCCGGGGACCAGGCTCAGCCCAAGCCGCTGACCGGGGACCAGGCTCAGCCCAAGCCGCTGACCGGGGATCAGGCTCAGCCCAAGCCGCAGGCTGGGAACTCCAGCGGCGCAGCCTCCGCGGCCGAGGGCTGACCGGGCGGCCAGCCGTGGCGGAACTACCTGGGGTCGAGCGTGCCGGAAATAGCTGAGGTCGAGCGTGCCGGAGCTACCTGAGGTCGAGACTGTCCGCAAAGGCCTGGAGCGCCATGTGGTCGGCCGCACCATCGCCGAGGCGGCGGTACTGCACCCGCGTGCGGTGCGGCGGCACGTGGCGGGCGCGGAAGACTTCGCTGCGGCGCTCCGCGGCCGCACCATCACCGCCGCCCGCAGGCGCGGCAAGTACCTGTGGCTCCCGGTGGCGGAGGACGCTCTCCTGGCGCACCTCGGGATGAGCGGGCAGTTCCTGCTCTCCGATCCTGGTGCTCCTGTGTCGCCACACGTCCGGGCCACATTCACCTTCGCCGATTCCGGCCCCGACCTGCGGTTCAGCGACCAGCGGACGTTCGGCCACCTGGTCCTGGCGACCGGCGGGGCCGAGCTGCCCTCGATGATCGCGCACATCGCGCCCGACCCGATGGAGCCGGCCTTCGACCTCGGCGCGTTCATCGGCCGGCTGCGCGGCCGCCGGACCGGCATCAAGCGCGCGCTGCTCGATCAGTCGCTGGTGAGCGGGATCGGCAACATCTACGCCGACGAGGCGCTGTGGCGCGCCCGGCTGCACTGGGCGCGCAACACCGGGACGCTTACCCGCCCAGAGGTCATCCGGGTCGTTGACGCCGTGCGCAGCGTCCTGGGAGATGCGCTGGATGCGGGCGGCACCTCGTTCGACAGCATGTATGTGAACGTTAACGGGGAGAGCGGCTACTTCGACCGATCACTCGCTGTATACGGGCGCGCCGGACAGCCCTGCCTGCGGTGCGGCACCCCGATCCGGCGGGATCCGTTCATGAATCGGTCCGCCCACAGCTGCCCGCGCTGCCAACCTCGCCCGCGGTCCCGCACAGGGCGGTCGTGACCTGCGAGATCGCTCAACTTGACCGGATACCCCAGGGGTGGGACTCTTAGACATGTCACCTGCGCGCACTCATGCGAGTCTTCGCGTGTGCGCCCTGTCTGGTCACTCATTGTGGAGGACCCACTACAATGGCGAAGGCTCTACTCGGCCACGTCGGCGGGCTTGATCCCCGCATGGTCTCAGAGATGCGCCGCCTACAGCAGCGAGTGCGAGACCTGGAAGCCGCGCTGGTGCGGCTCCAGGACGAGAATGACGCACTGGCCGCCGAGGTAGGCCACGAATTGCTCGTCGCTGATCGGGAGCGCGAACCGGCACTCACCTGACGCGTCTTAACCTGCACAACGCATGTGGACGTCCCTCCGTGGTGTCCACAACGAATAGGGACGTCCCTTGGGGCGTCCCTCTTTCGTTGAGCCGTGCCGCCCGGGCGCCGCCTTTCGTTGAGCCTCTTCGTTGAGCCGTGCCGACGGGCGCCGCGCATCCCCGAAGACCCCAGCATCCCCGGATTAGGTGCCCGGCCAAGGTAAGGTGCGGACAGGCTTGTTGGGCGTGCGGCGCGGGAAGGCCAGGCATCGTATCCAGCGGCCGCCGCAGCGGCCGGACGGGGAGGAGAGCCCGCGGGTGTACCTGAAGACCCTCACCTTGCGCGGGTTCAAGTCGTTCGCCTCCGCCACCTCGCTGCGATTCGAACCTGGTATCACCTGCGTCGTCGGCCCCAACGGGTCGGGCAAATCCAACGTCGTCGACGCGTTCTCATGGGTGATGGGCGAGCAGGGCGTGAAGAGCCTGCGCGGCGGCAAGATGGAAGACGTGGTCTTCGCCGGGACCGCGTCGCGGGCTCCGCTGGGCCGGGCCGAGGTCACGCTCACCATCGACAACAGCGACGGCGCCCTGCCCATCGAGTACGCCGAAGTGACGATCAGCAGGCTGCTCTTCCGGTCGGGCCAGAGCGAGTACTCGATCAACGGTGACCACTGCCGCCTGCTTGATGTCCAGGAACTCCTTTCGGACTCGGGCCTGGGCCGCGAGATGCACGTCATCGTGGGCCAGGGCCAGCTGGACGAGGTCCTGCACGCCGGGCCGGAGGCCAGGCGCGCGCTGATCGAGGAGGCCGCGGGAGTCCTCAAGCACCGCAGGCGCAAGGAGAAGGCGCTGCGCAAGCTTGAGGCGATGCAGGCCAACCTGACCAGGCTGGTGGACCTCACCGCCGAACTGCGCCGCCGCCTCAAGCCGCTCGGGCGCCAGGCGGCGATCGCGCGCAGGGCCGCGTTCATCCAGGCGGACCTGCGTGACGCGCGGCTCCGACTGCTCGCCGACGACTACGTCACCGCCGCCGCGGAACTGGAGCGGAACGAGAGCGATGAGGCCGAGACGATGGCCCGGCGCTCCGCGCTTGAAGCCAGCCTGGCGGCGGCACGCCAGCGGGAGTCGGCGCTCGACGCGGACGAGCAGCAGCATGCGCCTCGCCTGGCCCGGGCCCAGGAGACGTGGTTCGAGCTGTCCGCGGTCGCCGAGCGGCTGCGCGGGGTGGCCAACCTCGCTACCGAGCGGCACACGCACCTCACGGCCCGGCCTGACCCACCGAGGCCCGGCCGCGACCCGGACGAGCTCGACCGTGAGGCGGCGGCCCTGCGCGATCAGGAAGCGGAGCTGGGTGAGCGGCTGGAATCCGCCCGCGAGCAGCTGACCGCCGCGACGCGGCGGCGGGCGGCGGCCGAGGCGGCTGTCCAGGAGGCAGAACGGTGGCTGGCCGCCCGCGCCAGGGCCGCCACGGCCCGGGCCGAGCGGCTCGCCCGGCTGCGCGGGCAGGTCGGCCAGGCGCGCAGCAAGGCCACCGCGGCGGAGGAGGAAGCTGGCCGCCTGGCCGAAGCGCTTGAGGCGGCGCGCTCCCGCGCGCTCCGGGCCGAGCGGGAGTACCAGGACCTCCAGGCCGAATGCTCCGGCCAGGACGACGACCGGAGCGGGCTGACCGCCGAGCAGGAGCGGGCCAGCGCGGCGCTAGTCGACGCCTCCGCGGGGGTCACCGGACTGCGCGCCGCGGAGCGGGAGGCCAGCGGCCAGCGTGCCGCTCTGCGCGCCCGCCGCGAGGCACTGGAGGAGGGCCTGACCGCGCTGCGGAGCGGCCAGGACGCTTCGGCGGCGCTGCTGGCGGATCCGGGCCGGTTCAGCGGCGTGCTCGGCTCTGTGGCCGCCCTGGTGACCGTGCAGGACGGGGCGCAGGAGGCCATAGCCGCCGCGCTGGGCGGCGCGGCCGACGCGGTCGCGGTGGCGAGCCTCGAAGCAGCCATGACCATCCTGGAGGCGCTGAAGAGCGAGGACGGGGGAAGCGCGGGGCTGATGATCGCCGGCGGTCCTGCCGATCCGGGTTCCGGCCCGCCCGTTGCGGCATCCGCCGGCGTGGATGGGGCAGCGCTGCCGGAGGGCGTTCTGCTGGCGCTTGATTGTGTGAAGGCACCAGGCGAGCTGGCCGGGGCCGTGGCCAGCCTGCTGGCCGGAGTGGTTGTTGCCGAGGATCTCGGCCAGGCCCGGGACGTGCTGCGCGCACATCCGGCGCTGCGGGTCGTCACCCGTGACGGTGACCTGATCGGTGCGCACTGGGCGGTCGGCGGCTCGGCCCGGCCGCCAAGCATGCTCGCGCTGCGCGGCGCGGCGGACGACGCGGCCGCCGGGCTCGTCCGGGCGGAGAGCCACTGCCAGCAGGTCGCCGGGGAGTTGTCGGAGGCCGTCGCGGCCGAGGAGCGGGCCCGGCAGGCGGTGGCCCTAGCCGCGGCCAGTATCCGGGAGGCAGACGCGGCGGCCGCGGAGATCTCCGGCAGGCTCGGCAGGCTGGCCGGCGCGGCGCGGGCCGCTCGCGACGAGGCGGAGCGCCGGGAGGCGGCCATCGCCGCCGCCCAGCAGGCACGTGACGCGGGCCTGGCCGCCCTGACCGAGCTGCAGGACCGGCTCGCCGCGGCCGAGGCCGATGCCGAGACGGAGGCGGAGGCAGGCGAGCAAGCCGGCGGCAACGCCGCGTCTGGGCCCACGGCGTCCGGCCCGACGGCGTCCGGGCCGACGGCGTCCGGGCCGACGGCGTCTGGGGCCTTGGCGTCTGGGCCGGCAGCGTCTGGGACCACAGCGTCTGGGACCACAGGGACCGGGTCCACAACAGCGCAGGGTGTCGGGACGCGGGATGCGGCACCGGACCGGGACGCCCTGTCCCTGGCGGCGACCAGCGCGCGGAACGCCGAGATGGACGCGCGGCTTGACGTCCGGACGGCCGAGGAGCGGCTCTCGGCCATCGCAGGCCGTGCCGACGCGCTCGTGGCGGCCGCGGCGGCGGAGCGCAAGGCAGCCGCGCAGGCTGTCGCCCGGCGCAGGCTGCGGGCCCAGCAGGCAATCGTGGCGCGGGCCGTGGCGGACGGTGCCACGCTGGCGCTGGCCAAGCTGACCGAGTCGCTGGCCGCAGCGGCCGAGTACCGCCAGGCGGCCGAGCAGGCGAGCAAGGGCCGGACCGAGGCGCTCAAGGAGGTCCGCGGGCAGGTCCGGCAGCTTGCCGCCGAGCTCGACACGGTAGTGGACAGCGCGCACGGCACCGAGATCGCCCGGGCCGAACACCGGATGCGGCTTGAGGCCCTCGTGGCGCGGGCCACCGAGGAATTCGGCGTGGACGTCGTCGCGCTCGTCGCCGAGTACGGCCCGGACGTCCTCATTCCGGCGCCCGTGGAAGCGGCCGAGAACACCGAGAACACCGCGAACACCGGGGCCGCATCGGCCGGGAACGCCGCGAACGGCGAGCGGGCGGCGACCGCATCGGCCGAGAACACCGAGGACACCGCGTACGCAGCGAACCCTGCCTACGCAGCGAACCCCGCCTACGGCGAGAACGCTGACCACCCAGCCGGGCCCCCCGCCCCCCGGCCAGCTCCGCCCGAGGCCGAGGCGGCACACCCGCCGACCCGGTATGTCCGGGCCGAGCAGGAGCGCCGGGCTGCGGCCGCGCAGCGCCAGCTCGACCAGCTGGGCAAGGTGAACCCGCTGGCCCTGGAGGAGTTTGCCGCTCTTGAGGAGCGGCACACGTTCCTTGCCACCCAGCTGGAGGATCTCAAGAAGACCCGCCGCGACCTGCTGACCGTCGTCAAGGAGGTGGACGACCGGGTACAGCAGGTATTCGCGGCCGCCTTCGAGGACACGGCCAGGGAGTTCGAGGACATCTTCGGCCGGCTGTTCCCCGGCGGGCAGGGCCGCCTGATCCTGACCGAGCCCGATGACATGCTCGCGACGGGGATCGACTTCGAGGCCAGGCCGCCGGGCAAGAAGGTCAAGCGGCTGTCGCTGCTGTCCGGCGGCGAGCGGTCGCTCACCGCGATCGCCTTCCTGCTGGCCATCTTCAAGGCCCGCCCGTCCCCGTTCTACGTGCTCGACGAGGTCGAGGCGGCGCTTGACGACACCAACCTGCAGCGCCTGCTGCACGTCTTCGAGGAGCTGCGGGCCAGTTCCCAGTTGCTCATCGTCACCCACCAGAAGCGGACCATGGAGGTCGCTGACGCGCTGTACGGCATCAGCATGCAGGGTGACGGCGTTTCATCCGTGATCAGCCAGCGCCTGCGGGAGCGCGAGAGCGCCTGAACGCCTGAGCGCGGCGGGTCTGCCAGACTGGGACCGTTATGACCTATCTGATCATCATTATCGCCATCGTTGCCCTGCTAGTGATAGTCGGCGGCGGCGCGCTCCTGCTCCGCCCGCGGCGCCGCGGGCCGGCCGCGCCGCCACCGGCGGCCGGGACCGCGCCAACCCCGGCGGGTCCGGCCGGCCAGACCGGCGAGTCGGGCGCGGGAGGTGCGCCAGCAGCCGTGCTGCCGCCGGCGGCGGAGCCGGAAGCCCCCGGCATTGAGCAGCCGCCACCGCTGGCTGGTCGGCTGGCCCGGCTGCGCGGCCGCCTGGCCAGGTCGCAGACCGGGTTCGGTTCGGTGCTGCTCGGCCTGCTCTCCCGTGGCACCCTGGATGACCAGGCATGGGAGGACATCGAGGACACACTGCTCACCGCGGACATGGGCGTGAGTCCGTCCCGCCAGATCGTTGAGGAGCTCAAGACCCAGGTCAGGGTGGCTGGCACGCGGAACGCGGATGACGTGCGGGCCATGCTGCGCGGCGAACTCATCCGCGCGATCGGCCCGGACATGGACCGCTCGCTGCACGTCCAGCGCCACGGTGACAGGCCCGCCGTGCTGCTCGTGGTGGGAGTGAACGGCACGGGCAAGACCACCGCCTGCGGCAAGCTCGCCCGTGCCCTGGTCGGTGATGGCCGCACCGTGCTGCTCGGCGCGGCCGACACGTTCCGTGCCGCAGCCGCCGACCAGCTGGAAACCTGGGGCGCGCGGGTGGGTGCCCGAGTGGTCCGCTCGGACCGGGAGGGCGCGGATCCGGCCAGTGTCGCCTTCGAGGCGGTCAGCGAGGGCATCGCGCGGCGGGTGGATGCCGTCATCGTGGACACCGCCGGGCGGCTGCACACGAAAACCGGGCTGATGGACGAACTCGGCAAGATCAAGCGCGTCATCGAGAAGCGCGCCACCGTGGATGAGGTCCTGCTGGTCCTTGACGCCACCACCGGCCAGAACGGACTCCGCCAGGCGCGGGTGTTCGCTGAGGTGGTGGACATCACGGGGATCATCCTGACCAAGCTCGACGGCACCGCCAAGGGCGGGATCGTCATCGCTGTCCAGCGGGAACTGGGCGTGCCCGTCAAGCTGGTCGGCCTCGGCGAGGGCCCCGACGACCTGGCGCCGTTCGAGCCGGCCGCCTTCGTCGACGCGATCCTGGGCTGACCTCCAGGCCATGAACCGTCCACGTCCAGGCCTGGGCTGACCTCCAGGCCATGAACCGTCCACGCTCGTGCGGCAGCATTTCCTTCCCCGCTACGCATCCCCCAAACTACGCATTCCCCAGCCGACGATTTCCCGGCCAAATAACTAAGGATCTTCATAGCCAAATAACTAAGGATCTTAATATTTAATGCCGAAAGTCGCTATCAGTCCGGACCTGTCCCAGATCTGGTTGTGATTACCTCGCCGGTGTGGCAAACTTCGGCGGGTGGCCACCCTGCTAGATGATAGCGACGCCGGTGCCCGCACCAGTGGTGCGACCGCTGTGGACAGTGCGCCCGGTGAGGTGCCCGCTCCGCCGGCGCCGTCGAGTTTGCCCATGATAGAAGACACATTCAGGATCGTGTCGCGCGCGGGCGATAAGGCTGTGGCATATTTCTACGGGCGCCTCTTTGCCGAGAACCCGCAGCTTCGCGTGATGTTCCCGGCTGCCATGGACTTCCAGCGCGACCGCCTCTTCGGGGCATTAACCAGGATTGTTCACACTCTGGGCACACCGGAGGACATGGAGCCGTTTGTCTGCCAGCTCGGGCAGGATCACCGTAAGTACGGAGTGCAACCCGAGCACTACCCGGCGGTCGGCCAGGCCCTTCTGGCGACGCTCCGTAAGTTCGCTGGCGACGCATGGACCGAAATCGCGGAATTGGCCTGGACCGACGCTTTTCAGCGGGCGGCGGGACTCATGACCGCGGCGGCCGAAGCGGCCGCGAAGCATTCTCCGCCCTGGTGGACGGGCGAGGTCATCGGGCACGAATTGCGCACGCCCACCCTGGCCGTGCTGACCGTGCGGACGGACAAGCCGTTTACCTATCACGCAGGCCAGCACGTCAGCATTCAAACGGCTCGCTGGCACCGGGTCTGGCGCCCATTCTCCGTGGCCAACGCGCCCCGCGAGGACGGCACCCTGTCATTCCACATCCGGGCCGTCCCCGGTGGCTGGGTCAGCACCGCGCTCGTGCATCACACCCAGGTCGGCGACTTGATCAATCTCGGCCCGCCGCAGGGGACCATGACGCTCGCCGCAGAATCGGGCAACGGGTTGTTCTGCGTCGCCGGGGGAACCGGCCTGGCCCCGATCAAGGCACTCATAGAGCAGGCGATCAGGGACAGCACGTCGGCCCGGCGCCGGAAGATCCGGCTGTTCCTGGGCGTGCGGACGCAGTCGGAGTTCTATGATTTGCCCGATTTGTGGAGGCTTGAGACAGGTTATCCGTGGCTGCGCATCACACCGGCGGTATCTGAAGAGCGTGAATACAGCGGCATCAAGGGACTGCTGCCGGATGTCATTGCCCGCCATCGGCCCCGGCTGGGTGACGATGTGTACATCTGCGGGCCATCCATAATGGTGCAAAAGAGCATCAAGGTACTGCAAAGGACCGGAATGCGGAAGTTGCGGATCCACACCGACCTGGTGGATGTGCCAGGCGAACAAGGGGTGACTGACAACACCAATGCCGTGGGTTATGAGCAGGCGCGCTGAGCAGGGCGTCTCCTGCCGGGCTGCCCGGTTCCTTGGAGCACACTGATTCCGTGCCCCTCGGGGTGGCCACAATGGTCACTGGCGAACTATGCCGATCCTGCTATTTTGGCATGCCCTGATGTTAAGAACAGACATTCTTAGCGAATGCAGACAATGACGTCTGGCCAGCTGAGATTGCTATTGCCTCATTCCACATGCCGATTTACGCTGCCATCGTCCGATAACCGGAACGAGGCATACTGATCGCGGAGCGTGGCGAGGCTATGAAGACACTGTTTAGCCGGGGGCCCTTAGCGAGACTAGTTCCGTCGCCGAGGCCGTCAGATGAGACGGAGTGCGGCAGGCCGGCTGATGCGCGGCCGGCGCAGATTAACGCGCCTGCGCCGTGGCCCGCGGGCGTAGCCGCGGCCGCCGTGGGAACGATGGCCCGGCCGGCGGAGTTCGGTGCTCCGGCGGGGGTGGGCATCGGCGTCATGTGCCCGGCCGTTGGCCTGGGCACAGTACGGGACGCGGACGCTGGCGCAGCGCGGGACGCGGACGCCGGCCCAGCGCGGGCGGCACGCTGGAGGCAGGACCCGGCGTCGGCCGAACCGGTCGACATGGATGCGGCCGCTGAGTTCATCCGTCTGCACCGGCGTGAGTGTCCCGCGGCCGGCGAGGTCGGCCTGCGGCTGCGGGAGATCCGCCGCCAGATCGAGCTGACCGGCACCTACCGGCACACGTCCGACGAACTGATCTTCGGTGCCCGGGTGGCCTGGCGGAACAGCAGCCGGTGCATCGGGCGGCTCTACTGGCAGAGCCTGCAGGTGCGAGACCGCCGGGATGTGGACACGGCCGACGGCGTCGCCGCGGAGTGCGCGGTCCACCTGCGCACGGCCACGAACGGCGGCCGGATCCGGCCCACGATCACCGTGTTCGCGCCTGACGGCCCGGACCGCCTCGGCCCGCGCATCTGGAACGAGCAGATCGTCCGGTACGCGGGCTACCAGCGCCCGGATGGCACGGTGCACGGCGACCCGCGCAACGCCGACCTGACCAGCCTCGCGATGACCCTGGGCTGGCCGGGCGGTAGCAGCAGGTTCGACGTCCTGCCGCTCATCATCTCCGTCGCCGGCGGGCCGCCTCGCTCGTTCAAGCTGCCCAGCGACGTCGTCCTGGAGGTCCCCGTCAGCCATCCCCGCCTCGACTGGTTCGCGGGCCTCGGCCTGCGCTGGCACGCGGTGCCCGTGATCTCGGACATGTGCCTGGAGATAGGCGGCATCTGCTATCCGGCCGCGCCCTTCAACGGCTGGTACATGGGCACTGAGATCGGCGCGCGCAACCTGGCCGACTGCGACCGCTACAACCAGTTGCCCGAGATCGCCGCCCGGATGGGCCTGGACATGTCCAAGGACCGGTCCCTGTGGCGGGACCAGGCGATGGTGGAGCTGAATGTGGCGGTGCTGCATTCGTTCGACGCGGCCGGGGTCACCATCACCGATCACCACACCGAGTCACGCCGCTTCCTGACCCATCTCGCCAAGGAGGAACGCGCCCGGCGGATCTGCCCGGCCGACTGGTCCTGGATCGTCCCGCCGATCTCCGGGTCGGCCACCGAAGTGTTCCATCGCTACTACGACGAGGCCGACCTCCGGCCGAGTTATGTCCGACACGATCGCGACCTGCCGGGCCTGCGGGCCGGGCCGGATGACGGGCCGTACAATCATGAAACACGTCCGTAACATGGTTGGCGCGTCTTTCACGGCCCCGAAACACTCCGTGACGGCGGGCGAAACGCCGTTGGCAGAAGGTCGGCACAGGACAGGGTGCCCGAGAGGTGGGTCGCATGAAGCTCATCACCGCCGTGATCAAACCCTTCAAGCTGGATGAGGTGAAGGCCGCGCTGCAGGCCTTCGGCGTTCACGGGATGACCGTGAGCGAGGCGAGCGGCTACGGCCGGCAGCGCGGCCACACAGAGGTGTACAGAGGGGCGGAGTACCAGGTTGACCTGGTCCCCAAGGTCCGGTTGGAAGTGCTTACTGACGACGAGGACGCCGACGACCTGATCGGCGTGATCGTGAAGGCGGCTCAGACGGGGCGCATCGGGGACGGCAAGGTCTGGTCAGTCCCGGTCGAGACGGTGGTCCGGGTCCGTACCGGAGAGCGCGGCCCGGGCGCGCTCTGAGGCCCGCTGTCGATGCCGTGGATAGGCCGGGGGAGCGGATAAATGTGACGTCGGTTCCCCGGCCCCATCCACAGCACGATGGGCCGGCCCTGACGTCTTTCGCGGCGGACCGCGCCCGGCGGAGCGCGGACACGGACCGCTGGCTGGCGTCGCTACTTGGCGCGGAGCCCGGCGTGGCTCTCGTGGCGCTGGGTGGGTACGGGCGCCGTGAGCTGCTTCCTGGCAGCGACCTGGATGTGCTCTTGCTGCACGGCGGCCGGGCCGGGATCGCGGCCATGGCCGACCGGATCTGGTACCCGATCTGGGATTCCGGTACCCGGCTGGACCACGCGGTCCGCACTACGGCTGAGGCGCGCCGGGTGGCCCGTACCGACCTCAAGGTCGCCCTCGGCCTGCTGTACGCCCGCCACGTGGCGGGCGACCCCGAGCTCACCAGCACGCTGCGGCTCGGCGCGCTGGAGGACTGGCGCGCCGCGGCTGGCACCCGGCTGGCTGATCTGCAGGCCATGCATGTGGAGCGGGCGCAGCGCAGCGGCGAGCTCGCTTTCCTCCTGGAACCCGACCTCAAGGAGGCCAGGGGCGGACTGCGTGACGTGCACGCCATCCAGGCGGTGGCCGCCGCCTGGGTCGCCCCGGGCCCAGGGCCGCGGGTCCGCGCCGCCTACGAGTCCGTCATGGACGCACGGCACGCGCTGCACGAGGTGACCGGGCGCCCCACCGACCGCCTGGTGCTGCAGGAGCAGGACGAGGTCGCCAGGGTGCTCGGCCTGCTGGACGCGGACACGCTGATGCGCCATCTGGCTGGGGCAGGCCGCACCATCGGCTACTCCGTGGATCAGGCGTTCCGCCAGGCCGAACGGAGCCGGGGCGGCCGGCGCCGCGGCAAGGCGCAGCGGCGCCCGGTGGCCGACGGGCTGGTCGAGCAGGACGGTGAGGTAGTGCTCGCCCGAGCGGCCGCGCCGGCCACCGACCCGGTCTTGCTGCTCCGGGCCGCCGCGGCGGCCGCCCAGGCCGGGCTGACCCTGCCGCCGCGCACGCTCACCCGGCTGGCTGACTGCCCGCCACTGCCGGTGCCCTGGCCCCCGGAGGCGCGGGACGCTCTGGTCGCGCTGCTCGGCGCGGGGCCGCCCGCCATCCCGGTCTGGGAAGCACTCGACCAGGAGGGCCTGGTCGCCACCCTGCTGCCGGACTGGGACCGGGTGCGTAACCGGCCCCAGCGCAATCCGCTGCACACCTTCACGGTGGACCGTCATCTCGTCGAGGCCGCGGCCCGGGCCGCCGCGCTGACCCGTGACGTGGCCCGCCCCGACCTGCTGCTCCTATCCGCGCTGCTGCATGACATCGGCAAAGGGTGGCCCGGTGATCACCGGGTGACCGGCGAGGTGGTGGCCCGTGACGTGGCCCGCAGGGTAGGACTCGGACCTTCGGACGCCGAGCTTGTTGCTGGGGCCGTTCGGCATCATTTGTTGCTCCCGCAGACGGCGACCAGGCGTGACCTGGACGATCCGGTCACCGTGGCGCAGGTAGCGGGCGCCGTGGGCGGGCGGCCGCTGCTGGAGTTGCTGCATGCGCTCGCGATCGCGGACGGTCTGGCGACCGGCCCGGCGGCCTGGAACGACTGGAAGGAGAACCTGGTCGGAGACCTGGTGCGGAGGGTCGAGTCGGTCCTGGCCGGCGAGCCGCCGCCGGAGCCGCTGCCGCTGCGCCCCGACCAGCAGGCGCTCGCTGACCAGGGTTCCCCGGCCGCCCGGGTGAAAGGCGCGGAGGTGACCATCGTCGCCCCGGACCGCCCCGGCCTGCTGTGGGAGGCAGCGGGGGTCCTCGCCTCGCACCGGCTGGCGGTGCGTTCCGCCAATGCGACCTCGCACGGCAAGATGGCAGTGGCCGCCTTCACCGTGGTCCCCGAATACGGCGACCCGCCCGACGCGGACCTGGTCACCAGCGACCTGCGCCGGGCACTGGAGGGGCGGCTGGACGTGGCGGAGCGGCTGGAGCGCCGGATGCGGGCGCACCGCGACTCCCCGGTCCCGGTCGCCCCGCCCAAGGTCACCCTGGTAGATGACGCCTCGAGCACCGCGACCGTGATCGAGGTACGCGCGCACGACCGGCCCGGACTGCTCTGGCGGATCGGCCGTGCCCTCGGCGATTGCGGCCTGGACGTGCGGGCGGCCAGGGTGGAGACCCTCGGCGCCGAGGCCGTGGACGTGTTCTACGTGGTGGATGCCTCGGGCGGCCCGGTGGGAGGAACCCGGATCCGGGGGAAGATCGCGGCCCAGGTACTGGCCGCTCTGACTGGCTAGCCTGACTGGCTAGCTCTGACTGGCTAGCACGGCCGAGCGGATAGCCTGGGGCACGTGTTCGAGACACTCTCCGACCGGCTGACCCAGGTCTTCTCCGCGCTCCGCGGACGCGGCCGGCTGTCCGCCGCTGACATCGACGCGACCGCCCGCGAGATCCGCATCGCGCTGCTGGAGGCGGACGTGGCGCTCCCAGTGGTCAGGGAGTTCATTGCCCGGGTGAAGGAGCGCGCCTCCGCCGAGGAGGTATCCGCGGCGCTCAACCCGGCGCAACAGGTCATCAAGATCGTCCACGACGAGCTCGTGGCCATTCTCGGCGGCGAAACGCGCAGGCTGCGTTTCGCCAAGGTGCCGCCGACCGTGATCATGCTGGCTGGCCTACAGGGCTCGGGCAAGACCACGCTCGCCGCGAAGCTGGGGCTCTGGCTCCGTGAGCAGGGCAACACCCCGCTGCTCGTCGCGGCGGACCTGCAGCGGCCCAATGCCGTCCAGCAACTCCAGGTCGTCGGGGAGCGCGCGGGCGTGCCGGTTTTCGCCCCCCAGCCGGGCAATGGCGTCGGCGACCCGGTGGAGGTCGCCCGTCAGTCCCTGGAGGAGGCCAGCCACCGGCTGCACAACGTCGTGATCGTGGACACCGCCGGACGGCTGGGCATCGACGAGGAGATGATGCGCCAGGCCGCCGACATCAGGGATGCTGTCGAGCCGGACGAGATCCTGTTCGTCGTTGACGCGATGATCGGCCAGGACGCTGTCGTCACCGCCCAGGCGTTCCTCGACGGCGTCGGCTACGACGGAGTGGTGCTCACCAAGCTTGATGGCGATGCCAGGGGCGGCGCGGCCCTATCGATCGCCCAGCTCACCGGCCGGCCGGTGATGTTCGCGTCCTCGGGGGAGAAGCTCGAGGACTTCGACATCTTCCATCCCGACCGGATGGCCTCGCGGATCCTCGACATGGGCGACATGCTCACCCTGATCGAGCAGGCGGAGCGGGCCTTCGACGAGGAGCAGACCGCGTCGATGGCCGGCAAGCTCGCGTCCGGCGAGGGGTTCACCCTCGAGGACTTCGTCGAGCAGCTCGCCATGGTCCGCAAGCTCGGGCCGATCGGGAACCTGCTGGGCATGCTCCCCGGCGCCGCGCAGAACCGGGAACTGCTCAGCCAGGTCAACGACAGCGACCTGGACCGCGCCGCGGCCATCGTCAATTCGATGACCCCCGCGGAAAGAAAAAACCCCAAGATACTGAACGGCTCCCGACGGGTCCGCATCGCCACCGGCTCCGGGGTCACCGTCGGCGAGGTCAACAACCTCGTTGTGCGGTTCCTCGAAGGCCAGAAGATGATGCGTCAGATGATGGGCGGCGGTGGCGTGCCGGGCATGCCGGCGATTCCGGGGATGCGGCGGGCGGCTCAGAAGAGCGTCAGGGGCAAGAAGGCAAAGAAGAAGCCCAAGGGCGGTCGCCCGGGCGGCAACCCCGCCAGCGGGAGTGCGGCCGGAGGCGGGAAGGTGCCCGGCAGCAAGGCCGGCGGGGGTGTCCCGGGCGGGAGGATCGACGGGGGTCCGCCCGGCGGCAATGCTGGTGGCGGCGCCCCGGGCGGCCGGGTCGGCGGCGTTGGTGCGCCCGGCGGCAAGGTCGGCACGGGCGTCCCGGGTGGGCTCCCCGGCGGACTCCCGGGCGGCGGCCTGGGCGCGCTCACCGGCAGCCCGGAGGACTACGCCGCGAGCCTGGAGGCGCTGGCCGCCTCGAACCCGGCCTTCCGGGTGCCGGCGTCGGACGAGCAGTCCAAGGGCCCCGCGAGTCTCCCGGCCGGCTTTGGCGTCCTGCGCCGCCGCAACCGCACCAAGAAGGACGACGACTAGGCCCGTCGCCCCAGGCTGCGCCGCTCCTTCAAACGGCGACGATGGCCCGTCGCCCGGTCCGCGCCGCTCCTTCATGATCACGTAGGATTCCCGTCGGCGGTTACAACCGCCGTCACATACGACCGCGAATCCTTCGTGATCATGAAAGCGCCCAGGCTGTGTCTCAGTGGGTGAGACGTGCGGCGGCCGAAGTCGGCCCCGGCTGGCGATTACACCTCAGCCCCGGGTGTCTGGCAGAATGTGTCCGTCACACCCGGGTCCGGCGACGCCCTCTCATGCTCGCTGGCCCTGGGCCATCCGGGCCCCACAGTGCCGGTCCCCACCCGGTACGTGCGTTGCCCGAATCCGAGTTTTCTGGGAGAAGACCACACCCGTGGCTGTCAAGATCAAGCTAAAGCGCATGGGCAAGATCCACGCGCCGTACTACCGGATCATCGTCGCCGACGCGCGCACCAAGCGGGATGGCCGGGCGATCGAGGAGATCGGCAAGTACCACCCGAAGGCCGAACCCTCGTTCATAGAGGTCGATTCGGCCCGGGCGCAGCACTGGCTCTCCGTCGGGGCGCAGCCGACCGACCCGGTCCGTAAGATCCTTGAGATCACCGGCGACTGGCAGAAGTTCAAAGGCCTGCCGGGCACAGAGGGCACCCTGAAGATCGCCGAGCCAAAGGCCAACAAGAAGGACCTGTTCGCGTCCGTCGTCGCCGAGACGCTGGGTGCGGGCGCCGCCAGCCAGAAGGCCAAGGCGAGGAAGCCGGGTGCCAGGGGGGCCGACGGCGACCAGGCTGAGGTCGGGGCGGGGACGGCGAAGGCCGGGGCAGGCAGGCCGGGCAAGGCGGCCAGCGCGGCCAGGGCTGACACGGCCAAGACTGACGCCAAGGCCGACACGGCCAAGGCCGACACGGCCAAGGCCGACGCGACCAAGGCGGATGCCAAAGCTGACGCCAAGGCCGATGGAGCCAAGGCTGACGCCAAGGCCGACACGGCCAAGGCTGACACTGGCAAGACGAAGTCCAAGGTTGACACCGCCGAGGCTGATGCGGCTCAGGCGGCCGGGTCGGCCGACGCTGACACCTCCGAGGCTGGTGCTGCGGAGGCTGCTGCGGAATCGGACAGCGGAGCCTGAGGTGCTGGAGGAAGCCCTTGAGCACCTGGTGAAAGGCATCGTGGTGCACCCGGACGACGTCCGGGTGGACAGCCACGGGCTGCGCAGGGGCCGGGTCCTTGAGGTCCGGGTGCACCCGGACGACCTTGGCAAGGTCATCGGCCGGGGCGGGCGGACCGCCAGGGCCCTGCGCACGGTTATCGGCTCGCTCGCGGGCGGCCGTTATGTCCGGGTCGACCTGCTCGACGTGGACGAGGTCCGCTAGGGCATGTCTCGCAGATCTTCAGCCTGCTGCCCTGTGGTTGGCTGCACAGTCGCCGGAGGGCGCCTCGCGGCGTTGTCGTCGTCGCCAATAGCTCCGCTATTGGCTCCTCCTCCGCCTTGCGATGCATCCCTCCGGACGGCCGCTCGCGACGGCCAAGATCCACGAGACACGCCCTAACCAGGCATGCAACTGGTCGTGGGCCGGGTCGGGCGACCTCACGGGATCCGCGGTGAGGTGACGGTCGACGTCCGCACCGACGATCCGGACATCAGGTTCGCCGTCGGCACGGTACTCACGACCGATCCCGGGGCGGCGGGGCCGCTGACCGTCGAGTCCGTCCGGTGGCACTCCGGGCGGCTGCTCGTCGAGTTCGCGGGGATCGCTGACCGTACGCAGGCCGAGAGCCTGCGCGGCACCTGGCTCACCCTGGACTCGGCCCAGGTGACGTCGCCGGAGGACCCCGACGAGTTCTACGATCACGAACTGGTCGGGCTGGCGGTGGTCACTACGTCCGGCGAGCCGGTCGGGGTCGTCACGGACGTCCGCCATCACGGGCAGGACCTGCTCGTGATCCAGCCCACGGAACCACGCCGTGACGGGCTGCTCGTCCCGTTCGTGGCCGCGATCGTGCCGGAGGTCGACGTGGCGGCCGGCCGCCTGGTCATCGACCCGCCCCCGGGCCTGCTCGACCTGGGCACGGCGTGAACCGCGCGCGGCTTGGACGAGGCCGTGTCCCGCAGATCTTCAGCCTGCTGCGACGTCCAAGATCCACGAAACACGGCCTAGCACGGGCGGAGGTGGCGGGGGATGCGCATCGATATCATCACGATCTTTCCTGAGTACTTCAGCCCGCTCAGCGTCTCGCTGCTCGGCAAGGCCGCGGCCCGCGGGACCATCCAACTGCAGGTGCACGACCTGAGGCGGTGGGCGGATGACGCCCATCACACCGTGGACGACGCCCCCTTTGGCGGAGGCCCGGGGATGGTGATGGCGGCCGGGCCCTGGGGTGCGGCGCTGGACGCGGTGACCGGCGATGCACCGGGCGCCAGGCTTATCGTGCCCACCCCCTCGGGAATCCCCTTCACACAGACGGATGCGCTGAAATATTCGCGTTTGGCGCATCTTGTCTTTGCTTGCGGGCGATACGAGGGAATCGACGCGCGCGTTGTGGCGGACGCGCGGGAGCGGATGGACGTTGACGAGGTATCCATCGGCGACTACGTGCTCTCCGGCGGGGAGCCCGCGGCCCTGGTCATGATTGATGCGGTCGGCCGGCTGCTCCCCGGCGTGCTCGGCAACGCCGAGTCGGTGGCGGACGATTCGTTCGGGGCTGGCTCCGGGCCGATGTCCGGCCTCCTCGAAGGACCCGTCTACACCAGGCCGCGAGTGTGGCGAGGCCGCGAGGTGCCGCCCGTCCTGCTGTCCGGGGACCACGCGGCCATCACCCGCTGGCGGCGCGATGAGGCGCTGCGCCGGACGGCCGCCTGCCGCCCGGACCTGGCCGCCCGGCTGGCCGCCGGGCAGGCCAGCGGGACCGGGGAATCCGCCGGCGAGACCAGTGATCCGGCCGGTGATTCGGCCGGCCGGACCGCCGGAGCCGTGCTCGACGCGCGGGATCGGCAGGTGCTGTCGGAGGCTGGCTTTCCGATCAGTGGTCAAGATGTGGCAGACTGAGGTCGCTGTCCCGCCGAAGGCCGACTGAGCGGGCGCGTCCTGGCGCCTCCAGTGTCCCGGGACACCGACGAGACCGATACCACGCGTTCGCTGGCCTGTGCGCGCGTGAGGACTACTGAGGAACCGCAGCCATGCACACCGCGATCGCCGAGCTGGAGCAGGCCCAGATCCGCTCCGACATCCCGGACTTCCGCCCGGGAGACACGCTGAAAGTCCACGTGCGGGTCGTGGAGGGCACCCGGTCCAGGATCCAGGTTTTCCAGGGCGTGGTCATCCGGCGCCAGGGTGGCGGAGCCCGTGAGACCTTCACCGTTCGCAAGATCAGTTACGGGGTGGGAGTGGAACGGACCTTCCCCGTGCACAGCCCGTCGCTCGACCAGATCGAGGTCGTGACCAGGGGCCGGGTGCGCCGGGCGAAGCTGTACTACCTCCGCTCGCTGCGCGGTAAGGCCGCGCGGATCCGGGAACGCCGCGAGCCGGTGCGCTAGACCAGATCCCCTGATGGCCCGCCAGGACCAGGGGACCGGGCCGTCCTCGCCTGACGCGGCTATCTCGCCGCCCGGGCTTGGCGCCCCGGCGGAGTTCCGTACTCCGGAGGAAGTCCGTACCCAGTCGGATTCACGAGTTCCGGCTGAGTTTGGCACCACGGCCGAATTCCGCACTGCGGCCGCGTCCGGCGCCCAGGGGAGGCGCCGCCGCGCTGCGTTCTGGAGGGAAGCGGTCCTCCTGGTTGTCGTCACCGCTGTGCTTACCGTGCTGGCCAAGTCGTTCGTCGTCGAGGCGTTCCGGATCCCGTCCGCATCGATGGAGGACACCCTGCGGGTCGGCGACCGTGTACTGGTCAACAAGTTCGTCTACCGGATCCGGGGCATCGAGCGCGGGGATGTCGTGGTGTTCAGCGGGGCGGGTTCCTGGGAGCCGCCCGCGCCACCGCAGTCCACTGGCTATGTCGCGGCCGTTTACCGCGACGCGATGCAGGCCATGGGCCTGGAGTCGATGGGGACAGATTATGTCAAGCGGGTCATCGGCCTGCCCGGCGACCACGTGACCTGCTGCGACGCCCAAGGCCGGATCACCGTCAATGGCGTGCCGCTGCTGGAAGGATCGTATGTCTACCCCGGAGAGGCGCCGTCCACCGAATTCTTCAATGTGACCGTCCCACCGGGAAGGCTCTGGGTGATGGGAGACCACCGCGGGGATTCCGCGGACTCCCGGTATCACGGCGGCGACCCGTGGAACGGCACGATCCCTGAGAGCGCCGTGGTGGGCCGGGTCTTCCTGGTCATCTGGCCGCCGTCCCAGGTCAAGGCCCTGCCCATCCCCGCGACCTTCGCGCGGCGCACGCTGGTCGCCGCGTCTGCGGGGGCGATCCCGCTCGGCATCGGGTTCGCGGGCATGCTGCCGCTGGCTTGGGCCTGGCGCCGCGTCAGCGGTCGACTGCCAACCGGCCGGCGATAGGCTCGGGCTTGATGAACGATGACCGGGCCAAGGGCGACCAGGCCCTGACAGACGCGCAGGGAAACGGCTCGCCAGCGGCCGACGGTGGCCGGGGCGGCGGAGTGGGCCCGCGGATCGCGGGGGCCGGGCAGAACAGCTCGCCGGATGGTGGTGCCGGACGGGACCTGGAACCGACGCTTGACGAGGCCCCGCTGGTAGACGGGCAGCAGGCTCGCCCGGCCAGGAGGCAGCGCAGGAAGGCCATCCCGTGGTGGGCCGAACTGCCGCTCCTGGTGGTCCTCGCGCTGGTGCTCATGCTGGTCATCAAGACCTACGCGGTCCAGGCCTTCTACATCCCGTCTTCGTCGATGGAGAACACTCTCGACATCGGTGACAAGGTCCTGGTGAACAAGATCATCTACCATTTCCGCCCGATCGCACGGGGGGACGTCGTCGTGTTCAACGGGGAGGGCTCCTGGGACCCGGCCACTCCCGCTGGCTCGTCCAACCCGGTGACCGGCGGGCTGAACCGGCTGGGCCATGCCATCGTGGGCCTGGCCGGCATCTCGCCGGGCGTGCACGATTACATCAAGCGCGTGATCGGAGTGCCCGGGGACCACGTGGCCTGCTGCAACGCCAACGGCCAGGTGACCGTCAACGGAGTGCCCCTCAGCGAGGGGTCCTACCTCTACCCAGCCAACCAGCCATCCCTGACCAAGTTCAGCATCATCGTGCCGCCGGGACGGCTGTGGGTGATGGGCGATCACCGGAGCGTGTCCTACGACTCGCGCGGGCACATCGGAGATCCGGGCGGCGGGACGGTCCCGGAGAGCCAGGCGATCGGGCGGGCGTTCGTGATCATGTGGCCGCTGAGCAGGGCGGGAGTCCTGGCCATCCCGGCCACCTTTGAACAGCACAAACTCACCGCGTCGGCGATGGCAGGCGGCGTAGCGACCGCGGTTCCACTGGGGGCCGCCCTGGTCGTGCCGATCGGCTGGCTGGGGCTGCGCCGAAGGCGGGCCGGCCGCCGCGTCCAGCGCAGCATGCTCCGTGGGCACCGGACGCGCGGGCGGGTGTTCCCCGGGCGCCCGGGGCGCTGGTGACATGATGCCGGCGCCTGCGTGGCGACACCCCGGCTATACCCCCCGGCGTGTGGCAGGACTGACGGGGTATGAGCGCGCCCTGGCCAGGGCTGGGCTGTCCCCGGTCGCAGGGATCGACGAGGCGGGCCGTGGCGCCTGCGCCGGGCCTCTCGTGGTGGCGGCCGTGACCTTGGATCCCGGCCGGCTGCAGCGGCTGCGCGACATCGCCGACTCCAAGGCGCTGTCGCCCGCGGCCCGCGACGAGGCCTACGCCGAGGTGACAGCATCCGCGCTGGCCTGGCATAGCGTGGTCATCCCGGCGGCGGAGATCGACGCGACCGGGTTGCACGTCTGCAACATCGCTGGGATGCGGCGCGCGCTGGCCGGGCTGGCCGCCACCCCGCAGTACGTGCTCACGGATGGCTTCCCGGTGCGCGGCCTCGGGGTGCCCGCCCTGGCCATGTGGAAGGGCGATGAGGTCGCCGCGTGCGTAGCCGCCGCCTCGATCGTGGCCAAGGTCACCAGGGACCGGATCATGACGCGGCTGCACGGGCATTACCCGGTGTATGGATTCGACCGGCACAAGGGGTATTCCACGCCGAGCCACATGCGGGCGCTCGCGGATCATGGGCCCTGCCCCGAACACCGGGTCTCCTTCGCTAACGTGCACGGTCTGGCCGACGGCTGCCTGGCCGAGCCCGGTTCGTCCTTTGATGACGCTGTGGCCGGGCCTGGTCGCGACGGTGCCGGCTCAGCCGCAGTTGACTCGGCCCGTGATGTTGCGCGGCACGCCATGTCCGGGCAGTTCATGGGGGGAGAATTGACCTATGGTTGATCTCATCCGGGCCGATGCTCCCGACGCTGGCTGATCGGAGGGCCGAGCATGAGCGCAGAGGATCTCGAAAAGTATGAGACCGAGATGGAGCTGCAGCTCTACCGCGAGTACCGGGATGTCGTCGGACTGTTCACCCACGTGGTCGAGACCGAGCGCCGCTTTTACCTGACGAATCAGGTTGAGCTGAACGTGCGCACGGCCGACAACGGGGAAGTCTATTTCGAGGTCACGATGCAGGACGCGTGGGTCTGGGACATGTACCGGCCTGCCCGGTTCGTCAAGAACGTCAGGGTCGTGACCTTCAAGGACGTCAACGTCGAGGAACTCGCGCGCAGCGATCTCGAGGTGCCCGACACCAAGTAGGTACCCCGGCATCACGCAGCCGGGCGAAGGATACTGAGGCGTCGGCACTGCGCCAAGCCGCTGAGGCGAGCAGGGTTCCCCTGCGCATCCAAGCACGGGGCGGCGACAGTATGGGGGCCGCTGTCCACACAGATCGGCTGGGCGGCGTCGGCATCCACCGCGCGAAGAAGTCGTTTAGCTGGGCCCCTCCACCTCCGGCACGGTCGGAGGCGGAGGTGGTGACCGTTGAACACAAAGGATGCCCTGGGCAGACGCGGGGAGCAGCTCGCCGCGCAGTACCTGGAGCGGGCCGGGTTCCGGATCCTCGACCGCAACTGGCGGTGCGCGGAAGGCGAGATCGACATTGTGGCCGCGGAGCGCCGGGTGCTCGTCGTCTGCGAGGTGAAGACCCGTTCGGACACCCGGTACGGGAGCCCGCTCGATGCCATCACCAGGGCCAAGCGGTCCAGGCTGCGGCGGCTGGCCATCCGCTGGCTGGTAGCCCATGGGGTGCTGTTCGACGAGGTGCGCATCGACGTGATCGGGCTGGTCCGTGACCGGACCGGGCATTTCACGGTGGAGCATGTCCGGGGGGTGGGCTAGATGCCGGTCGCCCGGACCCACTCGATCGCGCTGGTC
This sequence comes from Streptosporangiaceae bacterium, assembly GCA_036394075.1. Lineage (GTDB taxonomy): Bacteria > Actinomycetota > Actinomycetes > Streptosporangiales > Streptosporangiaceae > JAWWPY01. The sequence continues at coordinate 31,631 of DASWFT010000069.1, forward strand.
GGGGTCGAGGGCCATCCCGTAGAAATCGAGGTGGACATCGAGAACGGGCTTCCCGGGCTGCTCCTGGTCGGGCTGCCGGACACGGCGCTGCGCGAGGCCAGGGACCGGATCCGCGCGGCGATCATCAACAGCGGCGAGCATTGGCCACAGCACAGGGTCACGGTCGGCCTGTCCCCAGCCAGCCTGCCCAAGCGCGGCAGCGGATTCGACGTCGGCATCGCGGTGGCCATCCTGGCGGCAGCCGGTGAGGTCCCTGCGGCTGCCATCGACGGCGTTGCCTTCGTCGGCGAACTGGGGCTTGACGGCCAGTTGCGCCCGGTTCGGGGCATGCTCCCGGCGGTGGCGGGCGCGGCCGCCGCCGGATTCCGGCAGGTGGCCGTGGCGCAGGCCAACGCGGCGGAGGCGGCCCTCGTCCCCGGGGTGCGCGTGCTTGGCGCAGGGACCCTGCGCGGGTTGCTCGGCTGGTTCCGGGGTGACCCGCGGAGCGAGGCCAGGGACCCGGTGGAGATCCTCGAAGGCGGCGCCCTCCCAGCCCAGGCGGTGGCTGCGGCCCGGCCGGGAGGCGCGCGGCCCGACTTGGCCGATGTGCTGGGCCAGCCGACGGCCCGCCGGGCGGCCGAGATCTGCGCGGCAGGCGGTCACCACCTATCCCTGCTCGGCCCGCCAGGGGCTGGAAAGACCATGCTCGCCGAACGAATTCCCACCGTGCTGCCGAGGCTTGACCGCGCGGCCGCGCTGGAGGTGACCTCGATCCACTCAGTAGCGGGTGCCCTTCCCGCCGGGCGCCCGCTGATCACCGACCCGCCCTTCTGCGCCCCGCATCACACAGCGACCAAGGCGGCGATCGTCGGCGGGGGAAGCGGTGTCATCCACCCGGGCGCGGCCTCGCTGGCACATCGCGGCTGCCTGTTCCTTGACGAGGCGCCCGAGTTCGGGCGGGACGTGCTTGACGCGCTGCGCCAGCCGCTGGAGTCGGGCGAGGTGATGATCGCCCGGTTGGGCCTGACCGCGCGCTTCCCGGCCAGGTTCATCCTGGTCCTGGCGGCCAATCCGTGCCCGTGCGCCAAGGGCCCAGGCCCGCAGGCGGCCTGCTCTTGCACGTCGGCGGCGCGGCGCAGGTACCTGGCCCGGCTGTCCGGGCCGCTGCTGGACCGGGTCGATGTGAAGGTCGAGTTCCTGCCCGTGGGGCGCGCGGAGTTGCTCAGCGACCGGAAGTTCGCGGAGTCCAGCGCGGCGGTGGCGGTCCGGGTGGAGGAGGCGCGGCAGCGGGCGGCCAGCCGGCTGAAAGACACCCCATGGCGGCTCAACGCCGAGATCCCTGGTAGCGAACTACGGCGCAGCTTCCCGCCGGGACCAGGCGCGCTGGTCCCGTTGGAGCGGGCCATGGACCTGGGGGAAATCAGCGCCAGGGGGGTTCACAGGGTGATCCGGGTGTCGTGGACCCTGGCCGACCTGGCGGGCGTGCCGAGGCCGACGGCGGGGGAGACGAGTTACGCGCTCAGCCTGTGGCTGGGGGTGGGCGTATGACCGTCACGGCCGATGAGGACCGCCTGGCTCGTGCCGCCCTGACCTATGTGGCGGAGCCCGGTGACGCCGCCATGGGCACTTTGCTGCGGACCTGCGCGCCCGCGGGGATCATCGCCGCGCTGACCGAGGGCCGGACGCCGGCCGGAACCGGGCGGATCGCGGGCCTGGACCGGGCGCTGCGACGGTGGGCCGCCCGACTCGGTACCGCGCCGACCACGATCACGCTGGATGCCTGGCACCGGGACGGCATCCGGCTGCTCTGCCCCGGTGATCCGGGGTGGCCCGGGCAACTGGACGTGCTCGGCGACGCCCGGCCCTGGGCTCTGTGGCTGCGAGGCAGCGCCGACCTGCGTTATGCCTGCCTGCGCTCGGTGTCAATCGTGGGGACCCGCGCCGCGACCAGCTACGGGGAGCATGTCTGCCTGGAGATGTCCGCCGCGCTCGCCGAACGGGGCTGGGCTGTGATCTCCGGCGGTGCGTTCGGCATCGACAAGTGCGCGCACCGCGGCGCGCTGACCGCGGAGGGAATCACCATCGCCGTCCTGCCCTCGGGGGTGGATGAGCCGTACCCGCTCGCCCACCACGTGCTCTTTGATGCCATTGCCGCGCATGGCGTCCTGGTCAGCGAGTGGCCGCCGGGACGGCCGCCGACCCGCCCCGGGTTCCTGGTTCGCAATCGCGTCATCGCCGCGCTCAGCCGGGGAACCGTGGTGGTCGAGGCCGCTCTGCGCAGCGGGGCGCTGAACACCGCCCGGCACGCCCGCGACCAGTGTCGGCCGCTCATGGCGGTGCCAGGCCCGGTGACCTCCCCGGCGTCGGCCGGCTGCCACCAGATCATCAGGGACTGGGGCGGCGTCTGCGTCACCGGCGCCGGCGACGTGCTGGAACTCCTGGCCTTCCCCGGTGACGACCTGCCCGCGCGGCTCCGTGGCCCGGTCCTGCCCCGCGACGCACTTGACCCGGACTCCCGGAGGGTGCTTGAGGCGGTCCCGGCGCGGGCCGGGCGCGGCCCGGCGCGGATCGCCGTGTCAGCCGGGGTGGATTTCGACACCGTGCTGCGCTGCCTGGGCGGGCTCGCGGCAGGCGGTTTCGTCGAGCGCTGCGACCGCGGCTGGCGCCTCCGCAAGCAGGCTTGAGCTGTGGAGTGGCCCTCATCAGGAGTTTCCGGTTCGCACTACAACACAATGTGTTGCACTATGTGTGGCATGGCTAGACGGTTCAACGAGCCCGTAAACCGCCGTACGCCGCTGCCGCTCACCGAGCGTGACGAGGCAGACCTGGCGAAGCTGCGAGATCCGGGGCCCGCACGGACCGCTCTCGCGAACCTCGCCCCCGGCTCCCTGCCGGACGGTGACATCAGCGAGGCGATGCTGCTGCACGCGGTGTTCATCGTGGGCCTGCGCGCAGTGCGCGAAGCCGCCGAAGCGGCAGCCTATGACCAGCTCGCGGCCGACTACGCCGCAGAGGACGCTGAGCGTCGCCGCATTGCCCGTCGGCGGCGCCCGGAATGGGCAGCCGAGGACTGACTCATGCCCGCCCCCGGCCGGCACACCTTGCTGCGCGGACGCGTCTACGCGGCACAACTCGCGCACGTCGACGGTGAGAAGTACTACCTGGTGGTGTCGAATAACCGGCGGAACGCACGGCTGCCCCAGGTGCTCGCGGTGCGCCTGACCACATCACCCAAGCCGTCAACGCCCTCGATAGTTGAGCTTGACCAGTCCGAAGTGTTCTGTGGCCGGGCCGTGTGCGACGACATTGAAACGCTCTGGCCTGATGAGGTGCGGCGCGACTTGGGCGCCGTCACCTCCGGCGCGATGGCCCGCATCGTAGTCGGCCTCCGCGCGGCACTCGACATCTAGCGTGCCAGGCGCAACGACGCAGCGCCCAGTCAGCCAGCCGAGCAATTCTGCTGCGTCGGCTCACTTCCCGGACTACCAATATCCCTTGATACATTACAAGGAAAAGAGATACGGTGTGGAGACAGACCGGCCCGGAGACGAAGTTGATAAGGATCACCGCAAGGTGATCAAGGAACTGATCGACAACCAGGGCTGGAGTTACCGCCTCGCCAAGGGCGGTGGCTACCCCCGCTTGTACCCGCCTGAGCCCTCGTAGAGATCCATCAGAGTGCCTAAGACAGGGCATACGAAGGGGTACGCGTTCGACAACTGGCTAGGGCAAATCAAGATGGCTGGCGGTCACTGGCCGCCTCCCAGGAGGAAGGGCTGAGCGCGATGGAGCTTTACAGCGTGACGGTAGAAGCCCGTGCCCCCGAAGCCGTCATTGTGGATATCGAGCATGTGGCCGATGTGCTCATGGACCTGCTCCATGACTATGACGGCATCGTCTCCGCCGGGCCTAACTCGCGGGACGTCACCGTCAGCGTTCCAGGTGATGACGCCGCGCAGGCCACCATCACCGCCGTTTCGCTCATTGCCTCCCTGGCCGAGAAGGCTGGCATGCCCGCGTGGCCCGTCGTACGTATCGAGGCGGTCCGCCAGGACATCCTTGAGCAGGAGAACATGCGCCCGACGCTGCCCGATCTGGTGTCCGCGCCAGAAGCCGCCGAAATCCTCGGGGTGTCAACGCAGCGGGTCCATGAGCTTGCCCGCGACAACGCCCGCTTCCCGGCGCCTGCGTACGAATTGCGGGCCGGCAACCTCTGGCTGCGCGCCGCCATCGAAGCATTCGACGCACGCTGGGAACGCAAGCCGGGCCGCCCGCGGAAGGTCAAGGCCGCCGCAGGCTGACCTCCGCAGCCCAGCGGCCGGTCAGTGGTATTCGTCCGGGGCCACAAGCAGCCCTACGCCGCCAAGGCGCTCCGTGAAGCCAGCCGAGTCCGGGTGGCGCTGTCCGCGGCGACAGGGCGGCTGGTCAACGTTGAACCACTGGTGGTCATCCACGGGCACGCCCGCCTGTCCGGCTGGGTACGGCACCGCCCTGGCGGGGTCCGGGTCCTCCCCTCCCGGATGGTCACCTGGTGGTTACGGATGCGTGCCCGGACGGTCCTGTCAGCTGCGGAAGCCGAAGCGCTATACACGGCCACGTGCAGCTCCAGGACCTGGCGCTCGGTGTAAGGCACGGTGGCAGCTGCCGCGACGACTAAGGACACGAGCGGCTTTGGCTGGCTGGCCGTATCAGCCTGCAGGACGGCGAGGTCGTGACGGAGCTACGGTCGCTAGTCATGTGCGGTCCTCAGCGTGCAACCGCACTAGCGCCGGATGGCCCAGCACCTGCGGGTTGCTCTGGCCAGGGCAGCACGGTGAGGCTCGGCCATTGCCGCCGCCACCGCGCCGTCTTGGCCTCGTAGACCTGGCGGGGTGCAAGTACCGGGTTGGGTCGCACCACAAGGTTGAACGCGTCGGCGAACCCGTGCGGGGCGTAGATGCGCCACCGCCCGTCGTTTTGGATGCGGATGCCAAGGCAGGCCGTGGTCGCCTCGAAGGTGTCAATCGCCGCCTCGGTGGACTCATGCGGTGGGCAGGGCACACCGAACCTCTTCTCATACCACAGGTGGACGCGTGCCTGGTTGCGGATCTGGACTGGGGCGGGCAGCCCAGCGAAGATCTTGTTCCCGGTCTGGATGACCGCATCCTCGGCTTGCCATGACAGGTCCGAGGCGTCGAAGTAGCCGAGGTCGTAGTCCAGGATCCCCGTCTCGGGCGGCTGGCTGGTGACCACGTTCCAGATGGTTTGATACAGGCACCCAGCGACCAGGTACCAGCCCCACAAGCCCATGTCGGCTGCCCGGGCAAGCACCTCTGTCAACGTCCGGTTGCTGCTCAGCGCCGCCTGGAAATGCTCCAGTTGCTCATCGATGGGGAGCCGCCCAATCCGCATGGTGATTGTCTACCAGCATGGCTTGCCGCGTGATAGGCGGCGAGGCCGGCCGGCGCGTCGCCGGTCATCGGCCGGCCTCGGCAAGCAGGGCAGCCAGGTGGGTACGACAACACGCCGCGTATTCGAGCACCACTGTCGCAGGCGTGTCCGGGCGTCCCGCTCGGCGCAGGCCGCAGCGCCATCCGGCGGCGAAGGTCACAAGTCAACCAGCCGAGCAACTTCGCTGCGGCTGGCTGACGGGCTGGACGGGCGTCCCGGCACCTCCCGGCGGAATGGGGCCGTCTATCTCAGACGGCGGGGACGAGCGTGGCAGCGGCCGGCAGCGTCTCGGCCGACTGAGGAGCCACCGCCACCGTCGGCTTGCCCTGCCGGGGGAGCGCGAAGACGGCTGCGACGGCGGAGACCAGCGCCGCGGCAGCGGCGACGCGGACTCCGATGGCCATGGCGTTGACGAAGGCGACGTGCGCGGCGGACACCAGTTCGCTGCCCGACGCGCCGCCGACCCGCTGGCCGACGACGTTCGCAGCGGCGACTGAGCTGGTCGCGGTGTGTACCACCAGGCCGGGCGCGTGCCGCGCGACGAGCAGGTGGGTCAGCCGTGACCGGTAGACGGCGGCCGCCAGGCTGCCGACGATCGCGATGCCGAGGGCACCGCCGACTTCCCGGATTGTGTCATTGATGGCGCTGCCGGCACCGGCCTGCTGCGCGGGCACGGTCGTCATGATGATCGTGCTGGCCGGAGCCATCACCATCCCCATGCCGGCACCCATGATCGCGACGGCCAGGGCGATCGGCGGATAACTCGTGTGAACGCCTGCCGTGGACAGGTCGAGAAGGCCCAGACCCATGAGCGCCATGCCAGCCGGGATCACTAGGCGGGTGCCGAAGCGCGTGGCCAGGATCGGCGACAGCGGCGACATCGCCGCCATGGCGAGGGCGAACGGCAGTGCGCGCAGCCCCGCGGACAGCGGGCTGTAGCCGTGCACCAGCTGGAGGTACTGGGTGAGCACGAAGAGGCTGCCGAAGAGGGCAAAGAAGACAACGGTCACCGATGCCGCGGCCGCGGAGAAGGCCCGCGAGGCGAAGATTCTCAGGTCGACGAGCGGGTTCGCGATGCGCAGCTCCCACCACGCGAAGATACCGAGCGCGATAAGTCCGGCGGCGATCTCCGCGAGCGTCACGACCCCAGTCCAGCCCCGGTCCGGCGCCTCGATGATGGCGTCGACGATGACGAACAGCGCGCCGCCGACGAGGACCGTGCCGAGGAGGTCGAGGCGGTGGCCGCCGGGCTCGGCGGTCTCCGGCACCGTCAGCATCACCCCGGCCAGCGCGACCGCGACCAGCGGGACGTTGATGAGGAAGACGCTGCCCCACCAGAAGTGCGTGAGCAGCAGGCCGCCGAGCGTAGGCCCGATCACGATGCCTACCCCCGCCACGGCCGACCACGCGGCGATCGCCTGCGGCCGCTCCTTGGGCGGGAAGACCGAGTTCAGGATCGACAGCGTGGCCGGCATCACGAACGCCGCGCCGAGGCCCATAATGACCCGCGCGGCGATCAGCATGCCGGTGCCGGGCGCGAACGCTGCAATGGCACTGGCGAGGGCAAAGACGGCGAGGCCGCCGAGCAGCGAGCGTCGACGTCCGTAGCGGTCGCCGAGCGCGCCAGCCGGGATCAGGAGCGCCGCGAAGCACAGCGTGTAGGCATCCGTGATCCATTGCAGCGAGCTGGTCCCCGCGTGCAGCACCCTGGCGAGAGTGGGCAGTGCGGTGTTGAGGATGGTGTTGTCGATCACGACGACGAGGAGGCTCAGGCAGAGCACGAGCAGGATCTGCCGACGCCGGGGGTGGCCGTGCGGCCACTGCGAGTTCGCCTTGTTGCCCTGTTCGCGGTTGCCCTGTTCGCGGGCCGCCGGGGGCGTCGTGCTTGTCGTGCTCATGGAGGTCCCCTTACAGATGCTCGCTTACGTTTGTTGCCTTACAAGTGTGAGCATAGACAGATGAGCTAACAGATGTAAAGTAGAAGTTATGGAATCATTGCTCGGAACCGCGAAATCGCCGCCAGGGAGCCTCGCGTCGGCTTCCGCCGGGCCGGCTTCCGCTGGGCCGGCTTCCGCCGAGCTGGCCTCCGCTGACCCGGCCTCCGCTGACCCGGCCTCCGCGGGGCCGGCCTCTGGTGCGGCCCGCAGGCCGCGGAATGCTCGCGGCCAGGGCGGCCGGCTCACGGAGGAGATCGTGTCGGCAGCACTCACGCTGATCGAGCGGACGGGCTCGCACGAGGCAGTTACGCTGCGCGCGGTCGCACGGGAGGTCGGCATCGCCGCGCCTTCGATCTACGCCCATTTCCCAGACCGCGACGCCATCGTGATGGCCGTCGTCGTCCGGATCTTCGATCAGCTGACCGAGGCGATCGAGCAGGGCGCGAGTTCGGCTGGCGAGGACCCGGTCCGCCGCCTGGTCGCGGGCTGCGAGGCGTACGTGGCCTTCGGGCTGGAGCACCCCGCCCGCTATGGCGTGCTGTTCTCTGGGCGGCGGATGGCAGCGGCGGACTACTGCGAGCCGGTATCACTCGGTCCCGATGGCCGGCCGGTGCTCGAATTCGGGGCCGAGGCGTTCGCGCTCCTGGTTGACGCCATCGCGGACTGCGTCAAGGCCGGCGCCTCGACCAGTACCGACGTGGTGGCGGACGGCACTGCCGTATGGGTTGCGATGCACGGAACCATCAGCCTCCGTAGCGCGCTGCCGGGCTTCCCATGGCCCGACCCGGACGCATTCGTCCGGCAGTTCGTGCTGCCCCTGGCGCACGTTCGCGTCTGAGGCTCATGCCCTGTCTCCCGCTCGCCTGCGGGGCGCTTTGGGGCGCCGCCTTCCCTCGTCGCTCGTCTCTCGCTCCTCAGTCCAGGCCGCGCCGCGCCCCTCCAGCTCGCTCACTGCGCGGCCGCCCGGCCGAGGTCAACGGCCACGGTTCGCCCCGGCCTGCCCAGCTAAGGCCCGCCCAGTTGAGGCCCGCCCAGTTGAGGCCCGCCCAGTTGAGGCCCGCCCAGCTGGGGCCTGCTCAGTTGAGGCCTGCTCAGTTGAGGCCTGCTCAGTTGAGGCCTGCTCAGTTGAGGC
>DASWFT010000070.1:0-9123 GCA_036394075.1 Streptosporangiaceae bacterium
CGACGGCGCCGTCGGCCAGACCACGGACGCCGTGATCGCCCTGCGTGACCAGGGCGTGGGGCTGTTCGCGGTTACCGCGCCAGAGAACCCGCGCGCCCACCGCGACTCCCTCGGCATGGCGCTCCACCTGCAGCAGCACGCCGGGGTCGAGGCGATCGTCACGATGACGACGTGGGACAAGACCATCATGACGCTCCAGGCGGACGTGCTCGGTGCCCACGCCCTCGGCGTCCGTGGCGTTATCTGCGAGGCGGGGAACCCGCCGGTGCTTGGCGATTACCCGGCTGTGGACGGGATCTGGGAGGTCGACTCGCTCGGCCTCGTCGCTCTGCTCGCGGGCCTGAACGCCGGCCGTGACTTTGACGGTTTGCCGCTGACCACGAAAACATCCTTCTGCATCGGGGCCCGTATCAACCCGGGTGCGCAGGACGCCAAGGCGGAGATCGCCCGGGCCAGGGGCGACGTGCAGGCGGGAGCGAACTTCCTCGTCACCCGGCCGGTCTATGAACTGGACACGCTGCGCCTCATGGTCGAGGCGCTCGCGGACACCCGAGTGCCGGTCCTGCTGTCGGTTTCGCCGCTGCGCAGTTTCGAGGAGGCCGACTACCTGGCGCATGAGGTGCCGGAGGTGAGCATTCCCGCGGGTACGCTCCGCGCGATGGAACGTGCTGGCCGGCGCGCGGCGCGCGAGACGGGCCTCGACCTTTCCCTGGGCCTGCTGCGGGAGAGCCGCCCGCTGGTCAACGGCGTCGTACTGACCGCGGCGCGCGGTGACGCGGCCGCGCTGGGCCCGCTCCTGGCCGCCGTGAGCTGACCGGGCGCGTCTGGTCGTGGCCGTGACACAACGGCATACCGGGGAGCTTGTGACATATGCCGATGCCAACTACAGGCCGCTGCTGCATGCTGAGCGCACCGCGGGAACTGCGAGAAGATCGCATTGCGGGTCGTCGACGGGTACGGTCGGGTGAGGTCGGGGGATCGAAGTCAAGGGAGACCATGTGAGCATCCTCGGCACCCGGGTGGTGCGCACCGAAGACCCGCGGTTGCTGACCGCGGGCGGCACCTACGTCGACGACGTGCGGGTGCCGGAACTGGCCGGGGCGGCGCGGGTCACGTTCGTGCGCAGTCCCATGGCCCACGCACGGATCACCGGCATCGACGCCTCCGCGGCGCGTGACGCGCCGGGCGTGGTCGCCGTGCTGACCTACCGGGACATCAACGACATACCGCCGCCGCCGCCACCACCGGAGGGCGGCCCGCCCCCGGGCAGCGAAGCCGCTCCCCTGCCGCTCGGCGGACTGTGGCAGGAGCCACTGCTGGCGGTGGACAAGGTGCGGTTCGTGGGCGAGCCAGTGGCCATCGTGCTCACCGATGGCAGCTACCAGGGCGAGGACGCCGCAGAACTGGTCACGGTGGACTATGAGCCATTGCCCGCGGTCGTGGGCATCGATGCCGCGCTGGCGGGCGGGACACTGCTGTTCCCCGACGCGGGCTCGAACGTCCCCGTGGCTCATCCCGCGAGCGACTTGGCGTTCGGCGGCTGTGACGTCGTGGTCGAGCGGGAGATCGTGAACCAGCGGGTCGCGCCGGTGCCGCTGGAGGGCCGGGCCACCGCCGCAAGCTGGGTGGACGGCAAGCTGACGGTATGGGTGAGCACCCAGAACGCGCAGATCAGCCGGTTCATCCTGGCCGGTGCGTTCGGCCTCGACCCACGCACCATCCGGGTGGTCGCCCCGGACGTGGGCGGCGGGTTCGGGGCCAAGGTCGGCCTCGACCGGGACGCCATCATCGTCGCCTGGGCGGCCAGGCACACCGGACGGGCCCTGCGCTGGGTGGAGACACGCAGCGAGAACCTGACCGGGATGACGCACGGGCGCGCCCAGCGGCAAGCCGTCAGGATCGGCGGGACCAGGGACGGGCGGGTGCTCGCCTACCGGCTCGATGTCGTTCAGGACACCGGGGCCTACTCACGGATGGGCGGCTTCCTGCCCACCCTCACCAATCTGATGGCGGCCGGGCCCTACGACATCGCTCACGTCGAGGCCGGGTACCGGGTGGTGGTGACCAACACGACGCCGATCTCCGCCTACCGCGGCGCCGGGCGGCCCGAGGCCACGGCCGCGATCGAGCGGGCGATGGACCTGTTCGCGGCCGAGATCGGCATGGACCCGGCCGACGTGCGGCGCAAGAACCTGGTGCCGTCGGACAAATTCCCGTACCACACCCCCACCGGGGCGGTCTACGACACCGGGGACTACGTCGGCGGGCTGGACAAGGTGCTGGCCGGCGCGGGCTACGCTGACCTGCGGGCCGAGCAGGCACGCCGCCGCGGGCGCGGCGACGTGGTCCAGCTCGGCATCGGGGTGTCCAGTTACGTGGAGATCACCGCGGCGGACGCGGAGGGCGGTGAGACGGCGCGGGTGGAGGTGCACGATGACGGCACTGCCATGGTCTATACGGGCAGTTCCGCGCACGGGCAGGGCCACCACACGGCGTGGGCCATGATCGTCGAGGCCGACCTGGGTATCCCGATGGACAAGGTCACCGTGAAGCACGGTGACACCGACGAGATCCCGCTGGGCACCGGCACGTACGCGTCACGGTCACTGCAGCTCGGCGGGGTTGCCGTGCACCGGGCCAATCTGGAGGTTAAGGAGCAGGCCCGCAAGCTGGCGGCGGACCTGATGGAGGCCAGCGAGGCCGACCTGGAACTCGACACCGACACCGGGCGCTGGCAGGTCCGCGGCGACCCGGGCTCCAGCCGGACCTGGGCTGATGTGGCCAGCCACGCCGGGGCCGAGGGCCTGACCGCCTTCGTCCACTACACCGACGGGGCGCCGACGTTCCCGTTCGGCTCCCACGTGGCGGTCGCCGAGGTCGACACCGAGACCGGCAAGGTCACCCTGGTCCGGCATGTGACGGTGGACGACGCGGGAACGGTGCTCAACCCGGTACTGACCGAGGGCCAGCGGCACGGCGGCATCGCCCAGGGAGTGGCGCAGGCGCTGCTGGAGGAGATGGTGTACGACGCCGACGGCAACCCGCTGACCGGCACACTGGTGGATTACGCCGCCATCACCGCCGCAGAACTGCCGAGCTTCGAACTGCTGGTGAGCGAGACGCCGGCCACCGTCAACCCGCTGGGGGCCAAGGGGATCGGCGAGGCCGGGACGATCGGCGCCACCCCGGCCATGCAGAGTGCCGTCATCGACGCGCTCAGCCACCTCGGCGTCCGGCACATCGACATGCCGGCCACACCGATGCGGGTTTGGACCGCGATCAGCGAAGCGAGGGCGAGCCAGTGAAGCTCACCGTGACGGTCAACGGCAGGCAGGTCGCGGCCGAGGTGGAGGACCGGACCCTGCTCGTGCATTTCGTGCGCGACGTGGCCGGCCTCACCGCGACCAACATCGGCTGCGACACGAGTTCCTGCGGGGCATGCACGGTCCTGCTCGATGGGCAGTCGGTGAAATCGTGCACCGTGCTCGCCGCCCAGGCGGACGGCTGTGAAGTCGTGACGGTCGAGGGGCTGGCCGGCTCCGACGGCGAACTGCATCCCATGCAGCGCGCCTTCCACGCCGAGCACGGGCTGCAATGCGGGTTCTGCACCCCGGGCATGGTGATGGCGGCCGTCTCGCTGCTGCGGGAGAACCCGGCGCCCACCGAGGAACAGGTCAGGTCCGGCCTGGAGGGCAACCTGTGCCGGTGCACCGGCTACCACAACATCGTCCGCGCGGTGCTCGCCGCGGCCGAGGCGGGTGCGGAGGTGACGCGGTGATCCCCGCATCTTTCAGCTACAAGCGGGCCTGGTCGGTGGATGAGGCCCTGGACCTGGCGGCCCAGCATGGTGATGACGCGAAGTTCCTGGCGGGCGGGCATTCGCTGCTCCCGCTCATGAAGCTGCGTCTGGCCGTGCCCGAGATCCTGGTGGACATCGGCCGGCTCCCGGAGTTTTCCTACATCCGCGACGATGACGGCCACATCGCGGTGGGGCCGCTCACGACCTATCATGACCTGGCCCGGTCCAGCCTGCTGGCCAGCGAACTGCCGCTGCTCGCCCATGCTGCCGGGCAAGTCGGCGACCCGCAGGTCCGCCACCGCGGCACGATCGGCGGTTCGCTGGCCCACGCCGACCCCGCGGCCGACCTGCCCGCGGTGATCCTGGCCCTGGACGCGACGCTGGTTGCCCGCGGGCCGGCCGGCCGCCGCGACATCGGGGCCGGGGAGTTCTTCCGAGGGCTGTTCGAAACCGCCTTGGAGCCGGGCGAGCTGCTGACCGAGATCCGCTTCCACAAGCCGCAGGCGGCCGGGTGGTCGTTCCAGAAGTTCACCAAACGCGCCATCGACTGGGCGATCGTCGGCGTCGCGGTGCAAGGCGACCGCGTGGCACTCGTGAATATGGGGCAGCGTCCGTTGCGGGCCAGTGGGGTCGAGCGAGCGCTGTCCGGCGGCGCCGGACCGCGGGACGCGGCGGCCCACGCCGCCGAGGGGACGAGGCCACCTCAGGACATCAACGCGGATTCTGGCTACCGCGAGCATCTGGCCCGGGTCCTCGTCGCGCGCGCCTTGGAAGAGTCACGTTCGCGGGCCTGAGCGGTCGCGGTCCCCAACGACACCAGAGCCGCTCCGGGCTCATCCCAACAACACCAGAGCCGCTCCGGGGCTCATGCCCCGTGATCAGTGATCAGTGATCCAGGATCATGACGCCGCGGATGTTCTTCCCGTCCACCAGGTCCTGGTAACCCTGGTTGACGTCCTCCAGCTGGTACCGGCTGGTAATCAGCTCATCCAGCTTCAGCCGGCCGGACCGGTACAGGTCGACCATCAGCGGGATGTCATCGAACGGGTTGCCTCCGCCGAATAGCGCGCCCTCGATGCGCTTCTGGAACAGGGTGAGCTCGAAGCTGGGGATCTGGATGTTCTTCTGCCCTGGCCCGGCCAGCCCGGTCACGATCACAGCACCACCCTTGCGGATGGCCGCGAAGGCAGCGGTGATGACGTCTTCGGTTACCTGGCCCACGGTGACGAGGGCCTCGTCAGCACCGACCCCCTGGGTGAGCTCGGTGATGAGCTGCTGTGCCCCGTCGGCGTCCGCCGCGCAGTGCGTGGCGCCGAGCCGCTCCGCCATCTCCCGCTTGTTGGGCAGCGGATCCACCGCGATGATGTGCTGCGCGCCAGCGAACGCCGCGCCCTGCACGGCATTGATGCCAACGCCGCCGATCCCATACACCACCACGGCATCGCCTGGCCGCACGCCTCCCGCGTTGACCGCGGTACCCCAGCCGGTCGGCACGCCGCAGCCGACGAGCGCCAGCGTCTCGAGCGGCAGGTCCTCGGCGACCTTGACGCAGGAGTGCTCGGAGAGGGTGCCCCACTGCGAGAACGTGCCGAGCAGGCACATCTGGCCAAAGTCCAGGCCCTCGGCGTGGAACCGGAACGTGCCGTCAGGCAGGCAATTGTCGTAGAGCAGCGCGCCGAGGTCGCACAGGTTCGTCAGGCCGCGGGAGCAGAACCGGCAGTGGCCGCAGACGGGCAGAAACGAGGCGACGATGTGGTCGCCTGGCTTAAGCCGGGTGACGCCCACGCCGACTTCCTCAACGATCCCCGCGCCCTCATGGCCGCCGACGATGGGGTACCGGACGGGGATGTCGCCGGTCTGCAGGTGCTCGTCAGAGTGGCACAGGCCGGCCGCGACCCAGCGCACCAGCACCTCGCCGGCCTTTGGCCCGTCCAGGTCGAGCTCAGTGATCTCCCAGTCCTGGCCGACATCGCGGAGGACCGCCGCCTTGGTCTTCATTGACTCTCCCCACTGGCCGTGCCACCGCGGGGACGGCGGCCACCGTGGCGATCGGATGCCGCGCGGGCGTGTCAGCCCTTGCGCCAGTCGCCTTTGCCCCTGTCATCCTGCGCGGCAACCGTCCGGCGGTCATTGTGGGATGGGCCCAAGAATGCGGTCCCCCGATTGTGGGCGGACCGGCGGCACCGCCCCCGCCTGGGGCCAGCACCTACGTCAGCGGCACCGCGCCGACCGGTTCGGCGGTGGCGGCTGGAGCGGTCTGCAGCTCGGAGCTGTGGTGGGTCGCGTGCACGGCGAGTTCCGGGCTGTAGCGGGCGATGATCTGCCGGACGCGGTGCGAGGCGAGCGGGCCGAGCAGGTCGTAGGTGGTGGTGAACAGCTCACGGGCACGGCCGCGTGGCCACGCGTCGGGCAGCAGCTCTTCGGGGAGATCGGGGTCCAGCTCGGGGAAAGCCCGCCACTCATCCATGACACGGGTCCGGGTGACGAGCGCCGCTACCGGCGACACCCGTCCCGCGAGCGTGCGTTCCCGCAAGCCCTCCGTATGGCCGATGAACCGGTCGTATCTGGCCCGGAGGTGGTCCAGGTCCCACGCGCGCTGCGGCAGGCCGTCCGGGCTGACGCCAGGGACGATGCTGGCCCGGAACGCTGTGGCGGTGGCGATGCCCAGTTCAGCTAGCTGGCTGATGACCTCGATCGCCCGGTCCCGAGGTGCGACCCAGAGCCCATCGTAGAGCGGGGCGAAGCCGAGCCACCGGAGCTGCTTGCGCAGGGAGTCGCGGGCCGCCCGGTTCTGCTCAGGAACGGAAAAAGCCACCAGGCTCCACATGCCATCCCACGGCTGCGAGCTCCTGCCGAACGAGAAGATCTGCTTGCCCCCGTCGTCCAGTATCCGCGCGGCTCGCTCGCTGAGCCGGACCACGGTACGCCGCCCGCTCTTGGATGTGACCAGAAGCTGGCTGCGGGTGAGGCGGCTGAGCGCCGCGCGAGCGGCTGAGTCGCTGACGCCGAACTCCGCGAGGAGCGCCACCAGCGCAGCCGAGGGCAATGGTTCCGCGCGCCGCCACCAGTAGTCTCCGAGCAGGGTGAGCAGGAGCCGTGGCGGCCGCTGCACGACGCCTCCCGCCCAGACAGCCGGCACGTCGTCGCTGGCGTACCCGGCCTCCGCCGACTCGGGCAGGCTGGCGAGGGGTGGCGTGGTTCCGGGCATGATCCCAGCGTAGCGAACGTCCTCGCAAGGTCGCCATGAGGACAGCTCTCTTCCTTGCACACGCTGAACGTGGATCTCGTCATATGATTTTGACGTAGGCCACACTGGACATCGTCATACGTTCCTGGGCGGTGAGCCGCCTGTTCCTGGGCGGTGAGCCCGCCTCGCCTAGGTCGCGCATCCACCCCGTCGGCCCCCACCACGGTGACGGCCTGTTGATGATCTGGCGGAAGCGAGCGGACCGGCCCGCTTTGTGGCCGGACCCAGGAAGCCGCCGGGTGAGTTTGGGGGCATCTGTCATTGTCCTGTTGACCAGGCAGTGCGACTCTCCACTTGACATCCTCCCCGCCGTGAATGGCAGGGATTCCAGCCTCTACACGGGAAGGGGCAGAGGTTGAGGTTCGCGGTTCACCCGCCCGCCCAGCGGCGAGCGTCCCCGCGCAGTCACCGCATGCCCTGCGGCGATGTTCCTGGCCGCGTTCACATCAGCGTTGCGGGTGTATCCGCAGGCCGTGCAGCGGAAGAGAGCTTGGCTCTCGCGGCTCTCCGCTGCGACGTGCCCGCACGCCGAGCATTGCTGGCTCGTGTACGCGGGATTGACTTTCTCGACCCGGCCGGGGGCCTTGTCTTCCAGGCGGCGCACCAGCAGGCCCCACCCGCTGGCCAGGATGCCCCGGTTGAGCCCGGCTTTCTGCCGGACGTTGCGGCCGGGCGCCTCGATGGTGCCTTTGGCCGAGCGGGTCATGTTGGTGATCCGCAAGTCCTCGACACAGACCAGGTCGAACCTGCGAGCCAGGCCGGTGGAGGTCTTCTCGGCCCAGTCCTTGCGCCGGCTAGCCTCCTGGGCCTTCAGCCAGGCGATGGCCAGCCGCACCCGCGCGCGGCGCTGCGATCCACGCTTGGCGCGGGCCAGCCTCCGCTGCAACCGCACGAGCCGCGCCCGTTCGGCCTCTCCCAGGCCCGGACAGTGCAGCAGTTCACCGTTGGACAAGGCAGCGGACACGGTGACGCCCCGATCGATACCTGCCACCTCGCCCGTGCCGGGTGCGGGAATGGGGTCAGGAACGGCCGCGAATGCGATGTGCCAGCGGCCAACCCGGTCCAGGGTCATCCGGTAGGACTTCGCCGGGGGCACGGCGCGCGACCAGCGGAACCGCACCCAGCCGGCCTTGGGCACCCACACCTCGCCGGTTTTCCGGCTCAGCCTACGGACATGCTCCGGCTTGACCGCGACGATCCGGAACCCCTCGTGCCGTCCCGCCTTGCGCCACGTGGGCATGCCGTGCGTCCCGCGGAAGAAGCCCATCATGGCCTGGGAGAAGTCCCGCAATGCTTGCTGCTGAACGATATGGCTCCCGGCACGCAGCCAGTCAGACCCAGCGCGGGCCTCGGTCAGTTGCGCTGCCTGCGCGCAGTACCCCGGCACGCTGCTACGGCCGGGACGCCACCACGACTGCTGCTCGACGGCCAGGTTCCATACATACCGGGCATGCCTGCAATGCTCGGCCAGGATGGTCTCCTGCGCTGGCGTCGGCAACAGCCGGTAACGGGACACAAATCGAATCTACTAACGACCACCGACATTCTGGAGGAGGTGAAGCGGCGTCTGCCGCCCGGCCCGAAGGCCGGGCCTCCACGCCGCGAATCCAATGAGTGACCAGAGCAGCCTCGACCGCGTCGTCCGGGAATACCAGCGACCCGACCTTTTCATTCCCGGGGATGAAGAGGCGTCCCCGTGGGTTCCGTTCGGGGATAAGGCCTACATCCGCCACCTCGCCTTCGACGTCCGCAACAACTCCTTCACCAACATGCTCTGGGTCGAGGGCGGCGGGATGCTCGGCCGACACAAGCACCGCGGCCCTGTCTCGGGGTTCGTGCTCGAGGGCAGCTGGCGTTACCTGGAATACGACTGGGTCGCGAGGCCGGGCGGCTACGTGCACGAAAGCCCGGGTGTCATCCACACGCTGGTGTGCGACGACCCGAATGGGATGAAGACCGTGTTCTGGCTGAATGGCTCGCTTGAGTTCTACGACGACGACGGCAATCTCACCCAAACGTTCGACGTCTTCTGGTACATCGACCACTACCTGAGTTACTGCAAGGAGCACGGGCTGCC
>DASWFT010000071.1:0-20263 GCA_036394075.1 Streptosporangiaceae bacterium
CCGCGGGCGACCACGTGGCCGCTGGAGTCGCACAGGTCCACCGGGTCACCGGCGTCGAATACGCCTTCCACGCCGGTGATCCCGGCCGGGAGCAGCGAGGCGCGACCGGCCCGGACCGCTGTGACCGCCCCATCGTCAAGCAGTAGCCTGCCCCGTCCCACTGTGGCGTGCGCCAGCCATAGCTGGCGTGCCGCGGGCCGCTTGTGATCGGGCGCGAAGTAGGTGCCCACCGGCGCTCCGGCCAGCGCAGCCGCCGCATCCTCGGCGCTGGCCAGCACGGTCGGGATGCCGGCCTCGGTTGCGATCATGGCCGCTTCCACCTTGGTCACCATGCCGCCGGTGCCGATACCGGTGCCCGGGGCGGTGCCCGGACCGGTGCTGACGCGGCCGTCGGTGCCGGCTGACACGCGGCGGCCGGCCCGTCCGCGGCTGCCCGGCCCGGCGCGGCCCAGTGTCACACCGTCCAGGTCATCACGGCTGAGCACGTGGGTGATCCGCCGGGCGCCGCCGTCGCGCGGGTCCACGTCGTAGAGGCCATCCACGTCGGACAGCAGGATCAGCGCCTCCGCCCTGACCACGTGGGCGACCAGCGCCGCGAGGCGGTCGTTGTCGCCGAACCTGATCTCGTCGGTGGCTACCGTGTCGTTCTCGTTCACGATCGGCAGCACGCCAAGCTCGAGCAAGCGGCCGAGGGTGCGTTGTGCGTTCCGGTAATGCGCGCGGCGCATCAGGTCATCGGCGGTCAGCAGGATCTGCCCGGAGCGGACGCCATGGCGGGCGAAGGCCGCCGAGTAGCGGGCCACGAGCAGGCCCTGCCCGACACTCGCCGCAGCCTGCTGGGTGGCCAGGTCCCGTGGCCTGCGCGGCAGCCCGAGCGGGGCCAGCCCGGACGCGATCGCACCCGAGGAGACGAGCACGACCTGGCTGCCCTGCCCGGCGCGGGCCGCGAGCGCGTCTGCGAGCGCGCCGATGCGATCATCGTCGATCCCGCCGTCCGCTCTGGTGAGCGACGACGAGCCCACCTTGACCACCACCGGGGTGGCGGCGGCGATATCCGACCTGATGTCCGCTTTCGCCGCACTGGTCACGACGCCAGCCTCAGCCCCGCCCGGTGGCGCGCTGGCCTCGCCCCGATAGGTGGGCCTCCGGCCGACGTCAACGGGTACCGCAACAACAACAAAACGCTTCCGCTGTCGTTAGAACCACGGCAAAACGCTTCAGGTGTGGTTGGAAGCGGCCGGAAGGCGGCGGCAGTCACGGGGCCAGCCTCCGGTCGGTTCCGCGCGGCCCGAACCCGCGCCCGCGCCCCGGCGACCCGGCGCGCACCTCCTGATCCCAGTCGAACACGACAGCGTCCGGGCCCTCTCCGATCACCACTTCGGCACCGTCCTGCGCCCCGGCCTTGGCGAGCGCCTCCTCCACCCCGATCCTGGCCAGCCGGTCCGCGAGGTACCCGACCGCCTCCTCGTTGGCGAAGTCCGTCTGCAGAACCCAGCGCCAGGGCTTCTCACCATGCACGTGGAAGCTGTTGTCGCCGATCGCCACCACCTCGAACTCCGGGCCGCCGACCGGTGCCGGGCGGATCACGTGCCTGGTCGGCTCGGCCGGCGGGGCCGCCGCGCGGGCCTCGGCGATCACGCTGCCCACCGTGAACGCGAGTTCGCGCAGACCTTCCCTGGTGGCCGCCGAGACCCGGCAGACCGTCAGCCCGCGCGCTTCGAGCACAGGCGCGGCCTCGGCGGCGAGTTCGCGTGCCGCGGGCACGTCGATCTTGTTGAGGGCGACGATCCGCGGCCGCTCACGCAGGCTGGCGCCGGTGGCGGCTTCATAGGCGTCGAGTTCCGCCTCGATCACGTCGAGGTCGGTGACCGGGTCGCGGCCTGGCTCCCCGTCAGTTATCCCAGCGGCGCAGTCGAGCACATGAACCAGCACCGAGCAGCGCTCCACGTGCCTGAGGAAGTCGAGACCGAGGCCCTTGCCGCGGCTCGCGCCGGGGATCAGACCGGGCACGTCGGCCACGACGAAGTCGGTGTCGCCCGCCTCTACCACCCCGAGGTGCGGGATCAGCGTGGTGAACGGGTAGTTCGCGATCTTCGGCTTGGCCGCGGACATGGCCGAGATGAGTGACGATTTGCCGGCGTTGGGGAAGCCGATCAGGCCCGCGTCGGCCACGGTCTTGAGCTCGAGCACCAAGGCGCGTTCGGTGCCCGGCTCTCCCCGGAGGGCGAAGCCTGGCGCCTTGCGGCGGGCTGACGCGAGAGCCGCGTTGCCGAGGCCGCCCCGGCCGCCCTGCGCGGCGACGAACCTGGTCCCGACGCCCACGAGGTCGGCGAGGACCTCCCCGTCCTCCGTCTTCACTACAGTGCCGTCCGGGACGCGCAGTACGACGTCGGCCCCTTCTGCGCCGCTCCGGTTGGAGCCGCCACCCTGCGTGCCGTTGCCTGCCTTGCGCACCGGGCGGCGGTGAAAGTCCAGCAAGGTAACCGTGCCGGCGTCCACCTCGAGGATCACATCCCCGCCACGTCCGCCGTTGCCGCCATCCGGGCCGCCGAGCGGCTTGAATTTCTCCCGGTGGACTGAGGCGCAGCCGTGTCCACCGTCGCCCGCCTTCACGCGCAGGGCTACCTGGTCCGCGAACTCCGCCACTGCCTGTCCTTCTGGGGTACTGGGGTACTGCACACACCAGGGGCGGACCGGCCACGGTCCGCCCCTGACATCTGGTCTGGATGAATCGCTTCCTGGCGGACCTAACCTGCCGCCGCCGCGATGGGGCTATCAGCCGGGGCCGGGTCGTCCGACGGGGTGCCCGCGATGATGCTCACCGCGCGCCGGCCCCGCACACTTCCAAATTCGACCTTGCCTGCGATGAGCGCGAAGAGGGTGTCGTCCCCGCCCCGGCCGACACCGGGCCCGGGGTGGAAGTGGGTGCCACGCTGCCGGATGATGATCTCGCCCGCGTTGACCTGCTGTCCGCCGAACCGCTTGACGCCGAGGCGCTGGGCGCTGGAGTCGCGGCCGTTGCGGCTGGACGAGGCGCCTTTCTTGTGTGCCACGTCAGCCCCTCTTCTTCCCGGTCGCGGCCTTCTCGGCCGTGGTGTTTGCTGCACTGATACCGGTGATCTTGAGCTGGGTGTACCGCTGGCGGTGACCCAGACGACGCCGGTAGCCGGTCTTGTTGCGGTAATGGATCATGCTGATCTTCGGGCCGGCGACCGCGCCCAGGATCTCCGCAGTGATCTTGTACCGGCCGAGCTCGGCCGGGTTGCTGATGACCTTGTCGTCATCGACGACGAGCAAGGCGGTCAGGTTCACGCTGGAGCCGACTTCTCCGGCGAGCGTGTCGACGGTGAGGACGTCGTCCACCGCCGCTTTCTCCTGCCTGCCACCGCAGCGCACGATCGCGTACACCGAGAACTCTCTCTCTGCCTTGTGCGGGCCCAGCGTGCCGCCCGCGGAAGCGGGGCGACATCACGACGAGAGCCTGCCTGTCTTGCACACGGCATCCTGAGGTAACTTGGGCCCCCGGATCCATTCTGTGCGCCGACCACTCAGGTTATCAGACAGCCAGCGGGCTCAGGGCGCCCGGCAATAGGGCGCTGGATCAGGGAGCGGTGATCCAGGCGGCGGTCCGGCCAGGCCGAGCGAGCCCGCATAGCGGAGCTATGTATCCTCCCGCTCGCCTCCGGGGCGCCTGAAGGCGCCGCCTTCCCTCGTCGCTCGTTCCTCGCTCCTTAGTCCAGGCGACGCCGCGCCCCTTCGGCTCGCTGTGTGCGGGCGAGTGAGAACGCCGCCGGTCGTCGTCTGGGCGCCGCGAGCCCAGCAGCCCTATTGCCGGGCGCTCTTAGCCCTCCGCCGCCGTTTCCCCGGCTGATCCCGCGTCCGCCTCGGCAGCGGCCGGAGGCGCCGTAGCGACGTGATCCGGACCGTCGGGAGCGACGGTCGCCGACTGGTCAAGCGCCGACCGGCCGAGCGCTGAGTTCCCCAGGGCCGGCTGGACCGGAGCTGACAGGCTCGGCTGGCCCGGAGCCGAGTCGCCCAGGGCAGGCTGAACCGGAGCCGACAGACCCGGAGCCGAGTCCCCCAGGGTCGATTGGTCTGGGGGCCCCTGCTCTCTGCTCGCAGCCCGCCGGCGACGGCGGCCGCCCTGCCTGGCGGAACCGCCCGTCTCGGCATCGGAGTCCGGCGACGCAGCAGACCCCCACGCGCTGGACCCAGCCACATCCGATCCCGGCGCATCAGACACCCGCGCATCTGTACCGGCCGCAGTGGCCGACCCAGCGGTGGCCTGCCCAGCGGTGGCCTGCCCAGCGGTAGCCGACCCAGCGATGTCCGACCCGGCAACGCCCGACCCGGCAACGCCCGACCCGGCCAGGTCCGACCCGGCCAGGTCCGACAAGGCATCGCCCTGATCAACCTTGCCGTTCCTCTCGTGCCGCCCGCCTCTGGCCTGCCTGCCGTCCTTCGGCTGGCGGCTGTCCGCCTTGGCGCCGCCGCGTCCGCGCTGGCCTTCCTGGGCATGGTCGGTGAGCTCCAGCGACACGATGCGGCCGCGCCCGTTGCAGCACTCGCAGGGCTCGGAGAACGCTTCAAGCAGCCCGCTGCCGACCCGCTTGCGGGTCATCTGCACCAAGCCCAGCGAGGTGACCTCCGCGACCTGGTGCTTGGTCCGGTCCCGCGCGAGGCATTCGAGCAGCCGCCGCAGCACCAGATCCCTGTTGCTCTCCAGGACCATGTCGATGAAGTCGATCACGATGATGCCGCCGATGTCGCGCAGCCGGAGCTGGCGGACCATCTCCTCGGCCGCCTCCAGGTTGTTCTTGGTGACCGTCTCCTCCAGGTTTCCGCCCTTGCCGGTGAACTTCCCGGTGTTGACGTCGACGACGGTCATCGCCTCGGTGTTGTCGATCACCAGCGAGCCACCGCTGGGCAGCCATACCTTCCGCTCCAGCGCCTTGGCGAGCTGCTCGTCGATGCGGTACCGGGCGAAGGCATCCTCGTCCTCGTCGTCCCAGCGAACCAGCCGGTCGGCCAGGTGCGGGGCCACGTAGCGGACGTACTCATCGACCAGGTCCCAGCCTTCGTCGCCGGCCACGACCAGCTTGCTGAAGTCCTCGTTGAAGATGTCCCTGACCACGCGGATGGTCAGGTCAGGCTCGCTGTAGAGGAGCTCGGGAGCGCTCGCCGTCTTCGCCTTGCGCTCGATGCTCTCCCACTGGGCCGACAACCGGGCCACGTCGTGGGCCAGTTCCTCCTCCGCGGCACCTTCCGCCGCGGTACGCACGATCACGCCCGCGCCCTCGGGCATCACCTGCTTGAGGATCTGCTTCAGCCGGGTCCGCTCCTTGTCGGGCAGCTTGCGGCTGATGCCCATCATGGAGGCGCCCGGCACATAGACCAGATAGCGGCCGGGCAGGCTGACCTGGCTGGTCAGCCGCGCCCCCTTGTGCCCGACCGGGTCCTTGGTGACCTGGACGAGCACCGACTGGCCGGACTTGAGCGCGGATTCGATCCGCTTGGACTCACCCTCCAGGCCACTGGCATCGAAATTAACCTCACCGGCATACAGAACGGCATTGCGCCCCTTGCCGATGTCGACGAAGGCGGCCTCCATGGATGGCAGGACGTTTTGCACCTTGCCGAGATAGACGTTGCCGACGAACGACTGGTGACTTGACTTGTCCACGTAGTGCTCGACGAGAACGCCGTCCTCGAGCACCGCGATCTGCGTCCGCTCGCCTCGCTGGCGGACGACCATGACCCGGTCCACGGCTTCACGCCGGGCGAGGAACTCGGACTCGGTAATGACCGGCGGACGCCGCCGCCCGGATTCGCGGCCTTCCCGGCGACGCTGCCGCTTCGCCTCCAGCCGGGTTGAGCCACGGACCGACTGGACATCGCTGGAGGGCCCGGAATCGTCCGGCCCGTGCTGACGGGGTGGCCGCACGTGCACCACGGTGTTGGGCGGGTCGTCTGGGGTCGGCTGGTCACCCTCGGCCAGTGAGCCGCGACGCCGCTTGCGCCTGCGGCGCCTGGTGCCGCCCGGTCCCTCATCACCCTCCTGGCCATCGCCGCCCTGCTCAGCGTCACCGGCCGGTCCGCCGTCGGCGGACTGGGCCTCCGCGTCGGCCGACCTCCGCCTGCCGCCGCGGGCCTGAGCGTTCTCGGTGGCCGCAGCGTCGTGGTCCGCTGACGCGGCGTCCTCGGCGCCGGGCGCCTCGCCGTCGCCGCGAGTCCTCGACCGGCTCCCCCGGCGCCGCCGACGGCGCCCGGCCGCATCCGTTTCGGCTTCCTGGTCATCGGCCGCAGCCGAGCTCGAGCCGGCACCGGCGCGACGGTCAGCTGATACCTCGCCGGCCTGCGCTGCCTGCTCTTCGGCACCATCGTGGTCCGCGGCCGCAGCTTTGGTGCGGGTGGTCCTGCGCCGCGATGACCCGCCCCGGTCACGGGCTTGCCCGTCCGGCTCGGCGCCCCTGGCCCCCCCGGCGTCGTCGCGTTGCCGGTCGCCGCCGTCCGCGGGCTCACCGGCCGCGGGCGGCTGGAAGATAACCGGCGGAGGCTGGAAGGTCGCGGGCGGAACCGCCGCGGGTGCAGCCGCGGCCGCCGGCGCCGCGGCGGATTGCGCCGGGGCAGGCGGGACCGCTACGGGCGGAACCGCCGCGGCCCGGCCTCTCGACCCAGCCGCGGCCCGGCCTCTCGACCCAGCCGGGGCCCGGCCAGCCGACGCCGTAGCCGGCGCTCCGCTGGCCGCCGTGTCAGGTACCTGGGCCGACGCGGCGGCCGACCCGGCCGGGGCGGACCCGGCGGCCGACGTACCTGCCGCGGTCGCCGCCACCGCTGGGGCGGGCTCAGCGGCCGACGTGCCTGCCGCGGTCGCCGCCACCGCCGATGCGGGCTCAGCAGCCGGCGGACCTGCCGCCCGGGTGACGGCGCGGCGGGTACGGCCCGTCGTCTTGCGGCCCCCCGCGCCGCCCTCAGGACTCGCGGGCGGGGCCGTGGCCGCCGCAGGCTGCTGGGCCCCAGCATCGGGCCCCTGGCCCGCCTGAGGCCCGCTGACCGCCGGCGCAGCTCCTACGCCAGCAGGATCTGCGCTTCCGTGCCCATCACTGCTGTTCTCACTGTCGTTCAGCTCGGTTTCGAGCATCCGGGTATTCTCCCGTCAGGCTCCCGGGCGCGTGGGTTCGCAAAGAACCCGCCGCTCCGCGCAGGAGCTGGTCGTACGCGCTCGCTGGGAGGGTGCCCGTCTCGTGGACGGTCAGCGCTCCCGGGCGCGTTGTCTCTATCTGTCCCTGTGCCAGGCCTTGCACATGCGCCTCGGCTGCCGAGGCAGCCATTACGGCGAGTGGCCCCTGCGCCAGCCTGGTCACCAGCGGTGGTGACGACGGCGCAAGAGCAGCCACGCGGCGAAGTGCGGCCAGGATGTCGTCGGGTCGTACGGCAGGTGTCATGTGCCGAACAACCATTCGAAGTATCGCATACCCGGCGTTCCGCTCGTCCACGGCACGCCGGTCTGTCTCCATGGTGACCACCGCGGCGCGGGCGTCCATGCGCCTGAGTCCCTTGCTGGTCAGGCGCTCCACTTCCAGAGTGTCGGTGGCGAGAAATGCCTCGACCGCCATGGCTGCCTGCTCCGGCCCGACTCCGGGGAGCACGACCTCCCACTGGGACGCCTCCGCCGCGTTGGCGCCCAGAGACCCGGCTTCCTCGGTCACGTCGATCACATCAATCCCGTCCGGCAGGGCCGCGTCGAGCCCGTCCCGCACGTCGCCCACGGCGCACGCTTCCGTGAGAGAAAGCTCTAGGTACTCAGCCTCACTCGCGGTCCCCGTCGGGGCCGCGCCAGCGTAGGAGATCTTCGGGTGCGGCGTGAATCCGGCCGAGTAGGCGATGGGCAAACCCGCCCTGCGAACTCCCCGTTCAACGGCCCGCGCGATATCCCTGTGACTGGCGAAACGCATCCTGCCTCTTTTAGCGTACCGGACACGAAGACGCTGGACGACGGGCGGCGGGGCGGCCTGCCCGGCCGGCCGCGGCGGAGCGGGACGCGCCATCTAGACGCCCGGCCCGTTGGCCGGCGCAGCGGTGCCCCGCGCCATCATGGCCGGTGACTGTGCGCCTGCCACGGTCAGCGGGAGCAGCCTGGCTCCTGTCGGCCCGGTCTGGATCTCGGTGCCCATGGTCGGACATACTCCGCAGTCATAACAAGGAGTCCAGCGGCAATCATCCACCTCGGCCGGCCCGGCCGGGTCGATGGCGTCCTGCCAGTCCTGCCAGAGCCAGTCGCGATCCAGCCCGGCGTCCAGGTGATCCCAGGGCAGCACTTCGCTGTACTCGCGTTCGCGGGTGGTGTACCAGTCCAGGTCCACGCCGTCGGCGGCCAGGGCCTGCGCCGCGCAGCGCGCCCAGCGGTCGAAGGAGAAGTGCTCTGTCCACCCGTCGAACCGCGCCCCGTCCGCCCATGCCGCCTTGATCACCTTCGCGACCCGGCGGTCGCCGCGCGACAGCAGGCCCTCGATGATGGCCGGCTTGCCGTCGTGATAGCGGTAGCCCACCGCCTTGCCATAGGCGGGATCGGAGCGCAGCGCGCCGCCCAGCTTGCGCAGCCGGTCATCCACGGTCTGGCGGTCGCACTGGGCCGCCCACTGGAACGGCGTGTGCGGCTTGGGCACGAAGGCGCCGATGGACACCGTGCACCGGATGTCACGCCGCCCGGACGCCTGCCGCCCAGCCTTGATCACTTCGCGGGCCAGCCTGGCCACGGCGAGCACGTCCTCGTCGGTCTCGGTGGGCAGGCCGCACATGAAATACAGCTTCACCTGCCGCCAGCCGCTGCCGTAGGCGGTGGTGACGGTCCGGATCAGGTCCTCCTCGGTGACCATCTTGTTGATCACCTTGCGGATCCGCTCCGACCCGCCCTCCGGGGCGAAGGTCAGCCCGGACCGCCGCCCGTTCCTGCTCAGTTCGTCGGCGAGCGTCACGTTGAACGCATCCACCCTCGTCGAGGGCAGGGACAGCCCGACGTTCGTGCCCTCGTACCGGTCGGCCAGGCCGGTGGCGATCTCGTTGATCTCACTGTGGTCGGCGCTGGACAGTGAGAGCAGGCCGACCTCGTCGAGCCCGCTCGCGGCCAGCCCACGCTCGACCATGTCGCCGATCGTGGTGATGCTGCGCTCGCGGACCGGCCGGGTGATCATCCCGGCCTGGCAGAACCGGCAGCCCCTGGTGCAGCCGCGGAAGATCTCCACGCTGAACCGCTCGTGCACCGACTCCGCCACCGGCACGATGGGCTTGCTCGGGTACTGCCAGGCGTCCAGATCCATAACGGTGTGCTTGGCAATGCTGTACGGGGCGTCCGGGCGGTTCGGCGCGACCCGCTGGATCCGGCCGTCCGGCAGGTAGTCCACGTCGTAGAAGCGCGGGACGTAGACACCTCCCTCGGCCGCCAGCGCCGCCAGCAGGCCGTCCCGGCCTTCCGGGCGCCCGGCCCGCTTCCACTCCCTGATCAGCGCCGAGATCGCCAGCGCCGCCTGCTCGCCGTCGCCGAGCACGGCGCCGTCGAGGAACTCGGCGATGGGCTCGGGGTTGAACGCGGCGTGCCCGCCCGCCAGCACGATCGGGTCGCCCGCGGCCCGGTCCGCGGCCGCCAGCGGTATCCCGGCCAGGTCGAGCGCGGTGAGCAGGTTCGTGTAGCCCAGTTCCGTCGCGAAGCTCACGCCGAGCACGTCGAACGCCCGTACCGGCCGGTGCGCATCGACCGTGAACTGGGGAATCCGGTGCTCCCGCATCAGCGCTTCGAGATCTGGCCAGACGCTGTAGGTGCGCTCCGCGAGCACGCCATCGGATTCGTTCAGGATCTCGTAGAGGATCTGGATGCCCTGGTTGGCCAGGCCGATCTCATAGGCATCGGGATACATGAGCGCCCAGCGGACCTCCGCGGCGTCCCAGTCGCTGACGACCGAGTTCAGTTCGCCGCCCACATACTGGATCGGCTTGCGCACCAGGGGGAGCAGCGGCTCCAGCCGGGAGTACACCGATTCCACGGGCATTCCCACAGCCTACCGGCCCGCCATTGACCGGGCCGCCGGCGTCAGCCGAACGATTGTCACGGCCGCGCGCTGCCCGGCAACGAGCCCGGTGCGGAATCGGTGTCGTCAGGACGACCCCGGTGCGGAATCGGTGTCGTTGCGGTCGGGGAAGCGGGCGGGCGAGGAGGCGGCGGGGCGGTACGTCGGCGGGCGCTGGTAAGTCGAAAGACGTCGGGTCAGTCGAAAACGCTGTGCTAGTCGAAAACGCTGTGCTAGTCGAAGACGGAGTGGCGGCGGTGGATGGCCTGGAGCATGCCGATGGCGATCATGTCGGCGAACATGGCGGAGCCGCCGTAGGACACGAACGGCAGCGGCAGCCCGGTGACCGGCGTGATCCCGATCGTCATCCCGATGTTGACGAAGGCCTGGACAGCGAACCAGATCGCGATGCCGGAGGCCACCAGCAGGCCGAACTGGTCGTCGGCGCGGACCGCGATGCGCAGCGAGCGGACCAGCAGCACGGCGATCAGGCCGACGATCGTGATCGTGCCGACGAAGCCCAGTTCCTCTCCGGCCACCGCGAATATGAAGTCGGTGTGCTGCTCGGGCACGAAGTTGCCGGCGACCAGCGAGCCATGGAACAGTCCCTGGCCGAACATTCCGCCGGAGCCGATCGCGATCTTCGCCTGCGCGGCGCTGTACCCGGTTCCCGTCGGGTCGGCCGACGGGTTGACGAACGCGGTGAGGCGCTGCACCTGGTAGGGCTTGAGCAGGTGCATGCTCCACGTCACCAGGCCGACCAGGCCGATGACGGCGCCGAGCCCGGCCAGCCAGCGCAGCCGGATCCCGGACAGCGCGATCACGCCGGCCAGCATCACCGCCATCAGGATCGAGACTCCGAGGTCGGGCTCGGCGATCACGAGGGCCAGCGGCAGCGCCCCGCAGGCCAGCGCCGCCACCAGATCCCGCGGGCGCGGGCGCCGGTCCCCGTCGCGGAGTTCGGACAGGATCACGGCCGTCATCAGGATCAGGGTGACCTTGGCGAACTCCGACGGCTCCGTCTGGAAGCCGCCGGGCAGCGCGATCCAGGAATGCGCCCCGTTGACGGTGCTACCCACCGGGCTGAGCACCACCAGCAGCCCGAGGCTGGTCATGGCGTACGCGACCGGCGCGTAGGTGCGCAGCGTCCGGTAGTCGAGCGTGCTCACGGCCGCCATCAGGATCAGGCCGATCATGATGTTGAGCAGTTGCTTCTTCAGGTACGTCTGGGGATCGGCCCCCGCCTGCCCCAGCCCGTGCTCGGTGGCTGACCAGACCAGCAGCACGCCGACCAGGCTGAGCCCGAGCACCGCGGCCGTCAGCAGCCAGTCGAAGCGGCGCAGCAGGGACTGTCTGGCCACGGCGCGCTGCCAGAGGGTCGTGGGGCGCATCAGGCCGCCGGGACGCAGGCCGCCGGGACGCAGGCCGCCGGGACGTAGGCCGCCGTAGCCCGGCCTGGACTGGCGCACCGGCTCGAGCCTGCCGTAAGCCCGGCCGTAAACAGAGCCGCCCCGGCCTAGCCCCGGGCCTCGCCAGGAACTCATGAGGATCCCCCGTATCCAGCCGGAGCGGTGATCACGCCTGCGGCGGAGACGCCCGGCAGCGCGGCGGGCGCCCGGCCGCCCGGGAAGGCCGCCTTGTGGCCCTCCAGGCCGTAGATGCCGTCCCAGATCTGCCGCGCGGCGGGCGCGGACACGTCGGCGCCCTCACCCGACTTGGGGACCATGACCACCACCACGTACTTCGGGTCGTAGGCCGGGGCGAACGAGGCGAACACCGACGTGGCCTGGCCGCCGACGACTTCGGCGGTACCGGTCTTGGCCGCGATGGGCAGCTTGCCCAGCGGGAATCCGGCGAACGCGCCCGCCGCCGTGCCCTGGGTCACCACGGCGACCAGCGAGTCCTTGATGTAGGCCAGAGCGGACCGGGACACCGGCAGGTGACCTGTGACCGGCGGCTTGATCTTGGCGACCACCCGGCCGGCCGGCGACAGGAGCGCGGAGCCGATCCGGGGGCTGTACAGGGTGCCGCCGTTGGCCAGCGCGGCGTACGCCCGCGCCAGCTGCAGCGGGGTCACCGTGACGTACCCCTGGCCGATGGACGCGTTGACCGCCTGGCCGGGCGCCCACACGAAGCCGGACTGGCAGTTGTCGTACTCGATCTGCTGGATGTAGGACCCGTTCTGCTTGCCGTTGGAGCACCAGAACTTCTTGTACTGCGCCCAGTAGTTGTACAGCCACTGCCGGGTCGGCACTGTGCCGGGTGACTCCTCGGGCAGGTCAATTCCGGTATTGCGGCCAAATCCCCAGGCCAGCTCCATCTGCTGCATCTTCTGCACCGGCGCATGGGGGTTGGCGACCAGGTCCGCATGCTGGTTGTCGGTCAGCCACATCTGGTAGGCGATCTGGTAGAACACCGTGTCGCAGGACATGACCAGCGCCTGGTGCAGGGACATCTCACCGAGGTTCTGGGTGGTCCAGTTGTTGAAGACGCGCCCGGCCACGGTCACCGCGCCCGGGCAGGAGTAGGGCCCGTCCGCGCTGAACCCGTTCGCGAGCGCGGCCGCCGTGGAGGTGACCTTCCACGTCGATCCGGGCGCGTACTCACCCTGGGTCGCCCGGTTGAGGATGGGCTCACCACGGGAGGTGCCGAACAGGTCGTTGAACTGCGCCTGGGAGATGCCGCCTGACCACACGCCCGGGTTGTAGCTCGGGTAGCTGGCCATCGCCACGACCCGGCCGGTGGTGGTCATCACCACTGCGGCGCCGGTCGTGGCACCGACGTTGCCTTCCGCCTGCGCCCGCTGGATGGCCTGGCTGAGCGCGTTCGCCGTGTCGGCCTGGACCTGCGCATTAATGCTGGTGACCAGGTTGTCACCGGCCTTCGCCGGGGTCTGCCTGATGGTGCCGGTCACTTGGCCTGCCGCGTTGACCGACAGCACCTGCGTGCCTGCCGTGCCGCGCAACTGCCGGTCGTACTGCGCCTCCAGGCCCGATTGCCCGACGAGATCCACCCCGGAGAAGCCGGTCACGGGCAGGTGCCGCTGCTTGACCTCCCCGGGCGTGATGGGCTGCAGGTAACCGAGCATCTGCGCCGCCTCGGCCCCGGTGGGCGCGGGGTAGCTGACCACCGGCTGCACCTCCGCGGTGACCCCGGGAAACTGGCTGTGGTCCTCCATGATGTGCAGGGCGACCGTGTCGGAGACGTGCTGGTCGACCGGGATCGGCTGGTACGGCGACCCGCTCCAGCAGGGCTGGGACACCCCGGCGGTGCACAGCCGGATCTTTTCCGACAGGAGCTGGTAGGGCATGCCGAGCAGGGTGGCGAGCCGGTGCAGCACAGCGGCGCCCCCATCGGCCTGCGCCGACAGTGTCGTCCTGGCCACCGAGACGACCAGCGCCGTGCGGTTGTCCACCAGGGGCTGGCCGACGTCGTCGACGATCTCCCCGCGGACCGAGGGCACGATGACATACCGGGCCTGGTCCTGCGCCGCCAGGCTGACGTATGACCGGCCGGTCATCACCTGCAGGTACCACAGCCGCCCGCCGAGCGAGATGAGCAGCGCCGCCACCACCACGTACAGCACCACCAGGCGCCGCCGCGACGCCGGGATCATGACCGGCCTCCCGTCCGCTTGCTTCCGATCCGCCACACGGTCGAACGGCGGCCGAACCTGGCCCGGCGCCGGCCCCGCCGCAGCCAGCCACCGCCGGCCAGCCCGCGCCGGGCCCGGCCGCCGGTCCCGGCGCCGCGGCGTGACTGACGCCGGAAGTGAGGTTCCGCGCCTTTCCCGGATCCCGAACGCAACCCGTTCCCGAACGATCCTCCGCCACGACTCACCGCGCTACCACCGGGGCCGCCGCCGCGCAGCGCACTGCCCCTGGGCCGCCGGCCGCCCCGTGCTTGGGAACCCAGTGCCGTGGAACCCAGTGCCCTGGAACCCCGTGCTTTGGAACCCCGTGCTTTGGAACCCAGTGCCCTGGAACTCAGTCCTTTGGAACCCAGTCCTTTGGAACCTGGTGCTTTGGAACCTGGTGCCCTGGAACCGAGCGCCCCGGGGCCGGGCATTCCGCCGCGCAGCGCGCTGCCTCCGGGCATTCCGCGGCGCAGCGCGCGGCCCCTGGGTGCCCGGCCGCGCAGCATCTTCGGCCCGGACCCGAGGCGGCCGAGCACCGAGCCGCCCACCGCACCGTCCCGGCGGCGGGCGGCGCCACCAAACCGCATGTGCACCGGCGGGGCCGAGCGGACTTTGGCCCCCGGCCCGCTGCTGGGGCCGCTGCGGGCCGACCCGCCGCCATGGCCGAAGTGCAGGTGCACCGGCCGGGCCGGGAGCGTCTTGCTGGCCCCGCCGCCGGCGGCGGAGCCGGCCTGCCCGCCGCGCAGCCGCAGGTGGGTCGGCCGGGTGGCGAGCACCTGGGCCGCAGCCCGGCCGGCCCGCTGGCTTGCGCCGCCGATCCAGCCATCGCCAGGCCGGCCTGTGGCCACCCTCAGCCGCGGGCTGCGCCCCGTTCCGGTGTCCCGTACGGCCCGGCCGGCTCCGGCCGCGGCCACTCCCGCCGTGGCCGCCCCGGACGAGCCGGCCAGCGCGCCGCGGCCGGCCCCGAGACCTTCGGCGGACCAGCCATGGGTTGTCCAAGCACGGGCCGCCACGGTCGCCCGCAGCACGAACGGGCACACCAGGAGGTCGTAGCCGACCGAGACGGGGAGCACATGGCGCACCGCGGACCATGTGACGCCCGGATCACCGAACAGCATCCCGACCGCCGCATACAGCGCCTCGCCGCCCGCCGCGCACAGGGCCACCGCCCCGAGCGGCAGCCAGCTGGCCCGGCTGAGGGCGTTGCTGAGCCGACCCGCGGCATACCCGGCCACGCAGAACACCAGCGCGTACTGGCCCACCAGGTGACTGGCGGGCGGCGCGACATCGAGCGCCAGCCCCGCGAAGAAGCCGGTCAGCATGCCGTCCATCGGGCCCCCGGTCAGCGCGACCGCGACCACCAGGACCAGCACGAGATCCGGCGCCGCGCCACCGGGCAGCGGCAGGCGGTTGAGCAAGGTCAGCTGGATCAGGATCGCGGCCAGCGATGCGGCGGCCAGCAGCGCGGCACGGCGCACCTCAGCCCCCCGATCCCGGCGTGGCCTGGGTCGGCCCGGCCTGAGTCGGCACTGACTGGGCCGGCGCCGACGACGCGCCGAAGCTGACCGTCGCGCCGGAAGTCGGCGTCGGCCTCACAGTGCCGGCCGGCGCCGGGCTGGGCTTGGGCGGCAGCACCGAGTCCCGCGGGTTGGTCCGGGGCGGGACCACGACGACGCCCACCACCCCGAGGGTCGCCATGCTCGCGAAGGGCCGGACCAGGGCCAGCCGCATCAGCGAACTCGTGCTGCCTACCACCTTGGTGATCACGCCGACCGGGACCCCCGGCACGTACGGGCTGCCGCCGACGGAGCCGAAGGTGACCAGCTGCTCCCCGGGCCGGAGCACGGCATTGCTGCTGAACACCTGCAAGCGCAGCAGCCCGGCGCTGGACAGGCTCTTGCCGGTACCGGTCACCGCGCCGATCAGCCCGGTGCCCGCGAGCCGCACGCCGACGGTCGCGCTCGCGTCCGTGGTCAGCAGGACGGTCGCGGTCCGCGGACCCACCGCGGTGACCGTGCCGACCAGCCCCGCGCCGTTCAGCACGGTCTCGTCCGGCTTGATGCCGTCCTTGCGGCCGGCGTCGATCGTGATCGTGTCAGCGTAGGCCGGCCCGGCCGCGATCACGTTCGCGGCCACGATCCGGTACCCGCCGCGCCCCGCCAGCTGCAGCAGCCCGCTCAGCTGGGCCGCCTGCGCCCGGCTCAGCTGCTGCTGGCTGAGTTCCGCCCGTAGCTGGGCCAGCTGGCGCTGTAGCGAGGCGATCTTGGCCTGCGATCCGGACCCTCCGGTGACGGCGTCGGCGATCCGTCTGACCGGTGAGGTCAGCAGGCTGACCGAGCTCTCGGCGGACCCGAGGACCGAGCCGCCGAAGGAGTTCAGGCCGCTCAGCGGCGACGCCGGGCCGCCCCGGTAATCGACCGTGATCAACGCCAGAGCGGCCGCCAGGAGGACGGCCAGAACGAGCCGGGTTCGCCGGGTGTCGTGCACCGGATCTCCTCATCCCTGCCGCCGTGGCGGCTGACGCCCTCCGGCGGTCAGCGCCTGGATTCCGGCACCAGCACCTGGCGCAGCGTGTCGAAATCCTCCACGCATTTGCCCGTGCCGAGCGCCACGGAATCGAGGGGGTTGTCGGCCACGTGCACCGGCATGCCGGTCTCCTCGCGGATCCGCTCGTCCAGGTTGCGCAGCAGCGCACCGCCGCCGGTCAGCACGATTCCCCGGTCCATGACGTCACCGGCCAGCTCGGGCGGGCACTTGTCCAGCGTCGTCTTGACCGCGTCCACGATGAGGACGAGCGGCTCCTCGATGGCCCGGCGGATCTCCTCGGCAGAGATCACGATGGTCTTCGGCAGGCCGCTCACCAGGTCCCGGCCGCGGATCTCGGCGTGCGGCTCGTCCGCCGAGGGGAACGCGGAGCCGAGGGCCATCTTGATCTCCTCGGCGGTCCGCTCGCCCAGCATGAGCGAGTACTCCTTCTTGCCGAAGGTGATGATCGCCTGGTCCATCTCGTCCCCGCCGATGCGGATCGACTGGGACGTCACGATGCCGCCCAGCGAGATCACCGCCACCTCGGTGGTGCCGCCGCCGATGTCCACCACCATGTTCCCGGTCGGCTCGTTGACCGGCAGGCCGGCCCCGATCGCCGCGGCCATGGGTTCCTCGATGATGTACACCCGCCGCGCGCCGGCCTGATGGCCGGCCTCCTTGACCGCGCTCTGCTCCACCCCGGTGATCCCGCTCGGCACCGCGACGACAACCCGCGGTTTGGCCAGGTGCCTGCGCCGGTGCACCTTCTGGATGAAGTAGCGGAGCATCCGCTCGGTCACGTCGAAGTCCGCGATGACCCCGTCCTTCAGCGGGCGGACCGCCACGATGTTGCCGGGGGTCCGGCCGATCATCCGTTTAGCCTCGACCCCCACGGCGACTATCTGGCCGTTGTTGGTATTCAGCGCCACCACGGACGGCTCGTTGAGCACGATCCCGCGACCCCGCACGTAGACCAGGGTGTTCGCGGTGCCCAGATCGACCGCCATGTCACGGCCCAGAAACGCCAACGCGTTGCTCATGAGGAACGAGACCTTCCAGAATGGGTAATGCCAGGGTGATCTGTGTCAAAACCGCAGCTCAAACCCTCCCCCGGAGAACCGACCGCGGCCCTATATGTTCATCGGCCAGTGTCGGGCCGCCTAAACGAGGTCAGGAAAGAAGATCTTGATTTCCCGCGCCGCGGAGTCCGGGCCGTCAGATCCATGCACGATGTTCGACTGGACTATCAACGAGTAGTCGCCGCGGATGGTGCCCGGCGACGCGCGGACCGGGTCGGTGGCGCCGGCCAGGGCGCGGAACGCCTCGATCGCCCGTGGACCCTCCACGACCAGGGCAACCAGTGGCCCCGAGGTAATGAAGTCGACGAGCGAATCGAAGAAAGGTTTCCCGTCATGCTCCGCGTAGTGCGTCGTCGCCGTTCCAGGGTCGAGAGTCCGCAGGTCCATCGCCACGATCCGGAGGCCTTTGCGCTCGATCCGGGACAGGACCTCGCCGATCAGCCCGCGCCGCACGCCGTCGGGCTTCACCAGGACCAGGGTGCGTTCAGACAAGAAATGCTCCTCCTCGCCAGCCGCGACGGCGGGCCATCACTCAGTGATCAGGGATAAGCCCGCTGCGTGAGAATCCTATCGGTGACGGACCGGGCCGAGCCGGACCCGGCGCGCCCGCGCAGCGTAGAACATACCGTTCGCGGCCTGTCCGCCGGCCCGGCGGGATGTCAGGTTGATTCGGCGCGCCGGCCCATCCAGATGGCCAGGATCCAGAACCCGGCGAAGATGGCCCCAAGCGCGTACATCACGGGCACCAGCGCGCCCGCCGCGATCACGCACACCTGCAGCACGCTGCCTGCCACCAGCGCCCAGCGCAGGCCCGGCCGGCCTGCCACCGCCGCGAGCAGCACCGCCGCGACCGCCAGCACCCCGCCGGCGATGCCCGCGGCGCGGGGGGATGAGTGCCCGATGGTGATGGCCACCGGGATCGCGAGCCCGATCACGATCGCCTCCATGATCAGCACGGTGCCGCACAGCCGCCTCATCCCTGCTCCGCAGCCCCCCGGGTCGGCGTGGTGAGCAGCTGCCGCGCGTCTCCCGCGGTGATCACCGATCCGGTGACGAGCACCCCGGGCCGGCCCATGCCGTCCGGCCCGGCTGCGTCGTCGGCGAGGCCGACGGCGATCTCCAGCGCGTCGTCCAGCCGCTCGGCCGACCGCACCCGCTCTGGCCCGAACACGTCCGCCGCCAGTTCGGCGAGAGCTTCGGGGTCCATGGACCGGCTGGAGGAGTTCCGGGTCACCACCAGTTCGGAGATCACCGGCTCCAGCTCATCGAGGATCCCGGCCACGTCCTTGTCCACGCTGACCGCCAGCACGCCCACCATGTCGGTGAACGTGAACGCCTC
Source organism: Streptosporangiaceae bacterium (assembly GCA_036394075.1). Lineage (GTDB taxonomy): Bacteria > Actinomycetota > Actinomycetes > Streptosporangiales > Streptosporangiaceae > JAWWPY01. The sequence continues at coordinate 18,643 of DASWFT010000071.1, forward strand.
GGTCAGGCCCGCCACGGCGGCCGCCATGCCAGCTGGATTGTGCGCGGCGTCCACCACCACCAGCGGGCTGCGCCTGACCACCTCCAGCCGCCCGGGTGAGGTCATCGCGGCGAACGCCTGCTGGACCAGACCCGGGTCGATCTGGTCCGTGCTGAAGGCGGGGCTTACGTCCTTCATCTCAGCGCCCGCTACGGCCTCGCCGTTCACCATGACCGGGCCCATGTCGCCGGCGCCGGCGAACGCCTCAACCGCGGCCAGCGCGCACGCCGCGTTGCCCGCCTGATACTCGCCGAACAGCGGCAGCAGCAGGTCGTCATAGTCGCCGTGCAGGCCGTGGATGGCCAACTGCTGCCCGCCGACCGCGAGTTCCCGGCTGGTCACCCCGAACTCCAGGCCCTCCCGGGCCACGCTGGCGCCCACGTCCGCCGCCCGGCGCAGCAGCACCTCCGCCGCGGCGACCGGCTGTTGCCCGAGGACGGCCACCGCGCCCGGCTTGATGATGCCGGCCTTCTCCGCCGCGATCTCCTCGATCGTGTCGCCGAGGTACTGGATGTGGTCGATGGCGACCGGGGTCACCACCGCGACCGCGCCGTCGGCGATGTTGGTCGCGTCCCAGGTGCCGCCGAGGCCGACCTCGATCACCGCCACGTCCACCGGCGCGTCGGCGAAGGCCGCGAAGGCCATCCCGGCGAGCACCTCGAAGAACGACAGGCGGGACGGCTGGCGCTCATCCACCACGGCCAGATACGGCGCCACCTCCTCATAGGCGGCGACGAACGCCTCGGCCGACAGCGGCTCACCGTCCACCGCGATCCGCTCCCGGATGGACGACAGGTGCGGGCTGGTGAACAACCCGGTGCGCAGCCCGCGGGTGCGCAGCAAGACCTCGATCATCCGGGCCGTCGAGGTCTTGCCGTTGGTGCCGGTGACATGGATCACCGGGTAGGCCCGCTGCGGGTCGCCGAGCAATGTGGCCAGCTCCGCGATCCGGTCCAGGGTCGGTTCGATGGCGTGCTCGGGGCGGCGCGCGAGGATCTCCTGTTCCACCTCGCGCAGCCGCTGCTCGGCGGTCAACCGTCCTCCCGCTGCGATCCGGCCCGGGCCGGATCGGCCTGCGCCGGATCGGCCTGCTCCGGATCGGCCTGCTCTGGGGCAGACGGCGCGGGCAAGGCGGCCAGGCGCCCGGAAATCCGGGCCATGTCAGCGCGGGCGGCATCGAGCCGGTCCCTGGTCTTGGTCACCACATCGGCAGGCGCCTTGGCCAGGAACGATTCGTTGCCGAGCTTGCGTTCGGCTTGATCGTATTCTTTGCGGGCCGCCGCGAGATCCTTCTCCATCCTGCGGCGCTCGGCGGCGACGTCGATCGCCGCCGCGGTGCCCAGTTCGACGGTGACCCCTTCGGCCTGGATGGACGCGGTGGCCTCGAACGCGGCGCCGGGCGGGGTCAGCCGGAGCAGCGTGCGGATGCTCGGCTCGTGGGCGGCCAGTGGCGTGCCGGCGATCCCGGACAGCACTGCGGGCACCGGCTGGCCGGGGCGCAGGCCTTGATCAGAACGGAACCGGCGGACCTCGGTGACCAGCGCCACGAGCGAGGAGATCTCGGCCTCGGCCGCCCGGTCAT
>DASWFT010000072.1:0-7141 GCA_036394075.1 Streptosporangiaceae bacterium
TGGATGTCCTGCTCAACCACCTCGGCGACCCGGATATCGCGGATTGTCTGGCCCGCCGTCCTGACCGCCTCGGTGGCGGCGTCCTCCCACGAAGTGCTGCTGGTCCCGATGATGTCGATCACCTTGTACACGCTCACTCGCGTCTCCTTTGACGACTCCTAGAGCATATGACGACGGGACGGCGGGCGTTTCGCCAGCGTCCCGGAGATGCGAGGACAGTCTGGCAGACTCCGGTCATGACTTCGGAGGCGATCACCGCGGCGTCCGCGGGTACCTGGGCGAGCCAGCCAACGAAGCGGACGACGAGTCATATCAACTTGGGCCGAAATCGACAGGATAACGGCCGACTGGTGACCGGGCAGTGTGTCGCTCACCACCTACGCCGGGGTTGTTGCCGGGGCCGGCCACGGCCCGGAAGTGCCAGCGGGCCTGCTGGCGAGGATGTGCTCGATCAGGGTGATCAGAATCAGCTTGGCTGAGCTGGGTTGACGGGCGTCGCAGAGCACGGCGGGAGTGTGTGGGTCGAGGTCGAGCGCAATGCGCACATCCGCCGGATCGTAGTGCGGCGCACCATCGAAGCAGTTGATGGCGACGATAAACGGCAGCTGGCGTTTCTCGAAATAGTCGACGGACGGAAAGCAGTCGCCGAGCCGACGGGTGTCGGCCAGGACCACGGCGCCGAGCGCACCATAGGCGAGTTCGTCCCACATGAACCAGAAGCGCTCCTGGCCGGGCGTGCCGAAAAGGTACAGCATGAGATGACTGGCGATGGTGATCCGGCCAAAATCCATGGCGACAGTCGTCGTTGTCTTGGCGTCAACCCCGTTCAGATCGTCCAAGCCGACGCTCGCGCTGGTCAGGGCTTCCTCGGTGCGCAACGGCCGAACCTCGCTGACCGCGCCGACGAACGTCGTCTTGCCCGCCCCAAACCCGCCCGCCACGAGGATCTTGAATACGGCGAGCGGTCTGTCGGCAGCGCCGTCAGAGGGCGCGGAGCCCATGCAATACCTCCTGAAGCAGGTCGGTGCTAGGTTGCTCGCCGACGGGTCGTCGTGGCCTTATGGTGAGTCGGCCTTGCAGTACGAGGTCGGCAACCAGCACGCGGACCACGCCGAGCGGCAGCGCGGTGTCAGACGCCGCGTCGGCCACGGTAATTGGCCGCCGGCTCAAGCTCAGGATCTTGCGCTGCTCAGGGCTGAGGTCGATCGGATCATCGGCCCCTGCCGGTTGGCCGGAGGCGACGATGACCGCGATCAGGTCCAGTATCTCGCCGCCGGTCGGTTCTGTCCTGCCGCCGGTCAGCGCGTAGGGGCGCACGACCGGGCCAGAGTCCCGGTAGGCCCACTTGTCGTCCGCGCCCATGGAGGGCTCACTCCACCGGGATCTGGATGTCCGGGAACCTTGGACGTGACCCCAGGTGCGGCCCGGCCCGCTTGACCAGCATCGCCATCTCGTAGGCGACCAGGCCCGCATCGGCGTTGGCGGGACAAAGCGCAGCCAGGCAGCTGCCATGACCGGCCGCGGTGATGAAGAGCAGCGCCCCTTCAAGCTCGATGATGGTCTGTCGGACCTCGCCGACCCCGAAGTGCTTCCCCGCGCCCCTGGCCAGGCTCTGCACCCCGGCCGCCAGCGCGGACAGGTGCTCCGCGTCTTCGCGGTGCAGGTCTCTGGAGGCGGCGACGACGAGCCCGTCACGAGACAAGATCACGACTTTCCGGAACTGGTCCACGCGGTCGACCAGGTCGTCGAGCAGCCAGCCCAGGTCCCGCCCTGGTCCGGACGCGCCCTGCTCATTCGTCACGGCTCCTCACCACGCGGCACATCGGAGTCTTGTCGCCCCGCCTTCGGCGGAGCGGCCGCCGGTGGCGCATCCGGCGTGTCGGTCTGGCGGCCGCGTTGCCATCCGCTCTGCAAGGAAGCCGCGAGGTCACGCGCGTGTTCTGGCGTGTAAGTGTCGGACGGCGCCGGTATGGCGTCGGCGCCTGGCGATTGGGCTGGGGACGGGCTGTCCCGAAGATGCGGCGACAAGTTCGCCTGGCGGGTGCGGCGGGGAAGACCGCGGTAGGTATCGGCGGTCTTCTGGCCGGCTGGGGAGAAGTTGTCCGGGGCGGTCCCCGGCTGGCTGGCCCGGGAGAAGGCGTCTGGGGCGGTCCCGGGCTGGCTGGCCGGCGAAAGCGCTGGCTGCGGCGAGCGCTGCCCGGTGAGGGCCGGCGCTTCCGTCGCCCGCAGATCCAATCCGGCAGGTCGGCCGGTTGCCAGGCGAGCGTCTGGCCGCGGGCCGGCACCCGTCTGGGCGATCGGCACGACGATGCTGCTTGGCATCAGGACGATCGCCGTGATGCCGCCATAGGGAGATGGGCGCAGCGAGACCTTGACACCATGGCGGGCCGCGAGCTTGCCTCCGACGAAGAGGCCAAGCCGGTCGGCGTTGGCCAGGTCGAAGTCAGGTGGCGTGGTGAGTTGCTGGTTAATCTCGTTCAGCTGATCGAACTCTATGCCCAGGCCCCGGTCGTCAATCTCGATGGCGAAGCCGTTGGCCACCCGTTCAGCCCTGATCTCCACCCGCGTATCCGACGGGGAGAACATGGTCGCGTTCTCTGTCAGCTCCGCTAGCAGGTGGATCATGTCCGCGACAGCCGAGCTGACCACCGCATCCTCGGCTCTGGTCAGAACTGTCACCCGCTTGTAGTCCTCGATCTCCGCCGTCGCCCCGCGGATGACGTCGATGACGGGTACCGGTTCGCTCCAGGAACGCCCGGGTGCCGCACCTGACAGGATGGTCAGGCTCTCGGCGTGCCGGCGCATCCGGGTGGTGAGGTGGTCCAGCGAAAACAGGTCCGCCAGCGCGGCGGGATCGGAGGCCTTCTGCTCCAGCGCATCGATCAGGCGCAACTGCCTTTGCAGCAGCGACTGGTTCCGTCGCGCCAGGCTGACGAAGACCTGTCTGAGACCGTTGCGCAGCTTGGCCTCACCAGCCGCCGCCGCGACCGCCGTGTGCTGCAGGCTGGCAATGGCCGCTACGGCCTCGGCGATCTCGGTGGTCTTGATGTGCGGCCGCTGGCTGTCCTCATCCGCCTCGGCGGCCTGGTCTCCGTCGCGAAGCCGCTCCACGGACTGCGGCAACTGCTGGTCGGCCAGGTCCCGGGCCGTCACAGCCAGGCCGGAGATGTCCTTCGAGAGCCGGCGCGCGAACAATCCCATCAGGGTGATCGCGGCGAGGACGACGACGAGGCCCGCGCCGGCCAGCAGGATTAATCTGATCAGTTCCCGATGGCTGAGCGAGGAGAAGCCGTGCCCCGCCAGCGTGGCGCTCACGGCCAGTCCCCAGAGCAGCACCAGGCAGCCTGTCGGCACAGCCACCCGGGCCGCGAAGCTGAACCGGATCGAGCGGCGCCCGGCGTCCAGCCGTTCCGGGCCTGCCGAGCTGGAAACGCCCATGTGGTCACTCCTGGATCGATCCCGTGCCCGGAACCACGTCACTGTTGCCGAAACGGACGCTACCGCCAGTGCACCATCCTGCGTCATTGAGCACCAATTGTCATGGTGCTTCATGAAATCGCCCTACCCGGAGTAAAGCGCCGGTCGCTATACGCCCGGTGGGCGGCGGATCATCCCCTACTGATAGGTGAGTTGCGGGTGCCAGTCGGTACCGCGATCACCGGGGTGCAGTCGAAGATGCTCCAGAGCGGTCCCATGAAGTCGACGTGCCGGCGGTAGCCGTCTCCGATGCCCATGCGATGACCGCAACGCCGCCGGGCAGGAGGTGGCCCGGTCGTCAGACGTTTGCGTGAACCGCGCTGACCGTGACACCCTTTGGTCGGGTCGCCGCCAGCGAGCAAAGAGAGCCACACATGAGTGCCCCGGCCACGACGGCCGCCAGCCCGGCGGGGGAGCCTGTCTTCACCCACCGGCAGATCTTGGTGATCATGTCCGGGCTGATGCTGGGCATGTTCCTGGCCGCGCTCGACCAGACGATCGTGTCCACGGCGCTGCCGACGATCGTCGGGGACTTCCACCGCAGCGACCTGTTGTCATGGGTTATCACCGCGTACCTGCTGGCCAGCACCGCCTCGACGCCGCTGTGGGGCAAAGCAGGTGACCTCTACGGCCGCAAGCGCGTGTTCCAGCTCGCCATCGTGGTGTTCCTGGTGGCCAGTGCGCTGTGTGGCGCCTCGCGCAACATGTACGAGCTGATCGCCTTCCGCGGCCTGCAGGGAATCGGCGGCGGCGGCCTGATCTCGCTCGTTTTCGCGATCATCGGCGATGTGATCCCGCCCCGCCAGCGCGGCCGCTACCAGGGATACTTCGGCGGCGTCTTCGGTGTCGCGAGCGTCGTCGGGCCGCTGGCCGGCGGGTTCGCCGTCGACCACCTCACCTGGCGCTACATCTTCTATATCAACCTCCCGCTGGGCATCGCCGCGCTGATCGTTACCAACCAGGTACTGCGCCTGCCCAAGCGCACGCGCCAGGTGGTGATCGACTGGTGGGGGGCGCTCCTGCTCGTCGCCGGGGTGGCCTGCATCCTGCTCGCTACCCAGATCGGCGGCACGGACTATCCGTGGGGATCATGGCAGGTCATCGGGTTGTTCGCGCTGGGAGCGCTGGTGCTCGCCGGGTTTGTGGTTCGCGAGAAAGTAGCGCGCGAGCCGATCCTGCCGCTCGAGCTGTTCCGGATGCAGATCTTCACCGTCGCCAACATTGTCTCGTTTGTCAGCGGTGTCGCCATGTTCGGGGCACTTGCCTTCCTGCCCCAGTACCTGCAACTCGTGCACGGGGTCTCGGCTACCGAATCGGGTCTGCTGCTGCTGCCCCTGCTGATCGGTCTGCTGGTGATGAGCATCGGCTCGGGCCGCTACATCTCCCGCACCGGCAGGTACCGCTGGTTCCCGCTGGCCGGCACCATTCTGGTCACCATCGGGCTGATCCTGCTCAGCCGCCTCGGGGCGCATACGTCGCTGGCCATCGTGGGTGTCGACATCCTGATCTTCGGCTCCGGGCTTGGCCTGTTCATCCAGGTGCTGACCCTCGTTGTGCAGAACGCGGTGCCGATGAGGCAGATGGGCGTCGCGACCTCGTCGGTCACCTTCTTCCGCTCGATGGGCGGTGCCATCGGGGCGTCCGCTCTCGGGGCGGTCCTGACCGCGGGCATCGCCTCCGAGTTCCCGCGCTTCCTGCCGCCCGCGGCACTGTCGGGAGGCGGGAACAAGGTGGCCCAGTTCGTGCAGAGCCCAGGTGCCCTGAACGCATTGAAACGCACTCACCCGGCCCTGCACGAAGGCATCATCCAGGCCTACTCGCACGCCATCGACCGGCTGTTCCTCGTCGCCGTACCGGTGTCGATCCTCAGCGTCATCGCCGCACTGTTCATCAAGCAGGTCAAACTGCGAGTCAGCAACGCGGGGCCCCCGGCGGCTGGTGGCGGGCCTTCCGACGCGGGGACGGACGCCGCAGTGGCCGCACCGGGAGGGACGCATTAGATGCCTGGCGTGACCATCTCGGCCGGTTACGGCGCCGGCGGGAGTGTCGTTGCCCCCGAGGTCGCCAAGCGGCTAGGCCTGCCGCTTCTCGACCGTGCGATCAGCTCGCGTGTCGCCGCGCAGCTGCGCGTGTCCGTCCAGGAGGCCGAGGGCGGGGAGGTCCGGCGCCCGCTGGTCGGGCGGTTCCTGTCCGTTCTCACGCCGCTGGCGGGCGGCGTGCTCGGGGCTGGCACCGATTGCGCCCCGCCCGAGGCCGTCCCGCCACCGGATGACGCGGCCCTCTTCCGCGAGCAGGCCGAGGCCATCATGAGGGAGGCGCTCATCGCCGGCGCGGTCATCCTCGGCCGCGCCGGGGCCGCCGCCTTCCATGACCAGCCGGATGTGCTGCGGGTGCGCCTGTTCGGACCACCAGAGGCCCGCGTCGCGCAAGCGTCTCGCATCGAGAACGTCGATGCGCCAACCGCCCGGCGGCGCCTGCCCGAGGTCGATCGCGCCCGCGCACAGTACGTGCGGCGGCTCTACTGCGTCAGCATCGACGACCCAGGCCTTTTCCATCTGCAGATTGACAGCACCGCTCTGTCATTGGAGGCCTGCGCCGACCTCATCGTGACCTCGTACACGGCTCTCATTACCCACCTCTGAGACCCGGATCAGGCCACCCCGAGGCCCGTATCAGGCCAACCCCTGAGACCCGCATCAGACCAACCCCTGAGACCCGCATCCGCCGAATTCGCCGCAGAATTCGCGGCATGAATGTCTGCGGTCCTGCGACCTGGCCGGATCGACTGCGTGCCCTGGGTGTCAAAATGAACTGGCAGTCATGTGCTGCCCGCTGAGATGGTCCTGGGCGTCGCCGCAACGGGGCGTGTCGTGGGCGTGATGGAGGTGGGGGTGAGCGCGGCATGACTACTACCGCGGATGCGGGGACGGTGCCAGCCGGGCAGCCGCAGACCCTCGAGCGGCGGCGGGTGCTGGTGATCATCGGCGCCCTGCTGCTGGGGATGCTGCTGGCCGCGCTCGACCAGACGATCGTCGCGACGGCATTGCCGACCATCGCCGGCGACCTGCATGGGCTGTCGCATCTGTCCTGGGTCGTCACGGCCTACCTGCTCGCCTCCACGGTCTCGACGCCGCTGTGGGGGAAGCTCGGCGACATGTACGGCCGGAAGAGGTTCTTCCAGGCCGCGATCGTCATCTTCCTGATCGGCTCGGCGCTGTCCGGCTTCGCGAACTCGATGATCGAGCTGATCGCGTTCCGCGCTGTCCAGGGACTCGGCGGCGGCGGCCTGATAGTCGGCGCGCAGACCATTGTCGGGGACGTCGTCGCTCCCCGGGAGCGCGGTCGCTACCAGGGATTCTTCGGCGCCACCTTCGGGGTCGCGAGCGTGCTCGGGCCGCTGATCGGCGGCTTCTTCGTGGACAACCTGTCCTGGCGGTGGGTCTTCTACATCAACCTCCCGATCGGCGCCGTTGCCCTGGTGGTGACCGCCGCGGTGCTGCCGAGCCAGCTGAGCACGGCCCGCCACGTCATCGACTACGCGGGCACCGCGCTCATCGGCGCGGCCGCGACCTGCCTGGTGCTCCTCACCTCACTTGGTGGCACCACCTATGCCTGGGGCTCCTTCCCGATCATCTTGTTGGGGGTGCTCGCCGTCGTCTGCGTG
>DASWFT010000073.1:0-4774 GCA_036394075.1 Streptosporangiaceae bacterium
GCAAGCCCGGCGGCTTGCATGGCGAGCCCGAGCGTCATCAGTGGCCGAGCACCCAGCTTGTCGGACAGGGCGCCCGCCAATGGTGCGATGAACAGAGGTGTAGCCGTCCAGGGCAGGAAGCGCAGGCCGGTAGCCAGCGGCCCGTACCCGAGGCTCATCTGGAAGTACTGCGACATCAAGAAAGCTGCCGAGAAAATGGCTCCGTAGGCGAAGAACGCAGTGGCGTTGGCTGCTGAGAACTGCAGGTCCCGGAAGAGCCTGGTGGGGACCATGGGGGCGGCGGCGTGGCGCTCCCAGGCGAGGAACGCGGCCAGGACCAGGAGCCCCCCGGCCATGAGGCCCAGGTTGGTGGCGTCCCAGTTGGTGCCACCCGACTCGACGAGCGACCAGATGACGGCCAGGGCGCCCAAGCTGGCCGAGACGGCCCCGACCAGGTCCAGGGCTGCTCCGCTCGCAGGCGCCTCGGGGAGACGGAGCCTCGACAAGGCGGCGCCTGCCAACCCGACGGGCACGTTCACCCAGAACACCCAGTGCCAGCTGAGCCCTTGGGTCACGCCCCCGCCGACGAGTGGCCCGGCGGCCACGGCAAGGCCGGCGATGGAGCCCCATATCCCGATCACGCGGCCACGGCGTTCTGGCCCGAACGCCGTGGTGAGGATCGTGAGACTGAGAGGCGTCACGATCGCTGCCCCGAGCCCCTGTATGGCCCGGGCGGCTATGAGGAGTGTTGTGCTGGGCGCCAGGGCGCAGGCCGCCGAGGCCAGGCTGAACAGCGCGAGGCCGGCGACGTACACCCGTCGCCGCCCGAAGCGCTCGCCGATGCTCGCCGCGGTGATGATCCCGGCGGCAAAGACGAGCAGGTAGGCGTTGACCGCCCACTCCAGGGTGGAGACCTGCCCGCCCAGCTCACGGTGGATGGCGGGCAGGGCGGTGACGACCACCAGGGAGTCGAGGGTCACCATGAAGAAGGCGACCGAGGTGAGGAGCAGCGCCCAGCCTGCCCTGGTGGGCTGCTTGGGGGCTATGGCTGGGGTTGGGGACATCGACTGCTTCCTTTGCTAGTGGGTACTCGGGCTGCTCGCCCGGTACGGGTAGTGATCCGTGCCGGGCGCGATATCTATCGCCACTGCCGGCAGCCAGGGGGCCCGCTCGATTGTGCTGGCGAGCTTGCGCACCGGGTCGGGGAGTCCTTCGGCTTCTCGGTTCATCCGCGCTCGGCGGGGAGGGCCCTGGAGCGTGCACGGAGGCCCAAAAGCCGATGAGCGCGCCGAGGCAGCTGGGCAGAACACCTGCAAAGGGCGGGAGCGCACGAAGGTGCCGGCAATGCTCACCACGGCGAGACCGTCCTCGCCGGCAAGCCACCGCCCGGCGTTGACAGCGTCCTCCGATGGATCTTGCGGCCGGCCCGGATCGTCACTGGTATGAGCACCGCTATGAACGCAATCCGGACAGGGCCTCGACGGGTAGTACACCTGGAACTTCACACCGGCGACCAGGTGCGGGCGGGCGCTTTTTATGCGGAGCTGCTGCAGTGGCGGCCGGAGCTGGTCCGAGCCGGCTCTAGCTGCTATTTGGCTCTGGACCTGGGTCCGGCTGTGGGCGGGGGGATCACCGAGTGCCAGACGCGGCGTCCGCTGTGGCTGCCGTACGCCGAGGTCGAGCGGATCGACGATGCGACCGAGCACGCCCGCCGGCTCGGCGCGGCGGTGCTGCTCGAACCACGGGAGGGGCCGTCGGGCTGGCGAAGTGTCGTGTCCAGTCCGGTCGCCGGGGAGGTGGCCTTGTGGCAGCCGAAGCGATGACCGATCAGCACGGTCTGCTTGACGCAGCCCGTAACGGCGACCAAGACGCCTCCGCCCGGCTGGTGGGGCCGTGCCTGGCCCAGCCTCGGGCCTGCTGCCATCGAATGCTCAGGCCCTATTTCGCGCAGGACACGGAGCGATGGATTTCGGGGCCGGCCCGGATCAGTACCACCAAAGCAGCCGATCTAGCCAGCCAGCGGGGAGCAACGAAATGACAGCTGTAGATCTCAACGGCGCCACGGTGGTCGTCACCGGCGCCAGCCGTGGCTTCGGGCGGGCCACGGCCGTCGCCTTGGCCAAGTCCGGCGCGCAAGTGGTCGGCGTCGCCCGCCACCGCGGTGGGCTGGAGGAACTGCAACGAGAACTCGGCGATGCGCTGAGCTGCGAGACCGGTGACGTGGCCGACCCCGAACTGCCGGCGCGGCTGTTCGGCACCTACAGGCCCGCTGCAGTCGTCCTCAACGCAGGCGCACCCCCCGTGATCGCCCCGCTGGACGAGCACGACTGGGACACCTTCAGCGTCAACTGGAACGTCGACGTCCGGCAGGCCTTCCACTTCGTCCAGCAGGTCCTGCGCACGCCGCCCCCGAATGGTGGCGTCGTGGTCACAATGTCGAGCGGGGCCGCGCTGGCCGGATCGCCGATGAGCGGCGGGTACGCCGGCGCCAAGGCCACGGTGCGGTTCATCAGCGCGTATGCCGCCGAAGAGGCGGCGCGACGCACGATCCCGGTGCGCTTCGTGTCCATCCTGCCCCACATCACCAACTTCGGGACAGGCCGCCTCGGAGTACGTGCCTATGCGGCGCGGGCCGGTATCACCGAGGAGGAGTTCATCGAGCGCGCCGGCGCGACCGCCACGCCCGACCAGGTCGCTAGGCATGTGGTCGACGTCATCGCCGACGGGTCATACTCGGCGCCGGTGTACCACCTGGCAGCCGACGGGCTGCGGCCCCTCGGCTGAGCCAATCGAACATAGTCGGTGAACCTCACAACGCCACCAGCATCCAAGAAAGGAAAGTCACATGTCGCACGCACTACAATCCCCCTCAACCGAAGTGGCCCCAGGGATACATCGGCTCACAGGTGGAGTTGTCAACTTCTACCTGGTCGAACAGTCCGGCGGCCTCACCCTTGTCGATGCCGGCACGCCAGGGGACTGGCGGTTGTTCCTGCGAACGCTCGACGGGCTCGGGCGTCGCCTGGACGATCTAGACGCGGTGGTATTGACCCACGCCCACCCGGACCATGTCGGCTTTGCAGAGCGAGCGCGCCGCGAGGGACCGGCGAGCGTATGGGTCCACAATGACGACGCGGCAGTAGCCCAGGGGGCGAAGCCAGGAAAGAGTGACGCCGGCCTGGCCAAGTACCTGGCGCGCACGGAGTTCTACCGGACGATGATCTCGCTCTCCCGCCGCAAAGGCGCCAAAATCATCCCCGTCGTGGAGGTGTCCAGCTTCGCCGACAACGACGTCCTCGACGTCCCAGGCAAACCCCGGGCAGTTCACACCCCCGGGCACACACCAGGCAACGCCGCGCTGTACTTCGAGGACCAGGACGCCCTGATTAGCGGCGACACCTTGATCACCCACAACCCTCTAACCGGCCGGACCGGGCCCCAGATCATGCCCTCCGGGTTCAACCGCGACACCCTCCAAGCTCTTGACTCGCTCAGCGCCTTGGAGCACCTCACCGCCGAGATCATCCTCCCAGGGCACGGCGAACCGTGGCACGGGCCGATCAGCCAGGCCGTTCAACTCGCGCGCGCCGCCGGACCAAGCTGACACTCGCCTTCCGCTCTCGGCGCCCGAAGGAGCCCAATGGTGTCCCGATACACCGCAATGTGCGACTTTCGCAAGCAGACGCCTATCGCCGTCGCGCCCGGGTACGTGCTGGAGGGCGCTGGACTGCAGATGCTCCCGGACGGAAATGGAGTCGGACGCCCTGATCTCTTGTGGGCTCACAAGGCCGAGGTAACTATGAGATCCGCGAAGAACAACCTGCGCGAGGCCGAGGACAGCGTGTTCGCCCTCTCCGCCAACACAGAGGTTCACCGCTGGCCTCCCTTGGCCGTGCTGGCAGTGTCCTATTTCACCGCGATCGCCCGGCAGTTCGGCGCGCGGGCGCTCTTGGAGCCGCCCGGCGGGCTGGTGGGCTGGCGTTGCGTCGTCTTCACGCCCGAAGCGGCTGTGGTGGTCTACTGGAAGCCGAAGCGATGACCGATTCCGACACGACCGCCTCTCCCAGCGGATCGTCGAAGCACGAGCGGGAGCTGCTGCTCGCAGCCCAGAGTGGGGACGGGGACGCCTTCGGCCGGCTCGTCGACCCGCTCCGGCGCGAGCTGCAGGCGCATTGCTACCGGATGCTCGGCTCCTACGCCGACGCGGAAGACGCGCTGCAGGAGACCCTGCTTCGCGCCTGGCGTAGCCTTGCCCGGTTCGAAGGGCGAAGCTCGCTTCGCTCCTGGCTGTACCGGATCGCGACCAACGCCTGCCTGCGCGCGATCGAGCGACGGCCAAAGCGGGTGCTGCCGATGGACTACGCACCGGCGGCCGATCCGCACGGCGCACGAGCGGGCCCGGTGAACGACCCCGTCTGGCTCGAGCCTTACCCGGACGCGAGCCTCGGTCTGGAGGGCCTAGCCGGCCCGGACGCCCGCTATGAGCAGCGCGAAGGTATCGAGCTTGCCTTCATCGCGGCACTCCAGCACCTTCCGGCACGCCAGCGGGCGGTGCTGATCCTCCGCGACGTTCTCGGCTTCTCTGCCCGAGAGACCGCTGCGGTGCTTGAGACGACGCCGGCGTCGATCGACAGCGCCCTGCAGCGAGCGCACAAGTCGGTAGACGAACGGCTCCCCAGCCAGGCGCAGCAGCAGACGCTTCGCCTCCTAGGCGACGCCGAGCTGGGCCGGCTCGTCGAGCGCTACGTTGCCGCCTGGGAGCGGAACGACATCGACGCCCTCGTCTCGATGCTCG
>DASWFT010000074.1:0-2941 GCA_036394075.1 Streptosporangiaceae bacterium
ACCCGGCCTGGTCAGCGAAGGCGCGGATGTCGTCGGGGAGCTTGCCGCCCAGCTCGTAGATACGCGGCACCAGCGCCTCGAAATGGTTGCGGTCCTCGATCCGGGCATCCTCGATGATCTCCTTCATGCCCTCGCCCTCGAGGCCGATCGCGTTCACCCTCAAGATCGTGTAGTAGTAAAAGGTCGTGAACTCCGCTCCGCCGCCGCGACGAGCTTGCCGATCAGAACGTCAACGTCGAGACCGGCTTGCTCGACCTTCTCCCGTGCGACCCTGCCCATGGGGCACCTCCTCCGCTCAGCCTGCACTGCCTGGACTGGACCCGGAACTCACATCAGTCAAGGGCGAAACTCCTGACGGTTCACTAAAGAACCGAACGTGCACGGTGGCAAGAACCAAAGGTCCCGCCGTCTCGGGGCGTTGGCCGGCGCACCGCCTTGGAAGGTTCGGCTCCGGCAGCCGGCCGGCGGGTTGGCACTGTCACGCATCGCGTCGGGCCCTGAAAATCTCGCGGCCCGGCTGCAGCCGTGCCCTGGCTGTCCAGCCGCGCTGATTCCTGCCTCAGGGTCGGGTGCACCACCAGGACGCCATCCGCGCCGGGCAGGCGTGATCCTTCCCGCGCCACAGCACGAGCGTCGCGAGCGTGGCGGCATCCACCCGCTGCACCGGATCTGGGTTCACCCATCAGGCTCACGTCCCGGGTCCCGCGTCAGTTGCGGTGAGGGCACTGGCGACGCGGTCCAGAAGCGTCCGGATCGTCGCCGCGGCCACCCGGTGCAAGATCACCTTGTCGAGGGTGGCTCCCAGGCCGTCCAGGGGCGGCCGGTAGGCGCCGACCAGCGCCAGCCGGGTCGCCTGGCTGCCTGCCGGGGTGAGGCTGATGTCCGCGTCGAGCACGGGGAACAGGGCACCCGACAAGCCGGTGCCTGGACGGCCGTTCGAGGGCAGAAGACGTCGGCCCAGTCAATCGTGCGACGCACCCGAATATCCGTTATGCGCGGCAGCGGCCACAGAGAGTCCGCGCTCGAGAGCCACCCAGATTAGATGACATGCATCGGGCCGGACTGAGCTGAGGCCGGCGGCCGGGTGCCGGGAGACCTCCCCAGCTCAGACGCGCGTCAGGATTGACCGCGTAGGCAATTCGCATGGGGCGCGTGCGCCCCTTCGGAGCTTGAGGAGGTCCCGATGCCCATCGTAGGCGGGCTGGATATCCACCGGAAGCAGATCACCTTCGACTACCTCGACACCGTGACCGGGCAGGTGTGCCGCGGCCAGATCAGCCCGGCCGACCGGGTGCACCTGCGGGCCTGGCTGGCCCGGTTCGCTGGCTGTGAGGATGCCGCGTTCGCGGTCGAGGGGTGCACCGGGTGGCGGTATGTCGCGGAGGAGCTGGCCGCGGCCGGCGTCGCGGCGCATCTGGCCGAGCCGGCCGATACCGCCTTCGCCCGCGGCCGCAAGCGGCACGCCAAGACCGATCGGACCGACTGCCGGCATCTGCGGATGCTGCTGGCCGAGGGCCGGCTGCCGGAGTGCTGGATCCCGCCCGGTCACATCCTGGAATGCCGGGCGCTGCTCGAGCTGTATCACGACCTGCGGGCCGAGCACACCGCCTGGGCGCAGCGGATCCACGCGGTGTTGTTCCACCAGGGCGCCCCGGCCCTGGGCGAGGGCGCGCTGCGCACCGAGCAGGGCCTGGCCGCGCTGCGGGCAGCCGCGGCCGGCTGCCTGTCACCGGCCGGGCAGCTGCAGGTCGCCACCGCCCTGGAGGTGACCGAGGCCCTGGAGGCCCGGCTACACGAGCTACGGCCTCACCTGCTGGACGCGGCCCGGCACCTGACCGGCGCCAAGGTCCTGGCCGCGCGGCTGTACGGGGTCGGGCCGGTCACCGCGCTGGCGATGACCTGCTGGCTGGCCGGGGAGGGCCGGTTCTCCTCCTCCCGCAAGGCGGTCCGGTTCGCCGGGCTGGACGTCACCGTCTGGTCTTCGGACCGCAAGGGCCCGCCCGGCCGGCTGTCCCGCCAAGGACCGCCGGTGCTGCGCTGGGCGGTCTACGAGGCCGGCAAGACCCACGCCCGGTCCTCCGCCCCCGACCACGGCTACTACGCCCAGGTCAAGGACCGCTGCAACGGCAAGCGCGCCGCGCTGTCCGAGGCCCGCAAGATCCTCCGCCAGGCCTGCCACATCCTGACCGAGCTCGGCGACGACGCGCTGTCCGTCGCCTGAGACCCTGACCCCGAGCCATAGTGATCAGCCCGTGACCGCCGGCCCGGCCGGACCACGTATGCAGCCGCACTCACCCGATGGGGAACCACCGCGGCCAGCTCCCGCCGAGCCGCTGTCAGCCGCCGCCGGCCTCACAAGGGCCAGGCGGACGGCCTGATTAGACTGAGCGGCCGCATCCCCGCAGGCCGGGGACACCCGATCAATCATCATGTCGCCGGGGCAGCGCCCAGCGCCCCGCGGACCTAGGTAAGGCTGGCTGCTCCTGGCCCCGCCCCCGGCCGCCACGGCTGATCACCCCGCACAGAAAGGCGCAAACCTGAACCGCTGAACCAGATCCCCCGCCACCACCAGGGCCTCCCTGCCCCCTGCCGCCCGGCATGATCCGCTCCCGGACGGCCGTGTCAAGGGCGCCTGCGGCGCCGCTGCGCGGACGCTGCGCGCCCCTGTGACCCGCCCGCCCGCTCGCAGAACCCGGCAGCTATCAGGAGACAGGGAGCAGACTCAGGCATCCCCAGATCAAGGTGACCATGACCGCAGAACCCCAAATCGAACGCTTGCGGTCACAGGCGGATGCAGGTAAGGCGGTTATCCGCGCGCAACACGTCGGTCCGCTGCGAGCGTCCGTAACGGCAATCTTGGGGATGTCGCCGGCTCCCCACGACCGCCACCAACGTGAGCATCCCGGTGCCAGCGCGATCGTGGCATGAACGCCCACCACGC
>DASWFT010000075.1:0-15946 GCA_036394075.1 Streptosporangiaceae bacterium
CCATGCCCACCCGCGGCCGGGTAGCTCCACGATGCCGGCGCCGTTCCCCAGAGAGACCAGCTGCCCGGCAAGATCACTAGGTATAGGCGTGCCATGGTCGATGCCAGGACGCCAGCTGCCGTTGGTGAAGCCGTAACCGTCAATCCGCCATGGGCCGAGCCCCGGCGCCGACGAGGCGGCGAGTTCCAGGATCTGGTCCTCGTCAACCGACTCGGTCATGAGGAGCGAGATCACCAGCAGCGCACGGAACTCGCCCAGCCGCTCCCGCAGGTTCGCGTCGGCTGCTTCGTCGGGCCGCGTGGGCATCGTGGTCATGGCCGCCACGCCGCTTGGCGTTGTCTGTTCGGCGGTCATCGCGGAGGCGGATCAGGCGTGTGCCGACCTGAGAAACTCATCCGGCCCGACGTAGTAGGGATTCTCGACGAGGATGCCCTGGACCAGCACCTGCGGATGCGTCTTGACAATGTTGACCACGACTTCTCCGCTGAACAGGTCCAGGTCATACAGGCACAGCACGATGACCGGGTAGCTCGAGGTGACCCGGTTCAGCTCGGACTCGTAGCCCACGAGATGCTCTACCCCTGGCGCGTCGCGCAGCGCCCAGGTCATCTCGCCCACCAGTCGGCAGAAGGTGAACCCCTCGATCTCCGCCTTGACCATGCTCTCGGTCCAGAATGTGAGCATGTCGCTGGTAGTGAACTCGCCGCCGGCCAGGTAAGTCGACTCGGGCAGGTGGATATCCAGCTGGCCGTCAAAGGGGCCAGGTCCGCCGCAGGTGCCCGGCAGCAACTCGAGCCGCTCCGCCGTGTATGCGGAGTCCACGACGCAGACGCACTTGTCCCCGGCGGTCAGGCCGGCGCCCAGGTAGCCGGTGAGCAGCCGGTCCCGGTCGCTGTCCCCCCGGTAGAACGCGCACACGTGGCTGCCCGGCTGCAGGTCGATCTCATCGATACCGCTCGATACCGTTCCGGTCATCCGCATCACCACCATGTGAACGCGATAGCCGGATCATACGTGGTCAACAGAGCTTCTGGCTCACCCCCATAGGACGAAGATTTCTCTGTTTATCCATCTGCTGGGACCAGGAGTCACGACCTCCAGGCGACGTTCTGGTGAAAATTCCTGGCCTTTACGGCGGCCGATGGCGCCCGCCGGTCGTGCCAGCAGTCAGGTGGTGACCCAGGCCTGGCTGTGCTCCCACAGGGCACGGGCGAGGTCCGGGGTGGCGACCTGGCTGGGCTCGCGCTCGCGGGAGTTGTCGTAGAAACGGCCGCTGGCCGCCGCCACCGAACCCGACGTGGCGCAGTAGAGCGACGTCTGGGCGCCCTCCTCGGGCGAGATCATCCGCAGCTTGATCAGCGGGCGGATCGGCCACGGGACCCGCCGCCAGATGTCGGAGGCCACCACTCCCGGGTGCAAGGCGTAGGTCGTGATGCCCCGACCCTGCGCACGCCGGGCGAGTTCCTGGGAGAACAGCACGTTGCACAACTTGGACACGGCGTACTCGGGCAAGCCGGTGACGCTGGCGGTGGGCCGGCGCACCGCGTCGAAATCCACTGCCCGGGCCTGGTAGTGGGAATCGCTGGCGACGGTGACCACCCTGGCCGGGGCGCTGGCGGCGAGCCGGTCGAGCAGGGCGGTCGTCAGCGCGAAGTGCCCGAGGTGGTTGACGCCGAATGCCAGCTCAAAGCCGTCCTTGGTGATGCCGCGCCGCCCGCCCACGCCGGCGTTGTTGATCAGCACGTGCAGCGGTTCTCCTAGCGCCAGGAACTGCTCAGCGCACCTGCGCACCGACGCGAGGTCGGCCAGGTCAAGGGGCAAGAACGCGACCGCGTCGCTCCCGGTGGCGGCCACGATGTCCGCGACCGCCTGGCGGCCTTTCTCCGGCGAGCGGCAGGCCACGTAAACTCTGCCACCCCGTTTCGCCAGTCCGGCCGCCGTAGCGCGGCCGATCCCGGTGTTGCCGCCGGTGACCATGAACGTGCGCCCGGTCAGTTCACCCGATGCCGCGGACATGGTGACGTTTTACCGCACGCTCTCCGACGATGCCATAACCAACGTCACTGCCGCTATGGTCACCGGTGCCCGCCGGCGACCTGGCTGCGGAGGGCTTTGCGGTCCAGCTTCCCGACGCTGGTGAGCGGCACCGAGGTGAGTATGTTCATCTCGCGTGGGTACTTTGTGCGCCGCGAGCCGCCCGCGTGCGAACTCGGTGATCTCCTCCGGGGTGGCCTGGCTGCCGGGCCGCAGCGACACGAAGGCGACGATTTCTTCGCCCAGGCGCTCGTCTGGCCGGCTGACGACGCCCGCCATCGCGACTGCGGGATGCTGGAGCAGGACGTCCTCCACATCGCGCGGGAAGACGTTGAAGCCACCGCGGATGATGAGGTCCTTTTTCCTGTCCAGCACGTACAGGTAGCCGTCGGCGTCGAGACGGCCGATGTCGCCGGTGTGCAGCCAGCCGCCGCGCAGGGTCGCCGCAGTCTCCGCGGGCGAGTTCCAGTAGCCGGCCATCACCCCGTCCGCGCGGACGCAAATCTCTCCGTCGGTGCCGGTCGATACGTCAGCGTCGTTGTCGTCGCGGATCGCGACCTGGTAGCCGGGAATGGGCAGCCCGGCCGAGCCGGGCCGGCTGGCTCCGGGCGGGTTCACCGAGATCACCGCGCCAGACTCGGTGCACCCATAGCCCTCGAGGATCTCGCTGCCCGGCACCCGCCGCTCCCACTGCTCCCGAGTCTGCGCCGCGAGTGGCGCGGCGCCGCTGTTCACGTAGCGGAGCCAGGGCAAGCCGACGTCCTCCAACGGCTGTGCGAGCAGCATCTGGATCATCGCGGGCACCAGCGCCGTGCGCTGAATCCGGTGCCGCTGGGCCAGGGCCAGGAACTCCGCTGGATCGAACCAGCGCTGGAGCACGGCCAAGCCGCGCTCGGTGGCGTGGAATCCGACCAGGGTCACGATCATGCCGTAGGCGTGCGACAACGGCAGCGGCGTCAGCGCTCTGATGATCCCGTCGGCCTGCGAGGCCTCGTGCGAGCTGCGGGAGCAGGAATACAGGTTGCGGTGCGAGAGCATGACGCCCTTCGCCCGGCCGGTCGTGCCGCCGGTGTACATGAGCGCCGCCAGGTCATCGTCGCCGACGCGCACGATGCCGGCGGCCGAGGCGGACTCAAGGTCGGCGAAGTCCACCCCGCCTACGTGCCCGGGAAGCGAGTCAGGCACGCCGCCGACGACGATCACGTGCCGCAACCGTGGCGCGCCCGCCGCCGCGGCGGCCACCGTGGCCAGCAACTCGGCAGTGGTCACCACCGCTACCGCGCCGGAGTCGGCCAGGATGTGCCGCAACTCGGGCGGGCTAACCAGGAACACCACCGGGGTGACCACGGCACCCGCCCGCCAGATCGCGCTGTAGGCGATACCAACCTCCGGGCAGTTCGCCATCAGTACCACCACTCGCTCGCCAGCCGACACCCCCAGCTTGACCAGCCCCGATGACGCCCGGCACGCCCGGTCGAACAGCTCGCCCGACCGGTACGCCCGGTCCTCGAAAACCAGGCTCTCGTAATCGCCGAGCCGATGGAACGCCGCCTCGGCCAAAACGGCAAGGTTATGGTCAGCCTGCGACGATGTCATACCCGTCCTCCTTGCTCGGCCCGGCTACCCGATCGTAACCATTCCAGTGGCTTCGCCCACTTGATGACCGTCGGCGCAGCCGCTGTTTCCGAGAGCGGTGGTCACGGGTCAGTTCTTTGCGTGTAGACGCTGACGTGGCGCCAGCTGGCGGCTGTGTACGGCTCGCCGGTCCAGCCTCCCCATCGTTCGCGCAGCCTTAGGCCGGCGATGCGGGCCATGAGGTCGAACTCGGGCGGGTGGGCCAGGCGCAGGCTGATCGGGTCGAGGGTGAGGCCGTGGGCGCTGATGTGGACGTGGTTCTCGTCGAGGACCTGGGTCACCGGGTCGTACCGGCAGACGTCCAGCACGACGTGGCCGGCGGCGATGTGTTCGGCGTCGACGTACTGGTGGCCGGGCCGTGAGGGGGCGGCCGGTATGCGGCATTCGAGAATGAACACGCCGTCGCGGGTTAGGTGGCGGGCGGCGTTCTGGAAGCAGCGGACCTGGTTGTCTTGGGTGAGCAGGTTGCCGATCGTGTTGTAGACGAGGTAGACCAGCCGGTAGGTTCGCCCGGTGGTGACGCGGGACATGTCGCCGATGGTCACCTCGATGTTGTTGCCGCCCGGCTTCTCGCGCATCCGGTCCACCATGTGGTGCGACTGCTCGATGCCGTCTACGCGCACGCCTGCTGCTGTGAGCGGGAGGGCGATGCGGCCGGTGCCTATGGCGAACTCCAGCGCGTCTCGCTGGCCGGCAAGCCGGGCGAGGAACGCGACGGTCGCCTCTTCGTCACCGCGCGTGTCGACAGCGTCGTATCGCTTCGACATCTCATGCCCGAAGCTCGTCCTGGGGTCGAAGCCCTCCATGCCACCTTCCTTCCGATCAGGCGTGCGCCGGGCAGGCGGCCGTCGGCCCCGGCCGTCAGGGTTCAATGCTGGACACGGGTAGCCAGGGCGCCCAGAGCGCGCACACAGCGCGCGAGCCGACGGCTGCTGTCCTGCGGGGTCTGCTGGTGCTCATCACTGGCTTCCTAATGTGTCGCGGGTTCCATTGGCTTTGATGCTGCCGCTAAGCCATGCCGCGCCGGATGGTGAAGGTGACGTATCTGCGGCCGGCCGGGTGACGTATCTTGAGCGAGACGGGCCGCCGGGCTGGCGACGGGCTTCGCGCGCGCTTGGTGTTGCTCTTTCGCCGGAACGGCTGGGGCCTGTAGATCCCGGTGCCTGCTGGCATCATGACGATATGACCAGCGGGGTGATGAGTCCGGTCTTCGCGGGGCGGGAGGCCGAGCTGGCCATGCTGGCCGCTGCGTTCGAGGCCGCGGCCGCCGGGATCCCGGGCACCGTGCTGCTCGGCGCGGAGGCAGGTGGCGGCAAGTCGAGGCTGGCCGGGGAGTTCGCCGCGCGGGTGCGGGACCGCGCGGTCGTGCTGGCGGGGGCCTGCGTGGAGCTGAGCGCGGCCGGCTTGCCGTATGCGCCATTCGCCGCGGCGCTGCGGGAGCTGGTTCGCGAGCGGGGCGCCGCGGAGGTGGCCGCGCTGCTGCCCGGCCAAAGCGCTGGCGAGCTGGCCAGGCTGCTGCCTGAGTTCGGCGCCCCGCCGCCGGGCGGCGATCCGGAAACCGCCCGCGCCCGGCTGTTCGAGCTGCTGCTGGGGCTGCTGGAGGGTCTTGCTGAGCAGCAGCCGGTGGTCTTGGTCGTTGAGGACGTGCACTGGGCCGACCGGCTGACCTGCGACCTGCTGAGCTTCCTGGTCCGCAACCTGCGGCACGCCGCCGTGTTCATGGTGGTCACGTTCCGTTCCGACGGCCTGCACCGTACTCACCCGCTCCGGCTGGTTTTGGCTGGGCTGGACCGGATTGATGGGGTTACCCGCCTGGAGCTTCCACGGCTGTCCCGCGATCAGGTGGCCGTGCAGATCGAAGGCATCCTCGGCCACCCACCGACGCCCTCGGTCACTAGTGCTGTGTATGGGCGCGGCGGCGGGAACCCCCTGTTTACCGAGGCCCTGCTTAACCCCGACGGCACTGTCAGGCCCGATCTGCCGTGGTCGCTGAGCGATCTGCTGCTCGGCGCGGTCAAGGACCTGCCGGAGCAGACCCAGCAGCTGCTGCGGACCGCGGCCGTGGCCGGGTTCCGGGTCGGCCATGCATTGCTAGCGGCCGTGACCAGGTCGGATGATGCTGCTCTGACGGCCGGGTTGCGGCCGGCGGTGGCCGCCAACGTGCTGGTCAGCGACACCGAAAGCTACGCCTTCCGGCATGAGCTGATCCGCGAAGCGGTGCTTGAGGACCTGCTTCCCGGCGAGCGCGTACAGGCGCACCGGCGCCTCGCCGAAACGCTGGAGGCCGCACCCTCGCTCAGCTCAGAGGGCACCGGGGCGGTTCAAGTGGCGCGGCACTGGCGGGGCGCGCGGGAGTTTGAGCGCGCGCTGATCGCCGCATGGCGGGCCGCAGCCGGCGCCGGGGCGTCCCTCGCCTACGCCGAGCAGCTGATGACGCTAGAGCAGGTGATGGAGCTGTGGGATCAGGTGCCCGACCCCGCACGGCATGCCGGGGCTGATCACATCAGCGTGCTGGAACTCGCCGCTGACGCAGCCCGCTGGGCGGGCGAGCCTGAGCGCGGTCTGGTCTTGGTGGAAGCAGCTCTCGCCGAGCTCGGCGATGCGCGCAATGCGCAGCAGCGAGCGCCTCTGCTGCGGCGCCGGGCCGGGCTTCGGCAGGAGCTGCTTCTGCCTGGCCAGATCGAGGACTTGCGGGCGGCACTGGCCCTGGCGCGCGACCCGACCCTGCTGCGCGCGCAGGTCCTCGCCCAGCTGTGCTGGGCGCTGAAGCGCGAAGACCGTTTTGCGGAGGCCGAACAGCTCGCCCAGGAACTGCGCGGCCTCGCCGGCCGGCTCGGCGACGAGGAGCACCAGGCTGAAGCCCAGATGGCGCTCGCCGCCCTGGGGGCGCTCAAGGGTGAGGACACAGTTGCCGTCGTGCAAAGCACACGGGAGGCGGCCGCGCGCGCCAGCTCTGGGCGCCTCGAAGCGTGGGCATATCTCACCATCACCGACATGCTGGAGCGCCGCGGCGACCACGAGCGCGCCATCGCGGCCGGGCGGGCAGGCGTTGCCCGGGCCAGGCAGCTCGGCTTGACCCGGCAGATAGCAGCGCCGATCGCCGGGAACCTCGCTGAGTCACTGGCCTCGGCGGGACGCTGGGATGAGGCGCTGGAGATCCTGGATGAGGTCCTTGGCCAGGACCTGCCTCCATTGGGACGCTTTGCTCCGCTGATGGTCCGCGGCCAGATCGCTGTCGCCCGCGGCGAGCGGGAAACCGCGGCGCGCACGCTGGCCGAGCTGCGTTCACTGCCAGCAGGCGTGCAGGCTGAAGCGCAGCGAGTGCTGCCGCTGGCCCAGCTGGAGATCGACTGCCGGCTGGCCGAGGGCGACCTTGCCGGTGCGCTGGCCACGGCGGCGGCGGTTCCCGCGTGTGGCCTGGACGCCGACCCGCGTTATTCGTGGCCGCTGCTGGCCGCAGCGATGCGGGCATGCGCCGGCATGAGCGCCGGCGGTCTGCGCGGGAAGGCCGGCGGACCGGCCCAGCTACGGGAAGCCCTGGCGGAGCGGGCCGCGAGCGTCCCGCGGAAAAGCCCGGTGCAGGAGGCGCACGCGGCGGTGTTCGCCGCCGAAGCCTCCCGCGCCCTAAGCGACCCCGACCCGGAAGCGTGGAATGGCGCGGCGGCCGCCTGGGAGGCCCTCGGCCAGCCCTACCCGCTGGCCTACGCGCTGCTGCGCGCGGCGAGCGCCGCTTTGGCGGCCGGCAGCCGTGACACCGCAGCCGGCCGGCTACGCCGGGCCGTCGCACTCGCCAGCCAGCTCGCCGCCCGCCCGCTGGTCGGCCAGATCAGCCAACTGGCCCGCCAGGCCCGCATCGACATCAGCGTCCCCGGGACCCAGTCCGCCGCGGCCGCGGCGCCGTTCGGGCTTACCGCACGTGAGCTGGAGGTCATGCGGCTGGTGGCTGCCGGCCGCGGCAACCGCGAGATCGCGGCGGAGCTGTTCATCTCCCCCAGGACCGCCAGCGTGCACGTCTCGAACATCCTCGGCAAGTTCCAGGTGGCCTCACGAGGCGAGGCCGCTGCCGCCGCGCACCGACTGCACCTGTTCGACCCGCCCTGACCTTCCTACCTGCACCATGACTGATCGCGGTGGGATTCCGGACCCGCGCCCTGCACGCAGAAGGGAAAGCCAGCTGAGCCCATGCCTGTCGCCGCCAGTTCTTCGGCGCGCATAAGACGCGAGGTGGGGCGCCTCGCCCAACCGCCAAAGGCTGCGGGGCTGACCGTGCTCGTGCAGGTCGCCCTGCCGTCGGGACCACATCCCGGCAGTGCGGTTCAGGCGTGGTTGGAACTGAGGACCAACACATGGTGACGGTTGTACAGGTGGTGCGCGGCCGGGCGAAGCGCTCGCGCACGCAGCCTGGGACTTACTTCGGGGAACGGATCAGCTGACGGCTCCCCCTGTGCGCCCGGGTGGCCGGACGAGGAGGCGGACTCGCAGCACCGTGTTCCCTGGCCGGGACTCGATGGTGATGGTGCCGCCGTGGCGCTCCACGACTGTGCGCCGCGCGATGTCGAGGCCGAGACCGGTGCCTTTGCCAGTGTCCTTGGTCGTGTAGAAGGCGTCGAACGCGCGGGATGCTACCTGCGGTGGCATGCCCGGGCCGGTGTCGCCGACCTCGACGACGATGTTGTCCTCCTCGGCCCGGGTCGCCAGCCGGAGCGTGCCTGCGCCGTTCATCGCGTCGAGCGCGTTGTCGATGAGGTTGGTCCACACCTGGTTGAGTTCGCCGGGGTAAGCTCCGATCCGGGGGACGCTGGCACTGTAGTCACGCACGACAGTAATGCTGTCGCGGAGCTTGTGACCGAGCATCACCAGGGCGCTCTCGATGCCATCCGTCACATCGATCTGCTGCATCGAGGCACGGTCCATCTGCGAGTAGGACTTGATGGCCGTGACGAGCTCGGAGATGCGCCGGGTGGATTCCTTGATCTCCGACAGCAGGGCAGCGGCGGACAATGTGCTCGCCACCCACTCCAGGCCCGGTTCCAGGGCCGATCCGGCCAGCGCGACCGCCGCCCGCTCGCACCAGGCGAGATCGATTCCGGCGGCGGCGAGCGGCGGGGCGATGGTCCACTCGCGGGCGACGCCGTGGCGGGTCAGCCACAACGACAGGGCGTCCTCGTGGTCAGCCAGGGCCAGCGGGCCCTGGCTGACCACTGCGTGCGGCTCGATCTCGCGGCGCAGCGTGTCGAGCGCGGTGAACTGCTGGGCCGAGATCTCGTCATGGGCCAGCCGGCCAAGCGCAGCAAGCAGCGTCTGGCAGGCGTCATCGAGCGCGTCGACCGCCCGGGAGGCGGCGGCTGCCGGGTTGTTGACCTCGTGCGCGAAACCAGCAGCGAGCGTGCCGAGGGTGACCAGGGACTCGCGCTGCCGGGCCGTCGACTCGATGGACCGCGCGGTGCTGTACAGCCCCTGGATGAGGTGCCTGCCGAACGGGAACCAGGCATTGACCCCCTCACGCAGCACTTCCGCTGGCACCCGGAGCACCCGCCCACCAGCTGCTCCCCGGCCGGTCGCGAGATAGACGCCGTGCTCATCCCAGGCGCGGAACCCCCCGGCCCAGCAGCCCGGCACATCCATCCTCCCCACCACAGTGTCCTCAGAACCGATATGGCGCAGAAGGTCGATGGCACCATCAATGAGCACCCACCAGAAGTCCGCGGGCTCACCCTCAAGGAACAGATCGACGCCGGGCTCGATGCGAACCTCGGTACCGCCCCTGGCCAGTTCCGCGAGCTGATCATCGGCCAGGCCGTCGAAGAGGCTGATAGCGCGAAGCTCCTCGGCGCGCATCACATCGTGGCCGGGTTGCTCATGAGATCAGCCTTCGGGCGGCCTCGCGGCCTACCACGGGGAGAGGCTGGAGGGACGGAAGAGACGTCAGCCACTATATCCGGGCGGTCATGACCTGGGCATACTGCGCACGGTGCGGTGCTGCTGGGAGCCAACTATCAGGCCAGGGCGAGGACGATGGCGTGCAAGGCCAGCCCCACGGTCGCCCCCACTACCGTGCCGTTGATGCGGATGTACTGCAGATCGCGCCCTAGGAGCAGTTCCAGCTGGCTCGACGTCTCGGCGGCGTCCCACCGCTCGATAGTCCCGGTGACAAGCCCGGCGAGCTCGTCGTGGAACTGATCGGCGAGTGCCTTGGATCCTGACTCGACCGCACGCTCAAGGCCCTCCTGAAGGCGGTAGTCCGACCCTAGGCGCCGGCCGGCCGCCACCAGAGCATCGGCAAGCCGACGGCGCAGCTCAGACTCCGGATCAGCAGCCTGAATCCGCAGCGCCTCCTTGGCCTTCTGCCACAGCGACGAGGACCAGTCCCGCAGGCCGGCGCTACCCAGGACATCGCGCTTGAGACGCTCCCCGCGCTCGCGCAGCTCCGGGGATGTCTCGAGGCGGTCGGGGAGCCCGGCGATCCACTCCTCGAACTGATGCCGCGCCTCGTCGTCGGGATCGGCGGCCATCGCTACCAACCGCTGGCGCAGGCGAGTGTACAGACGGTCGAAGACCCGCCGGTAAACCGCGTCGGGCACCCAGCGGGGTGACTCAGCCTCGAACAGCTCACGAAGCTCCGGATAATGGCCGGCGAGATAGCGGTCGGCGCCGGACACGATGGCGTTGAAAAACTCGGCGTGGTGGCCTCCCGCAATGATGGCCCGCAGGGTCCGGCCAGCCAGCGGCGCCACCTCGACGGCATCTACCGCCCGGGCCAGTTCGGCGGTGAGCACGCGCTGGACATCCTCATCGCGGAGAGTCTCAGCCACCGTGACGACCAGATCCGCCGCGCGACCGGCGAAGCGGGCGGCGTTGGCCTCGTCGGCCAGCCAGGCAGCCAGGCGGGGAACGAGGCGAGCGGAGCGGATCCGCTCGGCAAGAACGTCGGCGTTGAGGAAGTTCTCCTGCACGAACTGGCCGAGGGTGGCGGCGAACTGGTCCTTGCGCTCGACGATCAGCGCGGTGTGCGGTATCGGCAGGCCCAGGGGATGGCGGAAGAGGGCCGTCACCGCGAACCAGTCGGCAACGCCTCCGACCATGGAGGCTTCTGCGCCGGCCTGCACGTAGCCGAGAAGGATCCCGTGGGCGCCGGCCGCAGTCACGGCCACAAACAGAACCGTTACCCCCGCGAGGAGAGCAGTGGCCCGCCGGCGCGCTGCGGCAAGGCCGCGGGCCCGCTGGGCCGCTGACTCATGCCCGGGCGCGGGTACCGGCGAAGCGGACATCGGTGCGGTAGGTTCCATCTGGCAGCCCCCGGTCAGTCCGCGGTGCAGGGCGGAAAACGACAATCAGATCCGCCAACGATATTGACCGGGCTCACGTCCTGGCCGGGACGGGGTAGCGCAGTCAGGTCGATGGCGCCACCATGATGTCTCCTGACGCCAAGCAAATCTGCAACCCTCGGCATGGCCGGACCTGCTGAGCGTAGACAGCGCATCAACGCCTACGGCCGCTTTGCGAACGGTAACGTCGCTCCTTTACGGTCGTTCACCGATCGTGGATCGGGCTTCGCCAATGCGGCAGGGATAGCCATCACCAAGTGGTGACACGCCGCCTGCTGCCCGGCGTGGCTCGCTTGGGGCCGTGGCTTGCTCGGCGGGCTGGCATGCGAACGCGGTTCGGTTATGCTGCCGGTGCCGGGGTCATGGTGATCTGGCCCATGCGGCAGCGTGCTATGCATAGCGCGAGGGAGTGCCCATGCCTTACCGGGTGGTGGTCATCGGCGCCGGATTCGGCGGGATCGGCATGGCGATCGCGCTCAAGCAGGCGGGCATCGAGAATTTCGTCGTGGTGGACCGAGCTGATGACCTCGGCGGGACTTGGCGCGATAATAGCTATCCGGGCCTGACCTGCGATGTGCCGTCACATCTGTACTCGTTCTCGTTCCGGCCCTGGCGCTGGAGCCGACGCTTCCCGGCGCGCGATGAGATCCTGGCTTACCTGCACGCGCTGGTTGCCGAGCGCGGCCTTGGCCCACACCTACGCTTCGGCTGCGGGGTCGTGGCAGCCGGGTTCGAAGAGCGCCGCGCGGTGTGGGACCTCACTCTTGACGATGGCGGCACGCTGCAGGCGACCGCGGTCGTCTGCGCTGTGGGCCAACTCGGCCGCCCCGCCCTTCCCGATGTCGCCGGCCGGGACGGGTTTGCCGGCCCCTCGTGGCATTCCGCCCGCTGGAACCATGATGTCGACCTGCAGGGCCGGCGTGTGGCCGTCGTCGGCACCGGGGCCAGCGCGATCCAGTTCGTGCCCGAGATCGCCAAGATCGCCGGCCACGTCGACGTCTACCAGCGCAGCGCACCTTATGTGCTGCCCAAGGCCGACCGGCCGTACCGTGACGCCGAGCAGGCCCTGTTTGACCGGCTGCCCGTGGTGCGCAAGGCCGACCGGCTGCGCATCTTCCTCTATGGCGAGCTGCTCACCAGTGGCTTTGTCCTGTCGCCGAAGCTTCTGGCCGGGCCAATGCAGCTCTGGCGCCACCAGCTCCGCCGACAGATCGTCGATCCGGAGTTGCGCGCCAAGTGCATCCCCGACTACGTGATGGGCTGCAAGCGGGTGGTGTTTTCCAACGACTGGTACCCGGCAATGGCGCGGCGGGATGTCGAGCTGGTCACGGACCGGATCGAGCGGATAGTCCGGGACGGCATGGTCACCGCCGACGGCACGGCCCGCACCGCGGACGTGATCATCTACGGCACCGGTTTCAATGCGGTGGAGTTCCTGGCGCCGATGCTGGTGTCCGGCCTCGACGGCTGGCGGCTGCAGGAGGCCTGGCAGGACGGGCCGCAGGCCTACCTCGGCATTACAGTTTCTGGGTTCCCGAACTTCTTCATGCTCTACGGGCC
The DNA here is from genome assembly GCA_036394075.1 of Streptosporangiaceae bacterium. Taxonomy (GTDB): domain Bacteria; phylum Actinomycetota; class Actinomycetes; order Streptosporangiales; family Streptosporangiaceae; genus JAWWPY01. The sequence goes on from DASWFT010000075.1 coordinate 12,555, forward strand.
TAACACCAACCTCGGAGCAATTCGATCATCTACATGCTCGAAGGCCAGATCGGCTACGTGCTCGGCGCGATCCAGGCGCTCGAGGCCGAACGCCTCGCCTGGCTTGACGTTCGCCCCGAAGTGCAAGACGCATTCAGCTCCTGGGTGCAATCGGCCAGCCGGACGTCGGTGTGGGAGAGCGGCTGCCACAGCTGGTACACAACGGCCTCCGGGCGCAACACTAACAACTGGCCCGACCATACGTTCCTGTACCGGTACCGGGTCCGGCGCTTTGACCTTGCCGCGTACCGGGTCATGCCGAAACGGCCGGCCACGGCCGGCACCAGCGCGGCATGACCGCCCGCCGCGCTCGGCGGGGGCTGCGCGTGCCGACCGCGGTCATGCGCCTTGGGGTGCGGCAGCTCGGCAGGCACTGCCTCGATCCGGCTCTGCCCTGGCAGGCGCAGCGCAGACGGCTGGACCAGCTCATCCCGGCCTCGCTGCTGCCGCGCGGTACTACGTTCGCCGAGCAGGCCATAGGCGGAGTGCGCGCCGAGGTGGTGTCAGCCCGGGGCTCGGGTTCACAGCGAACGGTGATCCACTTTCACGGCGGCGGCTATTGTCTGGGCTCAGCGACTACGGCGCGGTCGTGGGCGGCGCACCTGAGCTCCCAGGCAGGCTGCCAGGTCGTGCTGCCCGAGTACCGCCTGGCACCCGAGCATCCCTATCCGGCGGCACTTGAGGATGCCCGCGCGCTTATGACAGTGCTGTCCGCTGAGGCCAAGCCGGACCTGGTGGTGGTATCGGGCGACTCGGCAGGCGGGGGACTCGCCCTAGCCCTGCTCCTGTCGATGCGTGACGAGGGCCAGGACCTGCCCGCAGGCTGCATCCTGCTGTCGCCGTGGCTTGATCTCGGCCGCGACCGCCGGGCCGTCCCGGACCTGGTGCGCCGGGACGTGCTGCTCAGTCCGGACTGGCTCGACGCCTGCGCCCGCGCGTACGCCGACCCGTCCACATGGGCCGACCACTTGGTCTCGCCGTTGCGCGCCGCGCACTCAGGGCTGCCGCCGCTACTGATCCAAGCCGCAGCCGGCGAGCTGCTCGCCCCGGACGCCGAGCTGCTGGCCGCCAGCGCTTCGGCCGCCGGGGTGGACGTGACATACACCAGGTGGCCGTGCATGTGGCACGACTTCGCGCTACAACCCGGATTGCTCGCTGCCGCCGACAGCGCCCTGGCGCAAGCAGCCTGGTTCGTCAGCAAGGTGACGGCCAGTTCGTGACGATTCCTGCAGGTCACAGGCGCCCAATAAGCTCGGCCGTCCTACCGGCTGTTCGGCGTCGGCGCGGGCACCGGCCGCCGCTACGCCATCAGCCGCCCGCGAAAACCAAGACGGCACAAGCTACCCCGGCGCATGGAAGGGTGCGGCTCGGCCTCAGGAACAGCCCAGCACAGTGGCCGCGGCGGCTGCGATACGGTCGGCGCCCAGCACGGGAAGGAGGGCAACGAGCACGCCGGTGATCTCGGCGCCGGTCACGCCGCGGTCGAGGGCCGCGTCATACGCGGATCGGATTGAGTCGTGGAACTCACCGGCGGCCACCAGTCCGGCGAGGCACACCAGCGCGTGGGTTCTGATGTCCAGTCCGGACAGATCGATGTTGCCCGCGACCGGGCCCAAGGCACGTGCCAGCACGTCCGGATCATTCGCTGCCGCGCCAGCCAGCCACTCTCGCCACCCCCCAGCCGATTCGCCGCCGTGGCTCACCCGGCGGCCGCCAGTCACGGTCCGGGGCCGCATCACCTCAGCGCCGAGTTCATTGATGCTGACGACATGAATCGCGAAATCCTGGAACCGGCCCAGCAATCCCCAGAGCTCGGACTCATCACGTACCGAGGCGACGACGGACGTCCAGCCCCGCCCTGACTCGATCTGGAGTCCGTCAGCCACGCCCCCCAGCAGCACCGGGCTCTCGCCCCGGGCAACTATCCGGTACCGCTGGACTTCGTGATCTGGCGCGGTCATTCTTCCTCCGGGCACGAGCCAGAGCCTTGCCGCCAGATATTTCGTGACGTTCTGCCAGCCAGCTGCTTGCGCAACTTCACCTCCACCGGTCGGCCTGGCACCATGCCGGTTGCCCGCCACAGCTCACCCACACCGCCAGGCGCGATCCTGCCCTCCAGGCGGTACCGGCCGGCGAGCATCACGCTGGTATGGACACACCCTGCCCTTCCCTGGCTGAGCTGCCGGATCCTGTGCAGCATAGGCCCGTGGCTGGCCAGCATGGCCCGGCCGGATCGTACCCAGGGTGGGGTCCCGGCCTGCGTCGGACAAGCCGGGACCTCACGAGGAAGAGGCCCTACACGTGGGGAAACGCCGGGCACCGCGGGGCCGTTACGCGCGCACGTGGCGGGCTTGCAGGAGGTCGTGTGGAGTCCTGCTTGATCTCCAGCGGGCCTGGACGGGATCGGCCTAACGGCCAGGTGGCACCTATCTTCACCAGGCGCTGGAGCACAACTCACACGTGGAACGCCGGGTCCTAAGCTGCCTGGCCGTCGGCCGGGTGGCCGGGTGGCCGGTAGTTCAGCCGCATCCCGGATCTGGCGAGCTTGGCGGCGCTGGCGCGTTTGGAGCGTCGTCGGCCTGGCCGGCGCCGCACGCTACGCCGACCGCGAGGCAGCGGCCGTCCACCTGCGCGATGACGAAATCGGGCAGCACCCGCTCAACCCACGCCGGTGTGGCCGCCGACCCGGAGTTGTGCTACCAGCAGCGCGGCGACCTGCGGGAACGCGGTCGGCTCAAAACGTCAATTCGTGGGATCCTGCGGTCGCGGTCGCGCCCGACGGGACGGTCCACGCGTCGTTCATGATCGCGAAAGCCCTGGCTGACGGACTCGGTCCCGAAGGCGGTCTTCTCGGAGATCAGGACGTGCTGGTTGGGGGTGCGCGGCCAGGCGGTGCGGCGATGGCCGAGCCAGGCTCGGAGGGCCCGGTAGGTGAGCTCGCCGGGCGTGCCGGGCGATGGTGATGCGCCGGTTGGGCAGGTCGAGGTCATCCAGCGTGAGCTCCCGGATCGCAGCCGGGCGGGCGGCGTGGACCGCCGCCAGGGCGACGATCAGGCGCTGCGCCGGGCTGACGGCCACCGCTCGACGGCGCGGATCTCAGCGGCGGTCATATGGAGGGGTAACCCCAGAAGAAGGCGGTCATATGGAGGGGTAACCCCCAGAAGAATAGGAGCGCTTCAGCTCAGCTCGAACTACGATCACGACTGCGGTAGCACGTTCGGCGCCGCATCCAGACTGGTGACCCGAGGCAAGGAGGTCCTCCATGGCCAACTGGCAGCTCGACCCGTACCACACGCAGGTCGAATTCTCCGCCAAGCACCTGGGGATGATGACGGTGCGGGGTTACTTTGACG
>DASWFT010000076.1:0-19310 GCA_036394075.1 Streptosporangiaceae bacterium
AACTCGATCGTTACGTCAATGGTCTGTAGCACGTTGTCCGCCCGGCCCCGGGGTCAGTCACGTCCGACCAGCCCTCGGTAGATCCGCATCGCGTTGCCGGCCAGGACCTCGCCGAGCGTGTCACCGTCGAGGTCGAGCGCGGCCAGGGCGCGGACGTTACGAGCGATGCCCGGCGTCCCCGGCCAGTCGGTGCCGAAGATGAACTTGCGGGCCAGCCGCCCCAGGTCGAAGCGGGCGTAGTACTCGGGCAGCTTCCTGGGCGGCAGCCCGGACAGCTCGATCCACACGTTCTCGTGCAGCAGGGCCAGGGACGCGGCCGCCTCGTACCACCATCCCCGGCCGCCGTGCGCGAGCACGACCGTCAGCCCGGGGAAGTCCCTGAGCACCGGGGTGAGCAGGCCGGGATCGGCCATGGCGTTGTCGGAGCCGGGGAACGAACTCGTGCCGCAGTGCACGACCACCGGCAGGTCCTCCTGCTCGCAGGCCTGGTAGGCCGGGTAGAGCATCGGGTCGGCGGCGCTGAATCCGCCGTGCACCGGATGGACCTTGAGCCCGGCCGCGCCCATCCCGACCTGCCGGGCGAGTTCCGCGGCGACCGGGTAGTGCAGGTGCGGGTTGATGTTCGCGAGGAAGCTGAAGCGCTCCGGGTTGTGCTTGATGATCGGCAGCAGGTCCTCGACCGGCTGGATCCCGGTGACCTTGGGGCTGTACTCGCTGAGCAGGATCGCGCGGTCGACGCCCTCGGACTCCATGAGCTCGTCGAGGGCCGGCGGGATGACCACGCCGTCGCGGTCGAACACCGACCGCCAGCCCGGCGACCCGAACTGCTCGGCCCAGCTCATCCAGGCCGCCCTGAGCGTGGGCAGGCGCGGCGGATGGACATGCGCATCGATGAGCAGCCGTCCGTCAAGCATGGGACTCCTCCCGTCACCGCACCTTGGGGGCCCAAGTCTAAGTTGCGCATTGTGGCTGGTGATGCGGGTGTTCACCCAATGGGCTGAGCGTGCCAGCGTGACAGAAGGGAGACGATTGCCGGCAGCGCATCCAGCTGATTCACCAAGTACTTTCTGAGATGTATTTTGGTCGGCCTTCAAGGGGCCACTGGAATCGCCGCGCAGGGTCGCAGGTCATTAATATTAAGGACCTAAGTCATTCTTTTTGTGCCCTCCAGAAAACAGCCAGTTTCCGCCCGTATTTCACAGCGATTCAATGATATGACTAGATATAGGCGGGGGGAAGAATGCTGAGAGGCGCCGTGTCTCCCTGCCGTAATCGCCGAAGGAGGCGCGATGACCGTCATGACCGACACTCAGCACCAGGAAACAGCAGGCCAGCTCAGGGGCAAGGTAGCTTTTGTGACCGGCGGGACCCGCGGCATCGGGGCGGCCATCGGCCAGCACCTGGCCGCGCAGGGCGCCGCCGTCGCTGCCGGGTACTCCCGCCACGAGGAGCCGGCCAGGAAGTTCCTGGCCACCATGACCGCGGACTATCCGGGCCGCCGTATCACCCTGCATGAGGGCAACATCGGCGTGGCCGACGACTGCCGCCGGGTGCTGCAGGAGGTCATCGACCAGCATGGCCGCCTTGACATCCTGGTCAACAACGCGGGCATCACCGTCGACAAGACCGTGGCCAAAATGGGCGACGACGACTGGCTGCGGGTTATCTCCGTCAACCTGTCCGGCGCTTTCTTCATGGCCCAGGCGGCGCTGGAGCACATGATCGAGCGTGGCACCGGCCGGATCATCAACGTGTCCTCGGTCATCGGCGAGACCGGCAATATCGGGCAGGCCAATTACGCCGCGTCCAAATCCGGCTTGTTCGGCCTGACGAAATCGCTCGCCAAGGAGTCCCTCTTCCAGCTCGCCCGCGCAGAGCGGCCGGTCGGGGACGGGATCGGGCTGACCGTGAACGCGGTGACTCCGGGCTTCATCGCGACCGACATGCTCGCCACGATCCCGGAAAAAGTGCTCAGCCGGATACGCGCCCAGATCCCGGTGGGCCGGCTCGGCAAGCCCGAGGAGATCGCTCGCGTGGTCGCCTTCCTGGCCGCCGATGAGTCCGCGTACATCACCGGGCAGATCTGGTCGGTCAACGGCGGACTGGACATGTGAGGGAGCAGTCATGAATGAAAGACCAGACGTTCTGGTCCTGTCCGCGGTGCGGACCGGGATCGGCAAATATGGCGGCGGCCTCGCGACCGTTCCGCCGTGCGACCTCGCCGCGGCGGTGGTGCGTGACGCGGTGACCCGGGCGGAAGTGGAACCCGCGGACGTGGGCCACGCCGTGTTCGGCAACGTGATCCACACCGAGGCCAGGGACATGTACCTGGGGCGGGTGGCCGCCATCGACGGCGGCCTGCCCGCCAGCACGCCCGGGCTGACCGTGAACCGGCTGTGCGGCAGCGGGTTGCAGGCCATCATCTCCGCGGCCCAGGCCATCATGCTCGGTGACGCCGACGCAGCGGTGGCCGGCGGCGCCGAGTCGATGAGCCGCGGCCAGTACTGGCTACCCGACATGCGCTGGGGCCGGAGGATGCAGGACGCGGTCGCGGTGGACGCGATGGTGGGCGCGCTGACCGACCCGTTCGACCACTGCCACATGGCCATCACTGCGGAGAACGTGGCGGCCGACTACGGAGTGTCCCGGGCTGACCAGGACGCCCTCGCAGCCGAGAGCCACCGGCGGGCGGCTTTCGCCACGGAGCAAGGCTATTTCGCCGGGCAGATCACGCCCATCGAGGTGACCACCAGGAAGGGCAGCACCACCTTCACCTCCGATGAGCACATCCGGCCGGGGATGACCACCGACGACCTGGCCAGGCTGCGGCCGGCCTTCGACGCCAACGGCTCGGTCACCGCGGGCAACGCCTCCGGAGTCAACGACGCGGCCGCGGCCGTAGTGCTGGCGAGCGCCTCGTACGCCGGCGCCCACGGTCTGCGTCCCATGGGACGGCTGGTCGCCTACAGCCACGCAGGCGTGGAACCGCGGGTCATGGGCATAGGCCCGATCCCCGCGGTCCACAAGGTGCTCGACCGGGCCGGCCTGAAGCTGGACGAGATCGACGTGTTCGAGGTGAACGAGGCGTTCGCGGCGCAGGCGCTGGCCGTGATCCGCGAACTCGGGCTGCCACCGGAGCGGACCAACCCGAACGGCAGCGGCATCTCGCTCGGGCACCCGATCGGCGCGACAGGCGCCATCCTCACCGTGAAGGCGCTGCACGAGCTGCAGCGGACCGGCGGCCAGTACGCGCTCATCACGATGTGCATCGGCGGCGGGCAGGGCATCGCCGCGATCTTCGAGCGGGTTTAGCCACAGCCGCCCTGAGGGTAGGGCGCTTATCTGAGAGGTGGCTCAATGACCGAGCACGATTCGGCCTGGCAGGCATCGGAAGATGCGATCGAGGCCGTCGGGCCCGAAGCTGGCCTCTTCGCCTCCCTCGACATGGCCAGCTTCGGCGAGTCGGTGCAGGCAGTACTGACCCGGGCGCTCGGGCGCCCGGGTCAGCTCGCCGAGGCGGGTCTGCGCTTGAGCGCTACCCTGACCAGGATCGCCCTATCCAGCGCGGCGCGCTGGATAGGTTCCGATGTGCCGCCGCCGATCCCGCCGGGCAAAGACAAGCGGTTCGCCGACCCGGCCTGGGAGGAGAACCCCGCGTTCTTCGCATTGCGCCAGACCTACCTGGCCGCCAGGCAGTTCACCGATGACGTGCTCGTCGTCGGGCGCGGGGACCCGGTGAGTGACGGGAAAGCCGAGCTGGCGGTCGGCTTTCTGCTCGACGCGTTCAGCCCGACCAACTTCCTGCCCACCAATCCAGCGGCCCTCAAGCGGGCGTTCGATACCGGGGGCGGCAGCGTGGTCTCCGGCGCCCGCAACTTCCTGGATGACCTGGTCCGCAACGACGGCCGCCCGAGCCAGGTGGACACGCGGCCGTTCAAGCTGGGCACGAACCTCGCGGCGACTCCCGGGAAGATCGTCTTCCGGAATGAGCTGATGGAGCTCATCCAGTACTCGCCGCAGACTCCCAAGGTCCACGCCATTCCGGTACTGGCGAGCCCGCCGTGGATCAACAAGTACTACATCATGGACCTCGCCCCGGGACGCAGCTTCATCGAGTGGGCGGTCCAGCACGAACGCACTGTCTTCGCGATCTCCTACCGCAACCCGGACGCGAGCATGCGCGGCGTGACCCTGGATGACTACCTCATCGGCGGCCCGATGGCGGCGCTCGACGTCATAGCCGACATCACCGGCGCCCCCCAGATCGACATCGTGGGGCTCTGCCTGGGCGGAGCCCTGACGGCGATGCTCGCCGCCTATCTCGCAGCGACCGGCGACCGCCGGATTGGCTCGCTCACCCTGCTCAACACGCTGCTCGACTACAGCGAGCCGGGGGTGCTCGGCGTCTTCACCGACGAGCCGACCGTGGCCCGGCTCGAACGGCAGATGGCGGCCAAGGGCTTCCTGGAGGGCTCGCAGATGTCGTCGACATTCGACATACTGCGGGCGAACGACCTCATCTTCAGCTACGTGGTATCCAACTGGCTCATGGGCGGGCGGCCACCCGCGTTCGACATCCTCGCCTGGAATGGCGACAGCACGCGCCTGCCAGCCGCGATGCACTCGTTCTACCTCCGCACGCTCTATATCGAGAACCAGCTGGCCACAGGCGAGATGGAACTGGCCGGACAGCACCTGTCCCTCCACGACATCAAGAGCGACGCGTACGTGGTGAGTGCCGTGAACGACCACATCGTGCCGTGGCAGGCGGCCTACAAGACCACCGGCCTCCTCGGTGGCAACGCCAGGTACGTGCTGTCCAACGGAGGTCACATCGCCGGCATCGTCAACCCGCCCGGGCCCAAGGCCCGGTACGAGGTGGGCGGCAAGAACCAGCCCACCGCCGACGAGTGGCGGGCCACGGCGGAGAGCCGCAGCGGCTCCTGGTGGGAGGACTGGACCGAGTGGGCCGGGGAGCGGGCCGGCGACACGGTCAAGCCACCACCCATGGGAAACCGCCGCCACCCCGTACTCGGCGACGCGCCCGGCGACTACATCCACGGCTGAGCTGTCCAGCCGGCTGACCTGTCCGGCCAGCTGACCTGTCCGGTCGGCCGAGCTGTCCGGCCGAGCTGACCGGCCGGGCTGACCTGTCCGCCTGACCGAGCTGTCGGGCTAACCGAACTGTCCGGCCGGCTGAGCTGTCCTGCTGACTCTGGCGCGGCATTGGCCCTGTGCTTGACAAATCAACCAGAGCGCGTAGTATAGCAAGCATAGGCACCAGACACCTAGAGCGAAAACCCGAGGAGAAGAAAATGACCGAGACCCGCAACGTCGGCCAGGAGATTCAGGGCGAGATCCTGAACACTGTCCGCAAGAGCCAGGACGCCGTCGTCGATGCCATCAAGCGCTGGGCCGAAGCGGTCCAGTCGATCACCCCGTCGATCCCGACGCCCAGCCTGCCGTATACCGACAAGCTGCCCAAGCCCGAGGAGTTCGTCGCGAATGCCTACGACTTCGCCGAGCAGCTGCTCGCCAGTCAGCGGAAGTTCGCCGAGAACGTACTGCACGCGACCACGCCGGTCCTTTCCGGCAAGAACGGCACCACGGCCAGGAAGGCCGACTCCGCGGCCAAGTAACCAGGTAGCTAGCGCGGCGGACCAAGATTCCCCGGTTCGCCGCGCTTGCGCATTCCTGGCCACAATGCCTCATGCATACTATACTTAGCAGATCTACCGCTCAAGCCGGGCCGCCAGAAGCCCGTGCCCCAGAAGCACAGTTTCGCCAGACGAAGGACGGGGGTTCCGGTGCCAGATCCGTGGGCCGCGCAGACGGAGGCTCTAGGCGCCTTCATCCGCAGCCAGCGCAAGCTCGCCAACCTGTCCCTGCGCCAGTTGGCGGAGCTGACCAGCCTGTCCAATCCCTACCTGAGCCAGATCGAGCGCGGCCTGCACCAGCCGTCCGTCCGTGTCCTCAAGCTCCTGTCGACCGCTCTCAACGTTTCCGCGGAAACGCTCCTCGCGGAGGCGGGCCTGCTGGATCCGGAGGGATCCGCGACCGCAGCCAGGACCGCAAGCTCTGATCCCCTGCCGTCCGCCGTGGACGCGGAAGCCGCCATCCGTGCCGATGAGCGGCTGAGCGACGAGCAGAAGGCCGCCTTGATCGCGGTGTACCAGAGTATGCTTCGGCCCACGTAGCGGGTCGCGGTCCACGCAGCGCGCCGCGGCCCGCACGGCCTGCTGCGGCCCGCACGGCCCGCTGCGACCCGCACGGCGCACCACGGCACGCGCGGCGCACCACGCCACGCACGGCGCACCGCACCACGGCACGCACGAGCCGGGACGCAGCACACGTTTACCCAGTTGGTGCCTCCTGATCCGCGCAAGGAGCCGTGCCTTGCCGTTCGCCGCGATCATCCGACCACCGGCCTCCCGGTCGGCGGCGAGGTTGTCCCTACCGCACAAACCGGCCATGAAACATCCGTGCCTGGCGCCAGCGGGGCCGGAAATGCTGAGATGGTGCTGGTGGGGCATTGACAGGCGGCAGCCATGTGCGCTGTCGTTCGTACTGTCCGATCACAGAGAGGTGGACGGCAATGAGCGCATGGAACGCGATGTCCTATGAGGGAAAAGACACGATCCTGCGAGTCGTGGGCGAAGAGGCGAACCGGTTCTTCAAGCTCGCGGAGCAGCCCGGCGTATGGGAAGCGCCGACCGCATGCGAGAACTGGGCAGTCCGTGACGTGGTTGGCCACCTGGTGGACACCACTGAGGGCTACTTCGCCGCGTTTGAGACGGCCCGCAGCGGCGGCGAGGCCAGCGCGCACGGCCTCGCCGTCATGCACGAGCGGGCGGGCGAGGCGGCGACCGAGTTCCGGGCCTTGTCACAGCCGGAGTTGATTGCCCGGGCCCGGGGCGACTTCGACCGGATGATGGGGATCCTTGAGTCGCTGGACGCTGAGGAGTGGTCGGGCCTCATCGTCCCGCACAGCTACATGGGCCCGGTCCCGGCCTTCATCTACGCGGCTGGCCAGCTGATGGACTACACGGTGCACTCGTGGGACATCCGGCAGGGCACCGGCCGGGCGCACGGCCTGCCCGGCGATGCGGCCGACCTGCTGGTGCCGTTCATGTTCATCATCTGGCAGTCAACGGTCCGCGCGGATACCGACCCGTCCCCGTTCAGTCTGGGCATCACTGTCAGCGGGCGGAACGCGGGCAGCTACCGGGTCAGCGTGGCCGACAAGGCCATGTCCTATGAACAGGGCGACGTCAGCGACCTGCGAACGGTGATCGACTTCGACCCGGGCAGCATGGTGCTGACCGCATTCGGCCGGAGCAACTCCGGCACCGTCCGCGGTGACCTGGACGTCGCTGACCGGTTCCTCAACCTCTTCTTCCGCATCTGACCATCCGGTGCGTCAGCTGGGGGCGGCTTCGGCGTCGTATTCTCCTGGCTGATGTCCCTGGGGCAGCCGGTGCTTGGCCACCCGCGCCGTCGGGGTATGCGGCAGCTCGCCGATGAGCTGCCAGTAGCGGGGCACCTTGAAGGCGGCGAGCCGGGCGGCCGCGAACGCCCGCAACTCGGCGAAGTCGGGGCTGGCGCCCGGGGCGGCGACCACGAACGCCTTCACTTCCTCCTCGGACAGTTCCGAGGGGACCCCGACCACCGCGCACTCCAGCACGGCCGGGTGCTCGGCCAGCACCTCCTCCACTTCGGCCGGGGAGAGGTTCTCGCCGCGGCGGCGGAGCACCTCCTTCTTCCGCGCCACGAACGTGAACGTGCCGGCATCATCCTCGGTGACCAGGTCGCCGGTGTGCAGCCAGCCGTCGGTGATCGCGCTGACGGTCTCCTCCGGCATCCCCCAGTACCCGGGGGTCACCACCGGGTTGCGCAGCAGCAGTTCACCGGTCTGGCCGGGCCTGAGGTCCCGGCCGTCGTCGTCGACGACCCGGACCTCGTTGACGACTCCGAGCCTCGGATGCTGGCGCGGTGCGCCCAGCGTGCCGAACGGGCGGGTGCCGCGGGGCCAGATGAGCCCGTACGGGCTCTCCGACATCGCGTACCCCACCACGATGCGCAGGCCGAACCGGCGCTCCATTTCCTCCTGGCGCTCCCTGGCCGGCGCCGGGCCCGTGTAGCACAGCCGCAGCGGCGTGTCCGCGTCATCGGGCCGGGGCGGCTGGCGCATGAGGATCTCCAGCATCGCCCCGATGGCGTTGAACTCGGTCGCGCCGTGCCTGCGCGCCGAATCGAGGAACCCGCTGGCCGAGAAGCGCGGCAGCAGGATCAGCCCGGCCCCGCTGGCCAGCGAGCCCATGACCGAGTATGCGGGGGCATTGATATGGAACAGCGGCAGCGAGGTCATCAGCCGGTCGGCGGCGGTCAGCTCCATCCAGTACGGGAAACCCTCGCCGGCCATGACGTAGGCCCGGTGGGTCTGCATGACCAGCTTGGACCGGCCCGTCGTGCCGGAGGTGGGGATGAGGACAGCGATGTCATCGGGCTTCACGGCGGCGTCCGGCAGGCGCCGGGAACCGGCGCCTGCGCCAGCCCACTCCCCCGTCAGTTCCGCCGCATCGAGCACGCCGAGCGGGGGCAAATCCCGGGCCGTCGCCTCGGCCACCAGCCGCATGAGATCCCGGTCGGTGACGATGGCGCGCGGCCGCGTCTGCCGGACGAGCCCGGCCAGTTCAGCGGGCGCGCTGCGGGGATTGACGGACACGGTGACCGCGCCCAGTGCCGCCAGGGCCAGCCAGCAGATCAGGTAGGGCGGGGTGGTCCGGGCGGTGACCATCACCAGGTCCCCATGGCGGACCCCGGCATCGCGGAGGGCCTGTGCGGCGGCGGCCACCCGCGCCGCCGCAGCGGAAAATGTCAGCGAACCCCCGTCCGCGCGCACCCAGACGCCGTCCGGGTCCCGGCTGGCCGCCGCGAGCAGCAGTTCCGGGATCGTGCGGGACGACGCGATCCCGTCAGCCATGGCTATGACGATACGTCGCGGTCCGCCGCGGGCGGCGGGAGCCCGCGGCGCAGAACCTCCAGGAGATCGTCAAGCACGTCGTCGGGGACCTGCCCGCCCGCCGTCCAGTCGGCCCAGCGCATGCCGACGAAGTTGCCGATCCCGGTGTACATGAAGGCGATGACCTCGGGGTCGTAGCGTGCGTCCACCTCGCCGACGAGCTGGGCCTGGCGTACCGCGCGGGCGTAACCCCGCGCCAGGTGCTCGTAGTACTCGTGGAACAGGCCCGGCGCGACGAACTCGGACTCCCGCACGATGCGGTCCATCCACGGCCGTGTCGACAGCATGTCGAAGAACGCACGGAACGATGCCCGCTCGATCTCCCGCTGCCCGTGGCCGGCCTGCTCGATGGCCTTTCTCATGGCCATCCTGAGATCGGCGTTGATCCGGCGCACGACCGCCGCGAAGATCTCCGCCTTCGAGCCGAAATGCGCGTAGAAGCTGCCGGTGGCCATGCCGGCCCGGGCACAGATGCCGGCCACCGTGGCCCGCTGGTAGCTCCGCTCCCCGAACATCCTTTCCGCGGCCGCGAGCAGCCGCTCGGCCGGGGGCCGGCCGTCACCCTCGGCGGGCCTGCGGCTGGCGACGACAGTCACGCTGATACTCCGTTCTGGATTCTGAACGGCAAGCGGCCGCCGGTCCCGCACCGGAGGCAGGGCCGGCCGCCCGCGGACTCGCGGACGGCCGGCCCCCGGCGGTCAGGACGATGGGACACCGCTGGCCGGGGCCGCGGGCTGCGCCGTGCTGTAGGTCGTGATCGCTCCGGTCGGGGTGGTGTCGGTCACCTGGACCGGGCCCGTCGGGGCCAGCGCGCCGTTCTTGACGACGGCCATGTAGGCGCCGGTGATCCCGTCGTGGTTGGTCGCCGAGTAGGCGTACGGCGCCACGGCGAATCCCTGCGGCAGCCCGGCGTTGATGGCGTTGACCAGGTCCTGCCGGGTCGGGTTGCGCCCGGCCTTGAGTATCGCCTGGACGAAGGTGTAGCCGACCGCTATGCCGTAGGCCACGTTGCCGTCCAGCGGCAGCTTCGGGAGGTATGTGGTGTGGATCTTCTGGAGCAGCTGGATCCAGCTGTTGCTGGTCTCGCCGAGGGAGGGCAGGTAGCCGTCGGTGATGATGCCCTGGGTCAGCGCGCTGCCGAAGCCGGCCGTGGTGTTCTTGGCGAACGCGGCGAGCAGCCCGGCCAGCGTGATCGGGTCGGAGCCCACGTCACTGACCACAAGCTGCGGGGCGAAGCTGAGCTTGAGGCTGGTCAGCTTCAGCAGCGCGGTGAACGCGGGGACCGAGAACGACACGACAACCTGGGCCCCGGCCGCCTTGAGCGCTGTCACCTGAGGCGCGATGTTGATCACGGCCGGGTTGTAGCTCTCACTGGCCACGACCTGGGACTTCGGGATCTCGTAGTTGAGGCCCTTGACGCCGTCCTGGCCGAACTCGTCGTTCTGGTAGAAATAGCCGATCTTCTTGCCCGCGAAGTGCGCCTTGATGTAGTTGCCCAGGATCTTGCCCTCGCGGACGTAGTCGATCTGCCAGCCGAACGTGTTCGGCAATGTCGACGGGGCGTTCCAGCATTCGCAGCCGGAGGCGACGAACACATCAGGCACCTTCTGGGCGTTCAGGTACGGTGCGACCGCGAGATGGGTGGGCGTGCCCAGCCCGTTGAAGATGGAGTAGACGCTGTCCTGCAGCACCAGTTGGTGCACGACGGTCGAGGTGATCGTCGGGTCGTACTGGTCGTTCAGGTACTTGTAGACGATCTTGCGGCCGAAGACGCCGCCGTTGGCGTTGACGTACTGGAAGTAGGCGTTGGACGCCGGCGCGATCTCGTCGTAGCCAGGCGCGGCGACACCGGTGAGCGGCTGATGGCTGCCGATCAGGATCTGGGTCGCCGTGATGCCCGGCGCGGAGGCGGTCAGGGCGGACGACGAAGAGGACGAGGAAGAGGACGGTGACTTCGCGCCGGAGCTGCAGCCAGCGACCGCCAGGGCCACGATGGCCCCGACGACGATGGCGGGCCGGCCCAGGTGTGATCTGTTCATAGGCTGTGATCTGTTCACATGGAGCCTTCCTTCTGGTGTTCGCTGGCCGCCGCACGCCGGCGCGGGGCGCCCCGGAGGATGCCCGCGTCGGGTGTCATCGGCCCGAAGAGGCGGCGCAGGCCGCCCTGGATGCCCGTGGGGAACACGAGCATGACGACGATGAGAATGACGCCGTAGGCGGCGATGGGAACGCTGGAGCTCGCCGCCCCGGACAGGCCGTGGCCGGCCGCCACGTTGGTGAGGTAGCTGGGCACCAGGACCAGGACCAGGCTTCCCCAGACGGCGCCGGGCAGGGTACCGAGGCCGCCGAGCACCGCCGCGGTCAGCAGCGCGATGGACAGCGTCAGCGTGTAGGCGCCCGGGGCGACGATCCCGGTGACCACGGCCAGCAGGGCCCCGCCGAGCCCGGCGCAGGCGGCGCTGACCACGAACGCGAGAATCTGCAGCCGGGCCACGTTCAGGCCGGCCAGCGATGCGGCGATCTCGTCGTCGCGGATCGCCCGCCAGCTGCGGCCGACCCGGCTGCGGGCCAGGTTGGCCAGCAGGACCAGTGTGATCAGCGCGGCGGCGCAGGTCAGCCAGGCCAGCCAGCGGGTGGGCGGGAAGCTCGCGCCCAGGAAGGCCGGCGTGATGATCGTGACGGCAAGCCCCTGGTCCCCGCCGAAGATTCCCTGGTACTGGCCGGCCACCGACGGCAGCGCGACCGCCAGCATCAAGGTGGCCCCGGCCAAGTAGGGGCCGCGCAGCCGGGCCGCGGCGACCCCGAAGATCGCGCCGGCCAGGGCGGCGATCACGGCGCTCGCCGCGAACACCAGCGCCAGCGGCCAGCCCAGGTGCAGCAGCAGCAGCGCCGAGGCGTAGGCGCCGATCGCCATGAACGCGCCATTGCCGATCGAGATCTGGCCGCTCAGCCCGATCAGCACGGTGAGCCCGGCGACGGCGACCACGTACGCGGCGACCTCGGCCATCTGGTAGTCGCGGTAGGGGCTGAGCCGGACCGACAGCGCCGCGAGGACCAGCGCGATGCCTAGCGCGGCGGCGGTGTGGCGGGCCAGGGTCACGGGGTCACACCCGCCTGGCCGTCGCCGCCGAGAACAGGCCGGACGGCCGGATCATCAAGACCAGGACGAGCACCGCCAGCCCGTACACCAGCACCAGGTTGCTGCCCAGGTAACCGCCCGCATAGCTGAGCACGACGCCGAGCAGCACCCCGCCGGCGACCGCTCCGGCCGGGCTGTCCAGCCCGCCGATCACCGCGGCGGTGAAGCCGAGCACGAAGATCGAGTCCATGCTGTTCGGGTACAGGAACGTGGACGGGGTGACCAGCACGCCGGCCAGCGCTCCGAACAACCCGGCCAGCGCCCAGCCGAGGGTGAGCACCCGGCCTATCCGCACCCCGAGCAGCCGCGCCACGCCCGGGCTGAACGCTGTCGCGCGCAGCCGCAGGCCTACCGAGGTGTACCGGAACACCGCCGCCAGCGCCAGCGCCGCGGCGAGCACCGCGGCGGCGGTGAAGACGTCACTGCGGGAGACACCCAGCGCCACGCTCCCGACCTTCAGCCCGGTGACCGAGAACGCCGCGGGGAACGAGCGGTACTGGCCGCCGTAGATGATCCCGGCCAGCCCTTCCAGGAAGATGAGCAGGCCGATCGTGACGATCACCGAGTTCAGCGGCGACTTGCCCTCCGTCGGCCGCACGACGGCGCGCTCCAGGACCGCGCCGAGCACCAGCCCCGACGCGAGCGCCACCGCGAAACCCGCCCAGTAGTTCCCGGTGTCCCTGATCACCAGCCACGCCACATAGGTGGTGAACATCGCCATCCCGCCCTGGGAATAGTTCAGCACCCGGGTCCCGCGCCAGATCAGCACCAGCGACAGCGCTATCGCGGCATAGATCATGCCGACGGCGATCCCGCCGAGGGTGTACTCGAGGAACGCCTGCATGCCCGCCTCTCCTAAAATCCCAGATAGTGACGGCGCAGCCCGACATCGGCCGCGAGCGCGGCGGCGTCATCCTCGGCGACCACTGTGCCGAGATTGAGCACCACGCCCTTATCCGCGATGCCAAGCGCGCTGCGGGCGTTCTGCTCGACCAGCAGCACGGTCAGCCCCCGCTCATCGCGAAGCTGCCGCACCAGGCCCATCACCTGCGCCACCATCTTGGGCGCCAGGCCCAGCGACGGCTCGTCCAGCAGCAGTACCCGCGGGGCCGCCATCAGCGCCCTGGCGATCACCAGGATCTGCCGCTCACCGCCGGACAGCGTGCCCGCCGCCCGCCGCCGCCGCTCAGCCAGCACCGGAAACCGCCGGTAGGCATCGCTCAGCGCCGCCGACCGCCCCGCGCTGCCCCGCCCCGACAGCGCACCCAGGCGGAGGTTGTCCTCCACGGTGAGCTCGGTGATCACGCCCTGGCCCTCGGGCACGTGCGCCACACCGGCCCGGGCGATGTCCTCGGGCTTACGGCGCGCCAGGTTCGCGTCGCCGACGAGAACCCGTCCCTGCCGCGGCCTGATGAGCCCGCTGATCGCGCGCAGCAACGTGGTCTTGCCGGCCCCGTTGGCGCCGAGCACCGCGGTGATCGTCGCTGGCCGGGCCGAGACAGAAACGCCGTCGAGCACCAGGACCCCGCCATACCCGGCGACGATCTCCTCAACGGCCAGCGCCGCCCCGTCAGCCATCGCCCGGCCCCTCCCCGCGCTCCGCCGGACCGCCCCCAGTGGTGATCTCAGCGCCCAGGTAGGCCGCGGTCACCGCCGGATCCGCCTGCACCTGGTCCGGCGTGCCCGCCGCGATCAGCCGGCCGAAATCCAGGACGAAGATCGTGTCGCAGACGGACATCATCAGGTCCATCCGGTGCTCGATCACCACCACGCAGGCATCCTCGGCGAGCCCGCGGATCAGCTCACCCAGCTCGGGGAGTTCCGTCTCCGACAGGCCGCTGGCCGGCTCATCGAGCAGCAGCAGCCGGGGGTGCCCGACCAGGGCACGGGCCAGCGCCACGCGCTTGCGCAGGCCGTACGCCAGCGTCTCGGGCATGCTCCCGGCCAGGTCCGCGGCGCCCACCCGGTCCAGCGCCTGCATCGCCTGCTCCCGCAGCCTCCGCTCATCCCGGCCCGACCGAGGCAGGCCGAACAACGCCGACAAGAACCCGGCCCGGGCCTGGCATGTCGCGCCGACCATGACGTTCTCCACCACCGACAGGCCGCGGAACAGGCCGACCCCCTGCATGGTGCGGGCGATCCCCAGGCCCGCCAGCCGGTGCGGCCGGACCCCGGTCAGCTCCTGGGCGCCGAAGGAGATCCCGCCCGAATCCGGCCTGACGAAACCACACACCGCATTGAGCAGCGTCGTCTTCCCGGCCCCGTTCGGGCCGATGATCCCGGTCACCTGACGGGGGGTCGCGACGAGAGACACATCATCAAGAGCGGTAAGGCCGCCGAAGCGCACCGTCACGCCGCGCGCCTCGAGCACGCCTGCGCCCGGGGCCGCCGACGTTGGCGGATGCGCGTCAGATGAACCATCGTTCACCAGGAAAGTCCTGATCAGCTAGGCGACACTGCCAGATTGTGAACCCTGATTCAATGGCAGTGCGAAGCCGTCGGCAAGGACCGGAGCACCACTTGGTGCCGATTCGTGACTAAACCGAGATCACGGCGGCGAGAGACGGCGGGCAGGTCCCGCCCGGCCGGGCGGGGCCTGATTATTACACCGTCGCCGGCGAGAAGGGCGGTAGTCAGGACTCCCGGCGCCGGCGGGCGGGATCCCCGTGGCGCCGGCCGACCGGGCGTGACCTGATTACGCCGTCGTCGACGAAGAGGGCGGTGGTCAGGACTCCCCGGCGTTCTGAGATCGAGGCCGCCCGGGGTACTCAAAGTGGCCAGCACGCTGGCGGCAACCTGAATACCACTCAGGTTGAACCGCCGCGTCGCCATCGCTCCCCTTCCAGAAACCGGCCTTCCCGCCCATAAGCGGGGCGGCACACCGCGACCCGCGGGCGTCAGCGGCCCACCAAGAGTCGAGCCTATGTCGGCTCACGGGGCCTGGAACGTGGTCTTCCTCACTACGCGGCGCCGCCGACAGGGTTTGCAGCGAACTGGTGACTGGTCAAACTCAGGCGGAGCAGCCCACGGAACCCATATCCGGTGGTGTGGGCCGGTGGTGTGGGCCGGTGCCGGTTGCAGCGGCACCGGCCCACGGGTGGCGGGTTACCCGATCGCAGCGGCGAAGATGTGCATCGCGGTCGTACCGGTCGCCACCCCGTGACTGATGTCGGGGAGCGTCACATACCGCACCGTCTTGCCCGCCTGCAGCGGCACCGCGGCGTAGTACACGCTGACCCGCTGGTTCAGCTTCCCGGTCGGCGTGTTGATGTAGGGGACGGAGGCGATGATGTCACCGCCCGGCACCGGCGAGTTCGCCCACCAGTCCGCGAAGGACAGCGTGAATGGCTGCGTGCTGCCATCCGTGTACGTGATCGTCCCGCCGCCCGACGCGGTGCCGTAGTCACCGGTCCCGAGGAACCCGAGCGTCGCGCCGGACCCCGACACCGCGAACGTCTGGCCACCCGCGACCACATTGTCGGCTGTGCCCGGCGAGGCGTTCGGCCAGGTGAAGGTGAGGCCGTTGTGCGTGACAGCCGCGCCAGAGGTCAGGCCCGCCGCGGCGAGCGCCTGCGCGGAGTAGCTGAAACCACCGCCGTCGAGGTTCCCGGCCGTCGTGTTGCTGTCGTCACTGATGCCCGGGTTGTCGAACGCACTGGTGAGGGATGGATAGGGAACAGAGATCTGAGTCGCCGCGCTCACGCTGCGCTGGATGCCGGCCACCGTGAACGTCGCCGCCGCCGCGAGCTGGTAGCTCCCGGGCGGCGCGCCGGCCGGGGCGGTGACGGCCCAGGTCGTCTTGGCCGACTGGCCGGCCGCCACGGACGCGAACGTCGAGGGCGAGGTCGCCTGCACCGTCCAGCCGCTTGGTCCGGTCAGCGTGACGCTGACGTTGTTGAGGGTCAGGCCGCCGGTGTTCGTCAGCGTGGTGGTCGTCGTCGCGGAGGAGCCCGGGGTCGCGATCGGTGCCGTGCTCAGCGTGAACGGCTGCCGCACGACGATCGGGGCCGATCCGGTGACGCCGCCTACGGTCGCGCTGATGGCTGCGACTCCGTCGCCGATCGCCTTCACCAGCCCGGTCGGGCTCACCGTGGCGACGGAGGTGTCGCTGCTGCTGTACCGGACATTGCCATTCTTGAGATTGACGAACGACTCGTCGGTGTTGACAGCCTCCACGATGTTGTCCGCTGTCACGCTGAGGTTCCTGTGCCCCACGGTCCGCTCCACAGTGGAGTTGGTGTCGTCTTTGATCCATGGGTTCTTGCCGGTCAGATCCAGCGTGTCGCCTGGCTTGAAGACGACCTGGCCCGGCTGCACGGTGACGTACTGCACGGCCGGCGTCAGGCTGCCGTGCACGCCGACTGTGGGGGATGCCACGATGTCAGTTGCGTTGGTTCCCACCTGGAACTGGTAGTTGCCGCCGTAGACGACCGATTTCGCGCTGGCCGCGTTCCAGAAGGCGAGGTTGCTGATCTTGACCGGAATCGAGATCTGCTGAGTCGCCCCCGGCTGAAGCTCCGCGGTCTTCTGGAAGCCCTCCAGCCGCTTGGTGGGCAGTTCCACACCCGGCACGGTGAAGGGCGTCGCCGCGTAGAGCTGCGCGACCGTGGCGCCGGCCGTGCTGCCGGTGTTGGTCACGTTGACGCTGACGTGGACGGTGCCGTCGGCGGAAACGGATTTCTGATCGACCGTGACGCCCGAGTAGGCGAACTTGGTGTAGCTCAGCCCGTAACCGAACGGGTAGGTGGGGGTGCCGGTGAAGTACTGGTAGGTCCGGCCGAGGCCGCCCGTGCCGCCGGGGGTGATGTTGTAGTCCGCCATCGGCGGCAGCTGCGAGTCATCCTTGTACCAGGTGAAGTCCAGGCGCCCGCTCGGGTCCTGCTGGCCGAACATGACGTCGGCGAGCGCGGTGCCCTGGCTCTCGCCGTTGTACCCGCTGAACAGGATGGCCGGGAACTTGCCCTGCACATCGTTGATCGTGACCGGGCCGGCGGACTGGATGGCCAGCGCCATTCTCGGGTTGCCGAGCGCGGCGACCTGGTTGATGAGGGAGTCGTAGTTGCCCGGCATCGCGATATTGCTGCGGTCGTGACCCTCGCCGGCGGTGTTGCCGTCGGTCCCGACGAACACGATCACCAGGTCGGCGGCCTTGATGGCGGCCTGCGTCGAGGCACTGAGCACTGCCGGAGACATCGCCGTCGTGGATGTGCCCGCGGCGTCGAAGACGACATTGGCCGACGGATTGGCGGCCTTGACGGCGGAGGTGATGCCCTGCACGGCATTGACCCGCAGCGAAGGATCGCCGGAGTAGCCACCCAGAGTGACCTTGTTGGCGAGGTCGCCGACGATGACCACGTTGTTCAGCTTCGACGGGTTGGCCGGAAGCAGCGGCTGGCTGGTGGCCGGCACGTTGTCGTTCTTGAGCAGCACGAGGGAGTTCGCCGCGACCTTCTCGGCCAGGGACTGGTGCGCCGGGCTCTGGATCACGTCTTTGGTGATCTTTGTGTAGGGGACTTGGCCGGGCGGGTCGAACTCGCCGGTCTGCATCCGGATGGTGAACAGGTGGACGAGCGCGTTGTCGAGGACGCCTTCGCTGAGGATGCCGGCGTTGATCGCCTGCTCGATGTTCGGGAGGGTGTACTCGGCGCCGGTGCAGTTCAGCTCCGTGCCCGCCCGCACCGCGTAGGCCTGACCGCCAGCCGCGCCGCTGACCTGCTGGCCAGTGGTGTTGTTGGTCCACACGGCGTTGTTGCCCGCGCTGTCGGTGCTCCAGCCCGGCGGGGCCCAGTCGTGCCCGGACGGCGGGTTCTGGTAGGTGGTTCCCACTGCCCCGCAGTCCGAGGTGCTGTACCCGTTGAACCCGTAGGTGCGCTGGGCCAGCTGGTTGACGGTGTAGGTGTCGGCGACCGCCGGCGTGCCGTTGATCGCGTTGTACGACGTCATGATCCCGGAGACGTGCGAGTTCTCGATGAGGCTCTTGAACTGGGCCGTGTAGTACTCACGGATTGTCCGGTCGTCGGTGTTCGAGCTGGACGCCGTGCGCGTGTTGTCGAGGTTGTTCAGCGCGTAGTGCTTCGCCGTGGAGGCCACCTTCAGGTAACCCGTGGTGGACTGCCCGCCCAGCGTCTGGCCCTGATAGCCGTCGACGAATGCTCCGGCCATCTGGCCGACGAGATAGGGATCCTCGCCGAAGGCCTCGTCCGTCCGGCCCCATCGGGGGTCCCGGTCCAGGTTGACGTTCGGCGCCCAGTACGTCAGCGACCCATAGTCGCTGGCCGACGGGCCGATGTTGTTCTGGCCGGTGCCCCAGAGCGACTTGTCGAGGAAGCCGCGTGCCTCGTCGGAGATCGCGGTGGTCTCCTGGTAGACGAGCCCGGGGTCCCAGGACATCGTGGACGCGAAGTTGGTGGGGAAGCTCGTCGCATGCACCCCGCCGGTTGCCGTACCGGAGTTGGTGTTGGCGCCGAGTGTGTTGACGCCGTGCTGGCCCTCACTCCAGTAGGTGTACTGCTGGACGCCGAGTCGCGGGATCGCCGGGGCGCTGTTGGTGTGCAGTTGCTGCACCTTCTCGGCCAGCGTCATCCGCGATACCAGGTCCGCGGCGCGTTCCTCGAACGAGTAGTGCGTATTCAGGTAGATCGGCACCGTGGACTGCGGCGCCGGACTCGCTTGCACCGTTGCCGCGTGGGCACCGGCCAAGCCGATCAAGCTCATCGAGCACACCGCGGAGCACACAGCTCCGATCAATGCTCGCCCGCGCAGGCACTTCCGCCTTGCCATCTCGCCTCCATGGTCACGGGTCTGCCGGTTACGGCAGGCGCTCTTGCGGCCGGCCAGATCGCAGCGAGGCTGACACGTAGCGTTCTCGGCCACAGACGCGTTCCGGCGCGACCGCACGTTCCTTCGTTGGACGGGTGACGTCACGTAAGCTGCAGTTAGCTTTGGTTTGATACAAAACATACTCGGCCATGTTTCGCTGTCAAGACCTGTGAAATCGCCGGAACTGTGACCGGGCCGCGCTGACCGGGCCGCGCTGGCCGGACACTGGTGAGCGTGGACGCTGAGATCTCAGACGGTGATCTGGCCCGTGCTGGCCCGTGCTGGCTCGTCGCGACTGAGCGCTGCAGTCGTGACAGGGACCGAGCCTCG
>DASWFT010000077.1:0-27394 GCA_036394075.1 Streptosporangiaceae bacterium
CGCGGCCGCCTCGGCGGCGAGAGTCGCGCCGCCGATCGCGATGTCGCCCTCCGCCGGCTCGGCTCGCAACCGCTCGATCTCCTCCGCCAGGCCGCCGGAGGCCAGGCGGGCATTGCCCTGCACCGCCGACAGCGTGGTGGAGAACACCACCTTTGGGAGCGGCTTCCAGATCGCGGCCCACTCGAGCATTGAGTCGTCGAGCGATGGATCCTGGTCGGCGGTCTCCCAGTACAGCATCGTCTCGTACAGCCCTCGTCCCAGCAGGTGGACGCCGACCTCTCGTATCTCGTCGGTGACGAAGCGAAAGACCTCCTCGTCGGGCGCCGTCCAGTCGAAGCCGCCGTCCGGCCCGACGATGTAGCCGTCAAGTGAGACGCCCATCGAATAGGTCACGCTGCGCATCAGAAGTCCTCCTCGGTAACGGGTTCGACAGTACGACCGCCGGACGCCGCAGAACTCATCGCGGCTCGCGGGACAGGGCAAACGTTGCCGGTTACGGCACTAGTTGTACTCGTGGCGATAATACTGTTCGTGGTTCACGCTGCCCGGCCTGGCCAGAAGGCCAGCGCTCCCACAGCTAGGCCGTACAAAGGGACTCGCGCGGTAGGCGCGCTGCTCCTCATGCGGAACCACAAATGAAATTAGCAACCATGTCTTCTGCACCGCCACCGTGGTGAGCAGCCCGGCCGGAAACCTGATCCTTACGGCGGCGCACTGCCTGGGCAGGATCCCGCCCAGCAAAATGGTCTTCGTCCCTGACTACGCGGGCGCCAGCAACCACAGCTACCCGTACGGGACGTGGCGGGTGACCGGGCAGAAGTTCCCTCCGCACTGGTTCCCGCACGGCAACGTCAGCATCGACTTCGCCTTCCTCACGGTCAGCGGTGACGTGCAGGCGAGGACGGGCGCTGAGACCATTGGCACCAGTTCGCCGGCTCCTTCATCGGTTCAGCTGATCGGCTACACGTCGAACGGCGAGCATCCCATCACCTGTACCAGGCCGCCCACCACGATCACCGTGGCCCGCCAGCAGCAGATGAAATTCACCTGTGACGGGTACGTTGGCGCTGCCAGCGGCGGTCCTTTCCTTGTCAACGTCAGCGCCAAGACCGGAAATGGCACGGTCATCGGGGTGATCGGCGGCTATCAGCAGGGCGGGAACCTGTCTTCGATCTCGTACTCCAGCCCGTTCGGCACGGAAATCAAGGCCCTATACAACAGGGTCACCAGGAATGGGCGCTAGACATAGCGACGCGCCCCATCGCCCGGCGGCTGAGACGGCTTAGTGGTCTGTGAGGGGGGGTCTTTGAGCGAGCGGCGTCCAGGTGGGTGCATCGCAAGGCGGAGGAGGAGCCGATAGCGGAGCTCATGCTTATCCGCTTCTGTCAGGGGATCGTCGTAGTGCCCAGCCCAGGCCGCGCCCGACCTGGGCGATCCTGTCATCGGCCACCCTGTGAGCACGGTCTTTGGCCGCTGAGGTGGACCGACCTGAGCGAACCGGATAGGCATGAGCGGAGCTATCGGCGGCGGCGGCGACGACGACGCGAGGTGCCCGCCTGGGCGACGTGCAGCCAAAGAAGACTCCTCTTACAGACCACTTTGGGGCTATGGCTCAGTGGGCGGTGGCAGGGGTGGTGCGGCGGGCCTGGCCCGTGCTCCGGACGACGCCCAGCCGGCCCGCGCCGGGCCGCGGTTGAGGATCTGGTCGATCGCCGCCCCGACACCGCCGTCCTCGTTGATCATCCGGCGTAGCACGATGAAGAGCGCGGGAACAGCCCAGAAGTCGCCGCATACCCAGAGGATGGCCGCGCCGATCTGCTGATCAGCATACGGCGGCAGGGTCACGCCAGGCACGTGGGAGTACGTCGAGTACCAGGACACCTGAGTGAAGATGCTCATCGACATCGCGAGCATCCACATGACCACGTTGGTCGCGACCAGCGCCGCCGCCTGCGACACCAGCGGCATCCGCCGCAGGAACGGGGGTGAGGGGATGAACTGCAGCCAGAACAGCACCCCGGCGATGAAGAAACTGCCGTGCACCAGCCAGATGTGCGCCGCCTGGCTGCGCTCCCCCAGGTCGAAGGCCGCCGGGATGTGCCACAAGATCATCACGAAGCTGAAGAACACGATGGAGACCCATGGGCGCAGCATGAAGCCGAAGACCGCGCGCAGCGGGCGGGACCAGCTATCGCGCAGGGTGGTCCGGGTCACGCTCCGGCCGAGCCTTCCCGGTAGGGCATCGAGCAGCGGCTGCCAGGGGGCCCCGGCGACGACGAGCGTCGGCGCCGCGAACATCAGCAGCAGGTGCTGGATCATGTGCACGAAAAAGTACTTACCGGACCAGTAGTCGATCGGTGACTCGACCGAGATGAGCAGGACCGCGAGGCCGCCGTAGAACAGGAACGAGCGTCTCCGGCGCTGCCGCGTCCGCTCCGGCCGGGAGCGCCGGGCGAGCCGGGCGAGGCCTATCTCGTGCCAGGCGACCAGGGCGGCCACCACGATCAGGAACGGGTCGAAGGACCAGTGATTGACGATATAGCCCATAGCAGTCAACTCAACCTGACGAACCGTAGGGAATGGCAACCTTGATGAGCTGCGCCTGCTCCCATCCTGCAGCGCCGGCGGACAAGTGCCACACCGACAGCAGGCCACCATGAGCGGTCAGCGCCTCAAAACCGCTGCCCGGCCCCGCAGCGAGTATCGCGGCCGCGGCCGGGAACTTCGCGGCCCCCGCGGGCAGTGCGGGCAGTGACCGCCAGGCCGACCCGGGGCCGGCCACGGTCATGGCGCCGCCGCCGGACAGCGTCACGCCGACCGCGCCGCCAGTGCCGAAAGCGGTGGACCGCACCCCCAGCCCGCGCAGCCCGAAGGCAGCTGACAGCCGCCAGTGGCTACCGCCGTCGCCGGACCAGGCCGTGACCAAGCTCGCCATCGGGCCCTGGCCGACGAGCAGCAGGGCCGCGGTCGTTGCGCCGACCCTGGCCAGCCCGAGCACCTCGACGTCCCGCCGGGCGAGCGACGACGGCAGGGCCGGCCCGGTTGCATGCCAGGTCCCGCCGCCGGACGCGAAGATTCCCACCGTGCCCGGCCGGGTGCACGCCCCGGCGAGCAACGGCATCCCTGACGCGCTGAACGCGGCCGCGGTGAGCTGGGATAGCCCGCATGCCCGGCCTGCCGGGGACACGGCCACAGAACGCTCGCTGGCCAAGCTCGTCCAGGCCGCCCCGGCGCGCGCGGCGACCTCGACGTCGCCACGGCGGGTCAGCGCGATCAGGCCACCGCCGGATGCCCCGGCGAACGCGTCAGGGAAGTTGGCGAGGCCAGCGGAGAGCAGTCCGCTCTGCGACCAGTGCGCACCGTCGTCGCGGCTCGCGCTGAGCGGGGAGAAGCGGAGGTCCTGGCTGGGGCGGAACGCGGTGACAAGGGACCGGCCGCCCACGTCCGCCACCGCGAGGCCACCATTGTCAGCGACGCCCGCTGGCGTGGCGAGCGACCACCTCGTGCTCGCTGCGGGGCGCGTGAACAGCTGCCAGAAGTTGTTGTGCGTCGCGCTCGACCCGCCCATGACGACCACCGCCCAGGTCTCCCCGCCATACACCTGGGAGGTGGCGAGGGACGGCCGGGTGGCCGGCGCGCTGCGGGCCGCCTGGGGCGCCGCCACGGCGCCGCAGCCTGCCAGCAGCGCGGCGAGCAGCGCGCCGGCTGCTGCGGCCAGTCTCATGATCACATTGTCCCCAGGACCTGCTGGGCAGCGCTGGACAGCTCGACAATGCCCTGACGCAGGAGTGCGGCCCGGAACGCGGCCACCACCGCCGGGTTCGTGAGCTGGAGGACGGAACCCATCCCCGACATGACATCTGCTCCTCTGGCTCACCCCGGCTGACCCTGTTTCTGCCACTCCCGAGCCCAGGTGGGGTGACACCACCGTCCGCGGACGGCAACGTGCTGCGTGCGATCTTACGCCGGCGCCCTGGCCAGGCGGCAGGCAACGACCGGCCCGTGGCCGGCGGCCGTGCGGATCTTCTCGGCTCCCCCTATAGATCTCTTAATGTCTGACCCGCACAATGGAAGAACGCGCAGGTCAAGCAGGTGCAGTCGACCACCGCCTAGGCAGGGGACGTGAATGCGGCAGCACGGCGAGAGGACCGGGCGTTCCGTGCCGCACCTGCTGGGCAGGCTGGCTGCCCTGACGGCGGCGATCGTGATAGCCCTAGCCCTCGGCGTCGCGCTGACGTCGGCCACCGCGCATGGCGCGGCCAGGCTGGCGTTCCGGCTGGCTGCGGCGGCGAGATCGCTTCCCCGCCGGGCGCCGAGCGTCCCACCGCTGCTGCTGCATGGGCACGTCATCAACGGCAGCCCAGCGGTCGGCGCCCTGTTCACCACGAACACAGGCCGGCCTGGCAGTCACTACTGCACCGCGAGCGTCGTCGACAGCCCGGCCGGAAACCTTGTGATCACAGCTGCGCACTGCCTGAGAAGTTCAGGCCGATACGCCTTCGTGCCCGGCTACCACAACGGCCGGGCGCCCTACGGCAGCTGGAAAGTCATCAGGGAGTACGTCGACCAGGCCTGGGCCGCGTCCGCCGACCCCAACGATGACGTGGCCTTCCTGGTGGTCGAGCAGGGTCACAGAGGGCGCAGGATCCAGAACCTTACCGGCGCCGAACGGCTGGGCACGGGATGGCCCGCGGTGCAGGTCGTTCAGGTCATTGGTTATCCGGTGGGCCAGAGCTGGCCGATCGCCTGCCAGGGCATCACCCGCGCGTTCGGCCGTAACCAGTTGGAATTCGACTGCGGCGGGTTCACGAACGGCACCAGCGGGGGGCCGTTCCTCACCCGGGTGAGCTCGGTCAGCGGCCTCGGCGTGGTGATCGGCGTGATCGGCGGGTACGAGCAGGGCGGGGACACCCCGTCGGTGTCGTACTCGCCCCGGTTCGGCCACGCGGTGGCGGCCCTGTACCAGGCAGCGGTCGCCGGGAGCTGACGGCGTCTGGCTCAGCCGGCCTGGGCGGGCGGCGGTACCAACCGGTCGATCTCGGCGAGCTCATCGGCGGACGCGCAGCAGGCAGAAGATCTACGAGATACGCCTTAGGTCTGCGCCGCCTTCCGTGCGACCACGGCGTACATGTGGGAGCGGGCCGGGTCACCCGTCAGGTCGGTGTCGGGATCCGGCCGCCATTGCGGTGCCCACACCAGGCCCGGCTCGACGGGCTCGAGGGCGCCCAGCAGAGCCCGCACCTGATCGCGGGTCCGCGGATGTGCGCTGATTCCCGAGAGGTCAAGAATCTCGATGACCTTCCGGGCAGATTCCGGGCTGCTGTCCAGCGTCACATGGGCCGCGGCGAGGAAGCTCCCGGCCGGAAAGGGCGCCAGCAGCGTACGGATCAGCTCGGCTGGATCGTCCTTGTCGGCGACGTGAGCCAGGACGCCAGCCAGGAGCACCGCCGTGGGCGCGGCCACGTCGATCAGCCTCGTCAGCTCGGGGTCGGCGAGGATCGTAGTCGGCTCGCGCAGATCGTGCTCGACGATCGCCGTGCCGGGGATACCGCGCACCATGTTCCTGGCGTGCACGATGACCACCGGGTCGGTGTCGACATACACCACCCGGGCGTCGAGGGCTGACCTTTGCGCCACCTCGTGCACGTTCTCCGCCGCGGGCAGGCCGGCGCCGAGCTCGATGAACTGGTGGACGCCGGCATCCGTGACAAGGAAGTGCACCGCTCTGCGGAGGAACGCCCGGTTCGCCATCGCGGCATGCCGGATGTCTGGCGCGATTTTGAGTATTTCCTCAGCGGCCAGCCGGTCGGCTGGGTAGTGGTCCTTGCCGCCGAGGAGATAGTTGTAGATACGCGCTGAACTGGGAACTTCCGGCCGGAAAGCCTTGATCCGGTCATCTTCGCCGATCACCGGGGGCCTCCTAATACCACGACAGCACCCCTGCAGGGGGTTACATGCAATCGCATATGGGATATCATGAACCGGCATGGCTGAAAGGGCAACCCTGCCACGCAGCCGTGGGGCCAGGCGGTCCCGCGGCGATGCGGCTGGCCAGCCTTTTCAACCCGGGGGGGGACCGGTTTACCGAGCGCGCCGTCATAGACGCCTGTGGCAGCGCGTGCTGACCGGCCAGCACCCCCCGCGGGAGGAAGTGGAATTATGGCGGACACGGTCGGCGGTCCGACCATCCTGCGCCTGATCCTCGGCGCCCAGTTGCGGCGCCTGCGTGAAGCCCGGGAAATCAGCGCCCAGGAAGCGGCCCGGGCGATTCGCGGATCCGAATCGAAGATCAGCCGCATCGAGCTGGGCCGGAACTCGGTCCGCGAGATAGATATCGCGGACCTGCTCACCTTGTACGGGATCACCGACCGGGCCGAGCGGGAGCAGTTGCTGTCCCTGGCCAGCCGGGCCAACCAGCCCGGCTGGTGGCACCAGTACCAGGACGTCCTGCCCGGCTGGTTCCAGTCCTACGTCGGGCTGGAGGAATCGGCGGAATCGATCCGCAGTTATGACCCGCAGTTCATCCCCGGCCTGCTCCAGACGGAGGGTTACGTGTCCGCCGTCCTCGCCCTCGGCGACTTCTCCATGGACGAGGCGGAGCGCCTGGTCGTCCTCCGCAAGGAGCGCCAGCGGCGGTTCAGCTCGGGCGAGATGCGCCTGTGGGCGATCATCGACGAGGTTGCGCTGCGCCGCCCGGTGGGTGGCGTCAATGTGCTGCGGGCACAGCTCGAGCACCTGATCGAAGCCTGCCAGCAGGAACGCCTCACCCTGCAGATCACGCCGTTCGCTGCGGCGGGCTACGCTGCGCCCGGCGCGTTCAGCATCCTAAGGTTCACTGACCCGGGCATGCCCGACATGGTGTATGTCGAGAACCTGACCAGCGCCCTGTACATCGACAAGTCGCCCGAAGTGGACCGGTACCGGCTGGCCATGGAAAGGCTGAGCATCGTCAGCGCACCACCCGGTGCAGCCGCGGAGATCCTCCGCGCCATCGAGACGGACCTGGAAGGATCATCATGAGCAACGTCCGCAACGGCATGCCCGCCTCCCAGTTGCACGACATCGCCTGGGTCAAGAGCCGCCAGAGTGGCCCCACCGGGGGCAACTGTGTCGAGGTGGCTTTCCTCCCCAGCGGCGGTGTAGCCATGCGCAACTCCCGCCACCCGGGCGGCCCTGCGCTGATCTTCACCACCGCTGAGTGGGATGCCTTCCTCGGCGGCGCCGCTGAGGGTGACTTCGACCACAGCACCGTGCCCTGACCGGCCCTGTGCTCTGACCGGCCCTGTGCTCTGATCAGCACCGTGCCCTGACAGCGACGGCGCCCGGACCCAGTCCCTGCCGGGCCGGACGCCGCCGCGCTGTCAGCCGGCCGGCTGGTCGAACTCTCCGTTCCTGACGCCAGCCAGGAACGCCTTCCACTCGCGCTGGTTGAAGACGTGCGGTGGCTTGCTCACGTCCTTGGAGTCCCGGAGCGCGACCAAGCCATCCGGCAGGTGCGCCACCTCCACGCATCCCGTGACGCTCGACGCGCTGCTTTTGAACCAGCGCGCTCCGGTGAAGTCGGGTGTCATCCGCCTTTCCTTTCGTTCATGGAGCTCTACCCCTTGTGGGTGATCTCTTCTGCCATGTTGGCGATCATTTCCGCGGAGTCGGCGGGCGACAGCGCCGCCGCCCGCAGCAAGTCGAAGGCCTCCGCGCAGGCCCGGACCTCGGAATCTCGTTCCAGGTACGCGTGCCCGGCCACACCTTCGGTGTACACCACGTCCGGATCGGTGCGCTCAGGGAACTCGAGGATGCAGAACGGCCCGTTGAGAGCCGGGTGAGCACCGCTGGACAGCGGCAGGACCTGCAACGTCACGCTGGGCCACTCGCTGGCCTTGACCAGATGGGCCAGCTGGCCATGCATGACGTCGGCGCCGCCCACGGCCCGGCGGATCACCGCCTCGTTGAGGATCAGCCAGAGCTTGAGCGGATCCTCACGGGTGAGCGCCTCCTGGCGCTGTACCCGCAACTCCACGGCCCGATCGATCTGCCTGGCGCTCTGCTGTGTGCGCACCGCGCTCATCACGACGCGCGCGTAGGGCTCGGTCTGCAACAGGCCGTGCACGACCTGATCCTCGAAGACGCGGAGCGCGGACGCCTCGGCCTCGAGCCCGACGTAGATATCGAATCCGGTGGGCAGCACGTCGTCGTAGACCGCCCACCAGCCCTTGCGGTGACCGTCCCGCGCCATGTCGATCAGCGCCTGCCGCTGCCCGGGATCGACGACGCCGTACATGTCGAACATGGTCGTCAGGTAGGCAGTCCTGGTGGGCGCCTTTCCCGTTTCAATGCGGGAGAGCGTCGACGGGGCCAGCCCGAGACGTTCGGCGGCGTCTTCCAGCTTGAAGGAGTGCCCCTCACGCAGACGCCTTAACTCAGAGCCAAGCCGCCGGCGACGCACCGTGGGACCGATGGACACGGCGCCTCCCCCTCCGCTGCGGGCCCGGCGGGGACCTGCGCTCTCCTACCCGGAGCAGGGCACCGCCGCGCGACTACTGGACTCGAAGTTCACGATACCTGAAGTTGTGAAGGTTGTGAGATCGCATTTGAAATTTCGTTGGGCATATTTGTGCTACGCACTTGCGTGGGATGCAAGCCCAGACCATCATTGTCTCTGACACGCTGTGCCCAAGTGGTTACAAGCGCCGCATGGGGCATAGCAGGCAGTGGGGGGAAGAACCACTGCTCCAGCACCCCAGGCGGGCGACCACCCGGGAAGGAGCGCACCAGCGATGGCAGCCATGACCACCGGGAAAGGGGCGAATCAGCGATGGCAGCCATGACCGCCCATCGCGGAAGCGGCCGCCCCGGAAACGCCGTGCGGCCCCAAACCGCGGTACGGGCGTCCCAGGCGGACAGGGGCAGCCTCACCATCGACGCACTGCCCAAGAACGTGCGCCGGGCCAGGGCTTTCGTGGCCGAGGTCCTCGGGCCTGATCATCCGTGCGCCGAGGTAGCCGTTTTACTCTGCTCCGAACTCGTCACCAACGCGGTACTGCACAGTCACTCAGGCCGGGCCGGCGGAACGGTCACGGTCGTCGTGGCCGATCTGAAAGCCTCGGTGCAGGTCCAGGTCATCGACGAAGGCTCGGCCAGCAGCATTCCCGTGGTGAGGGCCGACAATTACGCCGCCGACGGGCACGGGCTCTTCCTGGTCGAGAACCTCGCGGAACAGTGGGGCTACGAGTGCGACGAGGCCGCCACCACAGTCTGGTTCCGGGTCGTCCCCTGATTCACCGCCAGGTTCAACCGGCCGCTGCGGCCGCGCGCACGGCTGCGCAGATCCGGCTCAGGTCACCGTCATCGGTGAGGTACGGCGGCATCGTGTACACCAGGTCACGGAATGGCCGCAGCCAGACCCCCTCGGCCACCGCCGCGCGGGTTGCGGCGGCCACGTCCGCCTCATGGTCGAGTTGCACAACGCCGATTGCACCGAGCACCCGCACGTCGGCCACGCCGGGCAGGTCACGCGCGGGGGCCAGCCCGGCGGACAGCCCGGCTTCGATCCTGCTGACCTCGCCGTGCCAGCCCAGCGGATACCCGGATGCGCCGGATGCGTCCAGGCCGAGCAGCAGGTCCACTGAGGCATTGGCGATCGCGCAGGCCAGCGGGTTGCCCATGAACGTCGGCCCGTGCGCGAGCACCGGCAGTTCCCCCCGGGAGATCCCGGCCGCCACCTCCGGTGTGCACAGCACCGCCGCCAGCGAGAGATACCCCCCGGTGAGCGCCTTGCCCAGACACATCACGTCCGGGCTCACGCCTGCGTGATCAGCGGCGAAGAGGGCACCGGTCCGCCCGAACCCGGTGGCGATCTCGTCGAAGATCAGCAGCACCTCATTCGTTGAGCATGCGATGCGAAGGATCCGCAGGTACTCCGGATCATGAAAGCGCATGCCGCCAGCCCCCTGGACGACCGGCTCCACGATCACCGCGGCCAGGTCACCCGCGTGCTGCCCGATCAGCTCGGCCAGGCGCGCCGCGTAGCCGGGCTCGGCCCCGGCGCCGAAACCGGGCGGCGGCAGCTCAGCAAAGATCTGCCGGGGCAGTACCCCGTCCCAGATCCGGTGCATGCCGCCGTCCGGGTCGCACACCGACATCGCCCAGAACGTGTCCCCGTGATAGCCGCCGCGCCAGGTGAGCAGCCGCCGCTTGGCCGGCCGGCCCAGCGACATCCAGTACTGCAGGCACATCTTGATCGCGACCTCCACCGAGACCGACCCGGAGTCGCACAGGAACACGTGCTCAAGCCCCGGGGGCGTGATGCGGGCCAGCCGGTCGCAGAGCCGGACGGCGGGCTCGTGGGTGAGCCCGCCGAACATGACGTGGCTCATCGTGGCGAGCTGCGCCCGCGCCGCCTCGTCGAGCACCGGGTGGCGGTAGCCGTGGATCGCGGCCCACCACGACGACATGCCGTCCACCAGCTCGTGATGGCCGCCGGCCGGCTCGGCGAGCCTGAGCCGCACGCCGGACGCCGATTCCACCACCAGCGGCGCCGAGGCCCCCGGCATGGCGGCGTAGGGATGCCAGACGCGGGCCCGGTCCAGCTCGGTCAGGTCCGCGGGGAACATGTCCGCTGGCGGCCGCATCGCTCAGGCACGCCGCGCCCGCTCCTGCGGCGCCTCGCGCCGCACCGGGCTGCCCCGCCGCGCCGCGCCGCCGCGACCGCCGCCACGGCGTTTCTCGCGCAGCCGCATCGACACGCGCACCGGGCTGCCGTCGAAACCGAACTCCTCGCGGAGCCGCCGTTCGATGAACCGGCGGTACCCGGCCTCCAGGAAACCCGATGTGAACAGAACGAAATGCGGTGGGCGGATGCCGGCCTGCGTGGCGAAGAGGATCTTCGGCTGACGGCCACCCCGCGCGGGCGGGGGGGTCGCGGCGACAAGCTCGGTGAGCCAGGCGTTGAGCCTGCCGGTGGAAATCCGGGTCTCCCAGCCGGCCAGCGCGAGCTCGATCGCGGGCACGAGCCGGTCCACGTGGCGGCCGGTGGCCGCGGATATGTTCACCCGGGGGGCCCAGCGCGCGGTGTGCAGCTGGCGGTCGATCTCCCGGTCCAGCTGCAGCCGGCGGTCCTCATCGACCAGGTCCCACTTGTTGTACGCGATGACCAGCGCCCGGCCCGCGTCGATCACCATGGACACGATCCGCAGGTCCTGCTCGGTGAGCGGCTCGCTGGCGTCCACCAGGACGACCGCGACCTCCGCCCGCTCCAGCGCGCCGGAGGTGCGCAGCGCCGCGTAGAAGTCCGCGCCCTGGTTCTCCCGCACCCGCCGCCTGATCCCGGCGGTGTCCACGAACCGCCAGGTCGTGCCGCCCAGCTCGATCAGCTCGTCCACCGGGTCACGGGTCGTGCCAGGCACGTCGTCGACCAGCACCCGGCGCTGCCCGGCAAGCTTGTTCAGCAGGCTGGACTTGCCCACATTGGGCTTGCCGACCAGCGCGATCCGCCTTGGCCCGCCCTCCCTGCTCAGCGGCTCCC
Source organism: Streptosporangiaceae bacterium (assembly GCA_036394075.1). Taxonomy (GTDB): domain Bacteria; phylum Actinomycetota; class Actinomycetes; order Streptosporangiales; family Streptosporangiaceae; genus JAWWPY01. The sequence goes on from DASWFT010000077.1 coordinate 11,522, forward strand.
GCGGGGCCTCAGGAAGCGCGTCGAGCACCGCGTCGAGCAGGTCGCCGCTGCCCCGCCCGTGCAGGGCGCTGACCGGCAGCGGCTCGCCGAGCCCGAGGGACCACAGGACCGCGGCAGCCGGCTCGCCCGGCATGTCGTCCACCTTGTTCGCGGCGACGACGACCGGCTTGCCGGAGCGGCGCAGCACCGCCGCGACGGCCTCGTCGGCGTCGGTCACCCCCACGACGGCGTCCACGACGAACAGCACCGCGTCGGCCGTGTCCACGGCGAGCCGGGCCTGGGCGGTGACCTGCTCCGCGAGGGCGCGGCTGGCCTGGCCTTCCTCGGAACCCGGAGAAGGCTCCCAGCCGCCGGTGTCCACCAGGGTGAACGCCCGGCCCCGCCACGCGGCGTCGTAGGCCACCCGGTCCCGCGTGACGCCCGGCACGTCCTCCACGACCGCCTGGCGGCTGCCGAGGATCCGGTTGACCAAGGTCGACTTGCCTACATTGGGCCTGCCCACCACGGCGACCACCGGAGCCGGGACCCCCGGGGCAGCCTGGTCGAAGCCGTCACTATCGAAGCCGTCACTATCGACGCCGTCACTGTCGAAGCCGTCACTGTCGAAGCCGTCGCTGTCGCTGTCGAAGCCGTCACTGTCAAAACCGCCCGCTGCCGGGTCGTCGGCGGCGGGGGCGGCGCCACCCGGGCTGTCCTCGCGCATGGTCATCCCGTCCACGCGGCGTTCGCCCGCTGCCGGGCCAGGCCGACGATGACGCCGACGACCTCGTCCAGCCCGAGCGAGGTGGAGTCGATCTGCACCGCGTCCGCGGCCTTCGCGGTCTGCGGGGCATCGATTCGGTCGCGGCGCTGCTGCTCGGACTGGGTCACCTCAAGCGTGGCGTCGGGGTCGGCGGCCAGGTCGGCGCTTCGGCGGCGGGCCCGGACAGCCTCGCTTGCGGTGAGGAACACCTTGATCGGGGCACCCGGTGCAACGACTGTGCCGATGTCCCTTCCCTCGGCGACGATGCCCTCGCCTGCCCCGCACGTCGCAGCGATGATGTCCCGCTGCATCGCGATCAGGTGCGTGCGAACCTCCGGGACCCGAGCGACAGCGCTGACCGCGTTGGACACCTCACGGGTGCGGATCACGCCGGTAACGTCGGTGCCGTCCACCGTGACCGCCGGGGCGTCCGGGTCCGTGCCTACCTCGATGGCGGGACGCCGGGCGTGCGCCGCGACGGCCGCCGGGTTGGCAATACCCACGCCCTGGCGGATCATCCACCAGGTCAGGGCCCGGTACATGGCGCCGGTGTCCAGATAACGCAGTCCCAGGGACCGGGCGGCGCCACGTGCGGCACTGGACTTGCCGGATCCAGCAGGGCCATCCACGGCGATGATAAGGCAGTCGGTCACGAGGGCGATGCTACCGGCGCACTGGACCTATCCAGGCGCGGGGCTATCCACGCACGGGCCATCCGTTGGCCGCCAGGGCCTCGGTCAGCGGGGCTACGGCCCCGGGACGGACCGTCAATTCGGCCACTCCCACCGGCAGTCCCGGGGAGTGCTCGATGCCGATGTCCTCGATATTGACCCCGGCCTGGCCCGCCGCCTCGAAGAGCCGCGCCAGTTCACCGGGCAGGTCGCGGATGACGACCTGGACCACGGCGTCCGCCCGGGCGGGCGAGCCCCGCTTGCCGGGAATCCTGGCCACCCCGGCGCAGCCCTGGTCCAGCAGGGCCGCCAGTACCTTCAGCGCCGCCGGGTCAGCCCGCCCGGCAGGGTCCGCGGGCGTTTCCGCGGAAACGTTACCGCGGGCGTTTCCGCGGAAACGCGGGGCCGCTCCCGGCTCAGCCAGCCCAGCATGGCCCCAGTCCGGTCCGGCCGAGCCCTGGTCCGGTCCGGCAGGACCCCGGTCCAGCCTGGCCGGAGACACCGCGGCAGGCTGGCCTATGGGGACCGCCTCCGCCAGTGCCTCGGCGGCGGCGGCCAGGTCGGCTGCGACGGCCGCGAGGATCTCGGCCACCGGCGCCGCATTAGCGGCCAGGATCTGCGTCCACAGCGCCGTGTCTCCGGCCGCGATCCTGGTCACGTCCCGCAGTCCCTGGCCGGCCAGGGCGAGCGCGCCGTCGGTTGAATCGGCTAGCCGCGCCGCCATCGCGGCGGAAACCACATGCGGCGCATGCGAGGTCAGCGCCACCCACCGGTCGTGTTCGGCGGCACTGGCCAGGACCGGCTCCGCGCCGCACGCTCTCGCCAGGTCAACCACTGCTGCCACGGCCGCCTCGGAGTTCTCCGCCGCGGGGCAGATCACCCACGGCCGGCCGAGGAACAGGTCGGCGCGGGCCGCGGCGGGGCCGGAACGTTCCCGCCCGGATAGCGGATGCGCGGGCACGAAGCTGGACAGATCACAGCCGCGGGCCCGGGCGGCCGCAAGCGGGAAGCTCTTCACGCTCGCCACATCGGTGTACCAGCGGGCCAGGTTCCGCGCCTGCGCCTCAGCGAGAGCGGGTGCCACGGCCGCAGGCGGTACGGCCAGCACGGCAAGGTCGGCGGGACCCCCCGCGGGCTCCTGCCACGGCTGCCCAGCCAAGGGCAGCAGCGTGCCCGCGCCGATGTCCGCCGCCAGGCGCGCGGCGGCCGCGTCACGGTCGGCCAGCCACACATCCGCCCCCCGCTCACGAAGGGCGAGCGCCACCGAGGTCCCGATCAGCCCGGTGCCGATCACCACCACGCGGCGGGGGCCGGTTCCCCGGGCTGTGTCTCCCGCTCGCCTGCGGGGTGCTTTGAGGCGCCGCCTTCCCTCGTCGCTCGTCCCCTGCTCCCCGCTCGCCCGCCGGGGCGCTTTAAGGCGCCGCCTTCCCTCGTCGCTCGTGCTCTGCTCCCCGCTCGCCCGCCGGGGCGCTTTCAGGCGCCGCCTTCCCTCGTCGCTCGTGCTCTGCTCCCCGCTCGCCCGCCGGGGCGCTTTCAGGCGCCGCCTTCCCTCGTCGCTCGTTCCTCGCTCCTCAGTCCAGGCGGCACCGCGCCCCGGCGGCTCGCTCACGTGCTCCTCAGTCCAGGCGGCGCCGCGCCCCTCCGGCTCGCTCACGATGTCCTGCGTCCCTCCCGCGTTCACTGGGCGATGTCCAGCCGCAGCGCCGCCGCACCGCGCAGGTACACGTGCTGCAGCGCCGAGCGCGGCTGGCCGGTCTCCACGTGCATCAGCAGGCGGACCACCCGGGGCATCGCGCCGGGCACGCCGATCTCGGACGCGCACAGCAGCGGCACGTCCTGGAAGCCGATCTTGCGGGCGGCGAGCGCGGGAAACTCAGCGGTGAGGTCCGGGGTCGCGGTGAACAGAACGCTGATCACATCGTCGGTGACCAGGCTGTTCCGCGTCATGACCTCGGAGACCAGTTCGGTCGTGCCCTCCAGGATCGCGGCCCGCTCATTCGCGTCAATCTGGACCGCGCCACGAATCGCCCTGACCGTCACCAGCCTGCTCCTTCATGCCGCTTCCTCATGCCACCCCGTCCCAGTTTTCCCCTGGGTCACTCCCGTTTACCAGGTCTAGATCAGCCGCGGCGCCTCCTCCGGCCCGCCGGCAGCACGCCCGGTACGGGCTTTCCCCAGGCTACAGACCGACCGCGGCGTACAGGTCACCTATTTCCCTGGTGCTCAGCGCGCGGGTGGTGCCCGGGCGCAGCGAGCCGAGCGCGACCGGCCCCACATGCGTGCGAACCAGGCGGCTGACCGGGTGGCCAGCCTCAGCCAGCATCCGCCGCACGATGTGCTTGCGGCCCTCGTGCACCGTGATCTCCACCAGCGCCCGCGACCCAGCGCGCTCGATGACGCGGAACTTGTCCGCGCTGGCCACGCCATCCTCCAGCTCGATTCCGGTCATCAACCTGCGGCCCAGGTCCCGGGGCAGCGGTCCAGACACGTCGGCCAGGTACGTCTTGAGCACCCCGTAGCGCGGGTGGGCCAGGCGGTGCGCCAGGTCACCATCGTTCATCAGCAGCATGAGGCCTTCCGTGTCGTAATCGAGCCTGCCCACGTGATACAGCCGCTCGCTGTGATCGCCGAGGAAGTCGGCGATCGTGGGCCGCCCGCGGTCATCCGACATGGTGGTGAGAACCCCGGCGGGCTTGTTCAGCGCCAGGTAGACGAGGTCCTGGCGAGCGGGAATGCGCCTGCCGTCGACCCGGATTATCTGCTGCTGCGGATCAACCCGCGCCCCGTACCTGCGGACGGTCTCCCCGTCCACCTCGACCCGGCCCTCGCCGATCAGCTCCTCACAGCGCCTGCGGCTGCCCACCCCGGCGGCGGCCAGTACCTTCTGCAGCCGCACCCCACCCGGCACGTCGGTGAGCGTGTCCCGCTCGTCGTCATCGCCGCCCAGCGGGCTCCGCTGTCCGTCAGGGGCTCGCGGGCTCATCAGCGGCATCCTCGGGGTCTTCAACATGATCTGGCAAGAAGGGGGCGAGTTCGGGCAGGTCCTCCAGGCCGGCCAGGCCCAGGCGCTCCAGGAAGTACCCGGTGGTCCGGTAGAGGATAGCCCCCGTCTCGTGGTCGGTGCCCGCCTCCTCGACCAGGCCACGCAGCCCGAGCGTCCGCATCACTCCGTCGCAGTTGACGCCGCGCACCGCGGACACCCGCGCACGGCTCACCGGCTGCCGGTAGGCGACCACCGCGAGCGTCTCCAGCGCGGCCTGGGTCAGCCGGACCTCCTGGCTGTCGCGTACGAATCGTTCCACCACGGGCGCGCATTCCTCGCGGGTGTAGAACCTCCAGCCGCCCGCCACTTCACGCAGGTCGAAGCCGCGCCCTTCCGCCGTGTACGAGGCCGCCAGCTCGTGCAGCGCCACGGCGATCTCTTCCCGCGGCCGTTCGAGCACCTGGGCGATCACGATCTCCGCCACCGGCTCGTCCACCACCAGCAGGATGGCCTCCAGGCAGGCCCGGAGCCCCGGGTTGGCCTGACCGTCCGCCCCGGTCACCCCGCCCTCGTCGGCGGCCCACCCACGCTCCCCGGCCGTCGTGCGCTCCCCGTCTCCGGGATCCGCACTCCCCGCACCGGGGACCGCGTGCCCGTTGTCCGTACTCACTCGCTGCCCTCCTGCGCTGACGCCTCTGGCGCGTCCGGTTCCGCGCCCGGTGGCTCGTGCCTGGCTGGTGCCCAGGTCACGTAGAGCTCGCCGAGCGGAGTGATCTGCTCAAACGAGACGTTACCTTCACGGTAGAGCTCCAGCAGCGCCAGGAAGCGCGCTACCACCTCGTATGTTCCCGCGCAGTCGGAGGTGAGCCGCCGGAAGGTCGCCCGGCCCAGCAGGCCCAGCTGCCGGGCCAGTACCTCAGCCTGCTCCCGCACGGTGGTCTGTGGCGCGTGGATGTGCTCGGTGGACACCACCGGCGCCGGGCGGGGGGCCAGCGTCCGGGCGGCGATCGCGGCGAACTCCGCCGGGCCGAGGCCGAGCAGCACCTCGGGGAGCAGCTGGGCGAACCGCGGCTCGACCGGCACGCGCCGCGCGAACCTGCGTCCCTGGACCGTCATCCGGCCCGCGAACACGGCCGCCACCTCCTTGTAGGCGCGGTACTGCAGGAGGCGGGCGAAAAGCAGGTCCCTGGCCTCGAGCAGGGCGAGATCCTCCTCGTCCTCCACCTCGCCGGCGGGCAGCAGCCTGGCTGCCTTCAGGTCGAGGAGCGTCGCGGCGACCACGAGGAAGTAACTCGCCTGGTCCAGGTCCCATCCGTCGGCGCGGGCCCGGATGAAGGCGATGAACTCGTTGGTGACCTGGGAGAGCGCGACTTCCGTGATGTCGAGCTTGTGCTTGGAGATCAGCCCGAGCAGCAGGTCGAACGGGCCCTCGAACACGTCGAGATGCACTTCGAACGCGCCCGTCCCCTGAGCCTGGGGGCCGTCACCGCGTGGATCAGCAGCATCGCCGGACTCGGCCGTCACCTCGCGGATCACCCGGGGCCCGCCCGGCCCGGGATCCAGGTCACGACGGGTCCCGCAGGCGCCGGGCCACCAGGCTGGTCGCGCCGTCGGCGTCCAGGTCCGCGAGGATCACGGCGATCGCCTCACGGACCAGCCGGCCACGGTCGACCGGGATCCCGTAGGCGCGCAGGGCGAGCCGGGCGCGCTCCAGATCGAGAAGCTCACCCGCGGACAGGTAGACGGTGATCTTGTGTGGATGGGACTCGCGCCCGCTCGCGTGGCGGCCATCATCGGCGGACGGTCCGGGCGCCGCGGGGCGGAGCAGTTCGGCGATTCCCGGCAGGCTCACCCGCCGTGACCGGGACCCGCGCGCCCTGCCTGCCGCCACCGCTCCAGCACCTCCTTGGCGAGCTCCCGGTAGGAGTTCGCTCCCGTGGACGCAGGGTCAAACCGGGTGATGGGCTCGCCGGCGACGGTGGCGTCCGGGAATCGCACGGTGCGGTTGATCACCGTGTGAAACACCTTGTCGCCGAAACCCTTCACCACCCCGGCGAGCACTTCCCGGGAATGCAGCGTCCGCGAGTCGTACATGGTGGCGAGCACCCCGTCGATGCCGAGCCTCGGGTTGAGCCTGCTGGACACCTTGTCGATGGTCTCCATCAGCAGCGCGACCCCGCGCAGGGCGAAATACTCGCATTCCAGCGGCACGATCACGCTGGCCGCGCAGGCCAGCGCGTTGAGTGTGAGCAGGCCGAGCGACGGCTGGCAGTCGATGAGGACGATGTCGTAGTCCGGTATGAGCGGCTCAAGCACTCTGCCGAGCACGAACTCCCGCCCCACCTCGTGGACCAGTTGGACCTCGGCTCCCGACAGGTCGATGTTGCTGGGCAGCAGGTCCATCCCGTCCACGTTCGTCTTGAAGACGACGTCGCTGGCCCGCAGCCCCCGCTCCATGAGCAAGTTGTAGATCGTGTACTCGAGTTCGTGCGGCTGGAAGCCGAGCCCGACGGAAAGCGCGCCCTGAGGATCGAAATCCACGAGCAGAACGCGTCTCCCCTGCTCAGCAAGGGCCGCGCCAAGATTGATGGTCGTCGTGGTCTTGCCGACCCCGCCCTTCTGATTGCATACCGCGGCAATGCGGGCGGGACCATGGGTCAGGAGTGGTTCCGGATCGGGAAATACCGGCAGGGGTCGTCCGGTAGCCCCGATAGCGCCGGGCTCAAATTCGATCGTCTCGGGCCCTGCCACCATCTGCTGCACCTCCCCGGCGGATTGCGCAGAATACCTCCGCTGAAACCCGGACTCTAGGGCCTGCCTCCGCCCGCGGCAAGCCGACTCACCGTTTGCGGCCTATCCGAGCGCCCGCGGATGCGCTGCCGAGTACACCTCGCGGAGCCTGTCCACCGTCACCAGGGTGTAGATCTGGGTGGTGGTCACCGATGCGTGCCCGAGGAGTTCCTGCACCACACGCACGTCCGCGCCGCCATCGAGAAGATGGGTGGCGAACGAGTGCCGCAGGGTGTGCGGTGACACTCCGTCCAGCCCGGCCTGGGCCGCCGCCGTCTTCAGCACGGCCCACGCGCCCTGCCTGGTGAGCCGGCTGCCCCTAGCGTTCAGGAAAACTGCCGGGCTGGCGGACGCGCGGCGGGACGCGCTGGCGAATGTCGGCCGCGCGCGCACCAGGTAGGCATCGAGCGCCTCGCGGGCGTACCTGCCCACCGGGACGATCCGCTGCCTGCTGCCTTTCCCGGTGAGCCGGATCGTGCTGGGCAGGCGGGTGGCCTGCCCGCCCTCGGGCCCGCCGGGCTGCGTCGGCCCGGTCAAGCCGAGATCGTCGACATCGAGGCCGACGGCTTCGGATATCCGAGCCCCGGTGCCGTAGAGAAGCTCCAGCAGCGCCCGGTCGCGCAGCGGCCGCAGATCCCCCGGGCCGCCGCCGGAACCCGCGGCGGCGATCAGCCGCTCCACATCGGGCACGGCGATGGCCCTCGGCAGCCGCCGTGGGGGGGCCGGCGGCCGTACCTGGCTGGCCGGGTCGGCCCCGGCCAGGCCTTCGGCGGCCGCGAACGCGTGCAAGCCACGCACGGCGACCACAGCCCGGCCCGCCGAACTCGCGGCGAGGGGCACGTGCTCCTCATCACCCTCGCGCAGCCCGGCCAGGAACGCCGCCACATCCTCCGTCGTGACCTCGCCAATCATGGTCCGGCCCATGGCGGCCAGAGCAGCCTGGTAGCGCAGCAGGTCCCTGCGGTAGGCCTCCAGCGTGTGGGCGGCCAGACCGCGCTCGACCGTCAGGTGGTCCAGGTACCGGCTGACCGCGGCGTCCAGGCTGGTCAGCGGAGCACCTCGGCGACCGCGGTGTACGGCAGGCCGTGCGCTTCGGCGACCGGCTGGCAGGTCAGGGCGCCCTCGTAGGTGTGCAGCCCGGCCGCGAGAGCGGGATCGGCTCGCAGCGCGTCACGCCAGCCCCGGTTGGCCAGTTCGACCACATACGGCAGCGTGACATTGGTCAGCGCGTACGTGGAGGTATGCGGGACCGCGCCAGGCATGTTCGCCACGCAGTAGAACAGCGACTGGTGCACCAGGTACGTGGGCGCGGCATGGGTCGTCGGATGCGAGTCCTCGAAGCATCCGCCCTGGTCGATGGAGATGTCCACGAGCACCGATCCCGGCTTCATCCTGGACACGAGATCGTTGGAGACGAGCATGGGCGCCTTCGCACCGGGCACGAGCACGGCTCCGATGACGAGGTCGGCATCGATCACCGCGCGCTCGACCTCGTAGGAGTTGGAAGCGACAGTCTGGAGATGGCCCTGGTAGATCGCGTCCGCGGATCGTAGCCGGGCCACGTTCTTGTCCAGCAGCAGGACCTCGGCCTGCATGCCGAGCGCGATCGCGGCGGCATTCATGCCGGAAACCCCAGCGCCGAGCACGACGACCTTGGCCGCGTAGACGCCCGACACGCCGCCCATGAGCACACCCCGGCCGCCGCCGTCCCGCTGCAGGTGGTGCGCGCCCACCTGCGGCGCCATCCGGCCCGCCACCTCGGACATCGGCGCGAGCAGCGGCAGCGACCGGTCTGGAAGCTGGACAGTCTCATACGCGATCGCGGTGGTGCCCGCGCCGAGCAGTGCCTCGGTGCAGTCGAGCGACGCAGCAAGATGCAGGTAGGTGAAGAGAACCTGATCCTTGCGCATCCGGTGGTACTCCTGCGCCACCGGCTCCTTCACCTTCAGGATCAGGTCACCGGCCTGCCAGACCTCGTCAGCCCCGGGCAGGATAGCCGCGCCAGCGGCCGTGAAGTCCTCGTCGGGAATGGACGAGCCCGTGCCCGCGTCGCGCTCAACGAACACCTCATGGCCTGCGCGCACGAGCTCATGAACGCCGGCCGGGGTGATCGCGACGCGATACTCGTGGTTCTTAACCTCTTTGGGAACGCCCACTCTCATGGCTGCAAGCCCTCTCTTCATCCCTGCCGCACGGCCCCGTTGCCGTGTGGCGCGAGTCCTGGCCGACCCGCTGCCCGCGGATCAGTGCTCGGGCGCGTCCGGGCGGCGGAGCGCCGTGAACCCGATCTCGCTGGCGGCATACGCGGACAAGATACCCACACCGGTTACGCCATTGTGCAGGTCACCCGCCAGAAACCGGGCTACCGCCTCCTCCAGCGGAACCCAATCGACCAGCAGATGTGCCTCCTCGTGCTGCGGAATGTACTCGCGCTTGGATTCCGGGACCAGAGCGAGGCCGCGGGCGAGGAACATGCGTATCCGCTCCGTGGTGATCCCCGGCGAGGTAAAGAAATCAGCGAGGACGAGCCAGTCCTGCGCCCGGTAGCCGGTCTCCTCCAGCAATTCCCGCTCGGCGGTCGCCAGCAGCGGCTCGCCATCCACGTCACGCAGCCCGGCGGGAAGCTCCCACAGCAGGCGGCCGACCGGATGCCGGTACTGGCGGATCATCAGGATCCGCGCCGCCTCGTCAAGGGCCACCACCGCGACGGCTCCCGGATGCTCGACCACCTGCCGTACGGAGATATCGCCGTCCGGCATCCGGACCGTGTCGCTGCGGAGCGTGACGATCGGGCCCCGGGCGTCCTCGACCGAGGAGATCACCGGCCATTGCTGCGGGATGTCCAGGACCCGGGCCGCCTGGGTGTTACTCGCGTCAGGCACTCCTGCCGCGCGGGCCTCATCGGGGATCATGCGCTCGCGGCGGCCCGGCGGCCGATGCCGCTCGCGGTTACCGATCGCGCATGCTCCATCGCCGCCGCGACCAGCCCCGTGAAGAGCGGATGCGGTCTGGTCGGGCGGGACAGGAATTCCGGATGCGCCTGCGTGGCCACGAGATAGGGATGAATGCTGCGGTCCATTTCCACGAACTCCACCAGCCGCCCGTCGGGCGACACACCGGAGCAGATGAGCCCAGCCTGCTCGAGCATCCCGCGGTAGGCGTTGTTGACCTCGTACCGGTGCCGGTGCCGTTCGGAGACGACGTCCGTGCCGTACAACTCCCGCACCAGCGATCCTTCCGCCAGCACAGCGGGGTAGAGGCCCAGCCGCATCGTGCCCCCCATGTCCCGCTCTCCCGCGACGACGTCCTCCTGGTCGGTCATGGTGGCGATGACCGGGTGTGGCGTCTCAGGGTCGAACTCGGCGCTGTTGGCGTCGGGTAGCCCGGACAGGTGGCGGGCGGCCTCGATGGCGATGCACTGCAGGCCCAGGCACAGACCGAGCAGCGGGATGCCATGGGTGCGTGCGTGCTGGATGGCGCCAACCTTGCCCTCGATGCCGCGAACGCCGAAGCCACCTGGGACGAGCACACCGTCCACGCCCTCGAGTTGCCGCGCCGCGCCCTCAGGGGTCTGGCAGTCATCGCTGGTCACCCACCGGATGTTCACCCGCGCGTCGTTGGCGAAGCCGCCCGCCCGCAGCGCCTCGGCGGGCGAGAGGTACGCGTCAGGCAGGTCCACGTACTTGCCGACCAGCGCGATCGTGACGCTGCGGGCAGGCCGGTGGACCCGCCGCAGCAGATCGTCCCAGTCACTCCAGTCAACATCACGGAACGGCAGGCCCAGCCTCCGCACCACATAGGCGTCCAGGCCCTCGGAGTGCAGCACCTTGGGGATGTCGTAGATCGATGGGGCGTCGACCGCCGAGACCACGGCCTCCTCGTCCACGTCGCACATCAGGCTGATCTTGCGCTTCAGCCCGTCGCTGATCGGCCGGTCACTGCGGCACACGATCGCGTCGGGCTGGATGCCGATGCTGCGTAGCGCCGCGACCGAATGCTGGGTTGGCTTGGTCTTCAACTCGCCGGACGGCCCGATGTAGGGCAGCAGCGACACGTGCAGGAAGAAGCAGCGATCGCGCCCGATCTCGTGCCTGATCTGGCGGATCGCCTCAAGGAACGGCTGTGATTCGATGTCGCCCACGGTGCCGCCCACCTCCGTGATGACCACATCCACGGCGGGGCCGCCCATCTCCATGATGCGTGACTTGATCTCGTTGGTGATGTGCGGGATGACCTGGACCGTGTCGCCGAGGTAATCGCCGCGGCGCTCCTTGGCGATCACGCTGGAGTAGATCTGCCCAGTGGTGACGTTCGCCGACCCCTTCAGCGGCGTGTCGAGGAACCGCTCGTAGTGCCCCACGTCAAGGTCGGTCTCCGTGCCGTCGTCGGTGACGAACACTTCGCCGTGCTGAAAGGGGTTCATGGTGCCCGGGTCGACATTGAGATAAGGGTCCAGCTTCTGCATGGTGACGCTCAGCCCGCGCAGCTTGAGGAGTCGCCCAAGGCTGGACGCGGTGAGGCCCTTGCCGAGGCTGGAGGCCACGCCTCCGGTTACGAAGAGATGCCTGGTCGAAGCTTGCCGTGATGATTGCGATGCCGCAGCCAACTGAAGGCTCCCGTGGTCGGTTGCGATGCGGGAAATCCCGCCGGTCCACGGACCATCAGAATATCAGCCGACCGATATTCCCCTGCGCAGCGACACAAAATAGGTCTGCACCGTGCGCCCCGCCCCTGCTCACATGACCCGGGAGGTGGTCGGCTCGCCGTCGGTCGCCGGACTCTGCCCACCCTGCGCCGCCGCCTCTTCCTGCTCATCGGTCTGGCCGAACCGGGCTAGTGCCACCGCGCAGACCACGGCGAGGATGAACCCGAGCACGGCGACACCGGCGAGCCCTCGGCGCGTGTGGTCGCCGAGGAACAAGACGCCCACGATGGCCGGCGGGATGGTCTCCACCAGCACGACTGAGGCGGTCGCCACGGTCACGCTGCCGCCTTCCAGAGCAGTCGCGTAGAGCATGAATGACACGATCCCCGCCGCGGCGAGCGCGTAGGCGGCGGGATCACGCACCAGTTCATGCGGTGTGAAGCCGGGCAGCACCCGGGCCGCGACGGCCAGGATGCCGTACCCGAGTCCCGCGATCCCGCCGAGAACCGGCGTGCGGGCCGGGCCCTGCAGCCGGGAGGCCGCCACGCCAATGATGGCGACGCCCGCGACGGCGACGATGAGCGCCAGCTTGAACTCCGGGCTGATCCCCGTCGCGCCCTCCGCGCCGGCCGACGATCCGAGCAGCCCGACCCCGACGATGACCCCGGCCACCGCCAGCCACTCACGCCACGCCAGTTCGATGTGGATCAGCCAGGACGCGAACACGGCCGTGACCGCCAGGTTCGCGGCGATCATCGCTTGCACCGCGAACAGCGGCATCCGCCGCAGCGCGACAAGTTGGGCCAGAAACCCGATCAGGTCAAGGCCGAGGCTCGCGACAAAGCGCCACTGGTGCAGCATGCGCACCACAAGACCGGGATCGACACCGCCGAGAGCGCTGCCTGACGGCCGGCCGTCCGTCGGACGGCGACTGGCCGCACGCACCGCCACTGCCTGCATAACCGCAGCGACCCCGTAGCAGAGGGCGGCCACCACCGCGGCCACCAGACTGGCCAACACAACTACGACCCTACGCTGAGGGTTTCCTGAAGAGACACCAACGTAGGGTCAAGCCGCGCAGCTTCTGCTGTCAATTAGGATTAATTATGACTAAACGGTCATATTTCCCTATCACTGAGCGGCCGGCTGGCTGCCGACACCGTGCCGCAGCAATCCGGCTCGCGCCGCGCCGGGATCGGTAAATAGCACGACGGCCATGCCCAGCCGGGCCGCCCCGGCGATGTTGTCGGCCCGGTCGTCGACCAGGACGACCTCGGCAGGCTCGGCGCCCATCACGGCCAGCGCGCCGTTGAAGCACTCCGGATCGGGCTTGGCCGACTTCAGGAAGCAACTGAAGATCAGGTGCTCGAAATGCGCCGCGACCGGCAGCCCGCTCACTGCCTCCGCGACATCGGCCGGCGCGTTGGACAGCAGCGCAAGTCGGTGACCGGCCGCGGCCATGTCTTCGATGAGCGCCACGGTCCCCTCCTGCAGGTGCATCCAGGAGGCAATGTCCAGGCTGGCCAGCTCCGCGATCTGGGCCTCGTCGAACGAGCGCCCGAGATTACCCGCCACGCGATGCCAGTAGCCCGCCGCATCGAGCACCGCGCGGTCATAGTCAAGGCGGTACGGCCAGTACGCATCGCCGAACTCCGCCACGGTGCAGCCCGCGGCCCGGGCCAGCCGGGCCAGGTCCTCGTCGGGCTGCGGATAGCAGATCACGCCCCCGAAGTCGAAAAGCACCCAGGTCATGCCCGTCCCCTCAGACAGCCATCCACGAGCGTGAAACCTATCAGCGCGGCTCAGCTCACCGGCGGAACCCGGTCGTGTCTGCATGTCCCCACCGCCACCGGCCGCCCCCCCGGGCCCCGGCACGATCATCGGACCGTCGCACCCGTCTGGCGGCTCGCCGACCACAGCCAGCAGCGAATCGGCGGGCGCGGGCAACAGCGGATCGGCCGACCGCCATCGCCGGGCCACCTGCTGCCGCAGGCCGCCAAGGCCGCGGTGTCGATAGCGGAAGCACCCGATTTCCTATTCGGCGCATTTCTGTCCATAACAAATACGCTACATGATCAAATGCCATTTGAAACCCGCCGAGCATTACCTTCAGGAAGCACACCGCGTAGTGCTGGCGGCCATTTTTATTTATCGGGCCCCGGGATAATGCAGCCGCGGCCAGTATTCCGCCATGAGCTCCCGGTATATAAACTCCCGCTGATCATTCATCATCGCAAGAAGTGCGTCACCTGCGAGGCCGGCGCAGCCGACCTCGGCACAGGGAGGCACACTCGGGATTCGCCGGATCGGCCCAAGCGGATCGACAGGTCCGCGGATCATGGACTAGAATTTTAGTCTATGAGCACAATGCCGCTCTCTGAAGTCAAGGCCCGTCTCTCGGAGATAGCCGACGAGGTTGACCGTACCCATGAGCGGGTTCATATCACCCGCAATGGCCGCGAGTACGTTGTCCTGATGTCAGCCGAGGACCTGGAGTCGATCGAGGCGACCCTTGAGCTGCTTTCGGACCCGCAGGCCATCGCCGAGATCCGGGAGGCCGATGCAGCGGTCGCGGCCGGAGAGGTGACCTCAGGCGCGGAGATGGCCGCGCTGATGGATGATCGGCGGCGCCGCGACGGGCGCGGTGCCTGACCCCCCTTCCTCCCTTCCTGAACCCCAGCACCCCTATCGCCTCGTCGTGGCTCCTGGCGCCCGCCGGGCGCTGACTCAGTCATTGCCGCCGTCGGCCGATCTGCTTGCCGGGTGCGTCCGGCGTCGGCAGCGCGGCGAAGGCGATCCGCCCGTTGGTCCCCGGGAAGGTCGCCCAGGCCGGAGACGCGAAGAGCAGCGTGGCCATGATCACAACGCCGGTCAAGCCGGCTCGGAGCAACGATTTCATGCCTTCCCCCTTTCATATGAGCGGCCGTATCAAAACCGGCATCAAGATCACGGGACACGCCCTAGTCGAAGTGAACGCTGCCGGTGAGTGTCTCCGTCACGACACCCTTGACAGCGACCCCGCGATCGGTGCCCTGCCCGTGCAACTCCGCGTAGGCCCCGGTTCCGGCGATGACGGCCCAATGGCCGGTGCCAACAATGGTGCCGTCCGGCTCTACCGTCAGCGAATTGTCCTCGACCAGGGTGATAATGCCCTTTGATCCGGTCATGACACGCACGAGGTGGACCTGGCCGAAGCCGCCCGCGCCCACGCCGACACGGAAGTCCGTTGGCTCAGTAAGGGTGCCTGAGTCGTTGATCCCGCCCGACGCGGACCACGTGCCGGTGAACGGGCCGATGATGAACGTGTCCTGGATCGTGACCGGCACCGAAGTGCTAGCCACTGCGGGCGTTCCGGCGGTACCGAGTAGCAACAGTAGCGGCGTGAGGCATACCCCGGTGAACGATAGTCGACGCATGACCCCTCCCTTCTTCCAGCCCCGCGGGGAGCTGCTCCTGCGCGAGGTCTGGCTCAGATGGGAGGCGTAACCGAATGGGGAACGGTTGTTCACCGGTGATGAACGGGACACCTGAATCCGGCGGTCAGGTGTGCCACGTGATCGGGGCTCGCGGGTCGGGCGTGTAGGCGCAGAACGCGCCGGTGTGGATGGTGGCGTCGAGGTGGTCGGCGAGGGCGGGGCTGTGGGCGCGGATCCGTGAAAGGGTGGCCCGGATGGCCCGGGTGATGTTCACCCGGGCCCGCTCGGCCGGGGCTCCGGGTTTGCGGTCCCGGCCGCCCAGCCCCACGGCTACGGCTAGCCCGAAGTTCCCCCCAGTGATCCGTGCGTGTGGCCGTTTACCTGGGGTTTTGGGGTGGTGCGGGGTGGGCTGCTGACTACGCGATGCCGAGGCGGTGGCTGACGCCGAGCAGGTCGAGGGCCTGCCGCTGGAGCGTGGTGGGGGCGGTGACGAGCCGGAAGCTGGGCAGGGCGGGGTCGGCGGGCTGGATCTGGTTGAGGCAGATGGTGGCCAGGTCGGCGAGCAGGCTGTCGAGGCTGTGCACGGGAAGGTTGCCCTCGGTGCGCTTGGCGGCGGCCTTGGCCAG
>DASWFT010000078.1:0-6150 GCA_036394075.1 Streptosporangiaceae bacterium
GCTGGCCGGCTTGCCGGGAGGTTCTTCGCGGGCGCTGATCCGTTCGAGGAGCCGGGCGAGGTCTGCGGCGGTGAATTTCCAGTTGAATGGCCGGGCGGTCTGGTTGTAGCGGTCAACGAAGGCGAGCAGTGTGCCGGACAGGTCGCCGGGGCTGGCGAAGTCGTTGGGTGAGATGACCTTTTTCTGGATGATCGAGAAGAAGATTATCTTGAGCCTGGCAGTCTGTGGTCGCGTTGACCTGGGCGGACGCGTCGAGGACGGTGACCTGGACGCGTCCGCGGCAAGGTCTCGGGGTCCAGCATGAGGGGTCTGATCGTTATCGGATGGTGACGGGTCAGGATAGTGGCTGGAAGCCGCCGGTCCCGGCCTGCCGCTGTCCGCCGAGGGCGATGGCGAGCTGCCGGCGGAGCCGGGCGTTCTCCTCGCGGAGCTGTGTGCGTTCTTCCAGGAGGCGGGTTCGTTCGGCGTGGGCGGCTTCCAGGCGGCGAAGCAGTGAGGCGTCGGAGGCGCGCTGGCTGGCCGGGATCGGCGCTGGGCCGGACCTGCTGGTGGCGTCCCGGAGGCGGGCGATCTCGGCGCGGATGTCGGGCTGGGAATAGAGCCAGGACCGGGAGATCCCGGCCTGGCCAGCGACGCCGGCGAAGGTTACGAGGCTCCCGGCGTGGTCGAGTTCGCGGATCGCCTGGATCGCTCTGGCACGCGTCAGTTCGTGCCGGTGCCTGGCCGCGGCGATGATTGGCGCGGTGTTGTCAGGGCGCATCTGCGGCCATCTCGGGGGTTCCTTCTTCATCGTTTTCCAGGGCAGTGATGATCTTTTCGAGGTTGCCGGCGACCTGCCGGTTCATCTGTGCCATCCGCGTCTGACCGCGAGCTTCGGCCGCGGAGATGATCTCAAGCGTGGTGGCGTGCTGAGCACGGTGCTGGGGCAGGAACTCGGCGGTGGTGACGAAGAGCGGGCAGGTCAGGCAGGCGTTGGCATGCGGGCAGGTCCTGGCCAGCGGAAGTCCGCAAAAGCCGTTCGGCAGGGCTTGCGTCGCCCGGCCGAGACGCTGCCTGGCCCAGGCGGCCTCGGCGAGCGGCCCGTCTGGGTCGAGCGTTACGTCTTCGCCTTTGGCGTTGACCTTGCGGGCGGCTTCCCAGTGCCGGCGGATGGTGGCGTCGGACAGCCGGGCGTAATTGGCCGTCATCTCGTGGGACTCGTGGTCGAGTATCCGCCGGACGACTTCCTGCGGCACGTCTTTGTTGATCAAGGCGGTTCCCAGGGTGTGCCGCCACTGGTGGGGGACCAGCTTGACCGGCTGGCCGTGCTCGTCGCGGATGTCACAGCGTGCCAGCCAGCGGCCCATCGCGGTGCGGTAGGTCGAGCTGCGGATCGGCACGTGCCCGCCGAGGTTGCTGGCCGGCCGCGGGAACAAGACCGGTGGGCCGGCTGGCCAGCGCCGCAGCGTCCGCTGCTGCTGGTCGCTGATCTGCTGGCGCAGTTCCTCATCGAGGGGGACCAGCGCCTCCCGTTTCATCTTATGGTTGTAGTACCGCAGGTAAGGGGCGCCGTCGGCGTCGGTGACGATGCAGCTGAAGGGGAGCCTGGCGGCGTCGCCGACCCGCAGGCCGCAGCGGATCAGGATCAAGGTGATCAGCTGGTAGGCCGGGTTGTCCCACAGGTCCAGGGCGGCGCTTGTCTCCAGCTGGGCCGCGATCTGCGCGGCGAGGGCGCGCGGCAGGCGCCTGGGCTGCTTTGGCCAGTCCTCGGGGTAGATGGCCGTGCTGGCGGGGAGGGTGTCGTCCCAGCCGTGCCGCCGGATCGCGGTGAAGAAGCCGTTGAGGGCGCTGAGGTGGTGGATGTGGGCCTGCCGTCCGGCGTATTCGGCGTGCAGGCCGGCCAGGTAGCGTTCCAGGAGCTGGCGGTCGAGGTGGGCGAGCTGGCTGGCTGTGACCGGCGGGGATGCCAGGAAGACGCCGAGGCGGGTGATCGCCCGGACTCCGGCGGCCACGCCGCTTGCCTCGGTGCCGGCTGCCAGCCGCCACCGGCTCCAGCGCCTGGCCAGATCCTTCAGCCAGGTCTGGGGGATCTTCCCGAAGCGGATCGTCGCGGTCGCGCTGGTGATGCCCAGGTTGCGCAGCCGCCAGGCATCTCGCGGGTATTCGATGTCCCAGCCGCTGCCGACGGCGAGTGCCTCGATGCGCTGGTGGGCGTCCAGGGCAAAGGCGCGCCATCCGCATCCTCGTCCCCGGCGTGGCCCGAACTGCTCCCAGGCGGGTTCGGGCCGGTCCAGCAGCGATGTCACCCCGGTGGCGGCCAGGTCACCGAGGATCCGCTGGACCGTGGCCGGGACGAGCGGCGCCCGCTGCTCATCCCGGCGGCCCTGAAGCACGTACTGCACCTCCAGCCGCAGCGTCCCGGGCAGTTGCCGCAGGTCGATGCGCTCGGCGCCACGCCCAGCGTCCTGGCAGGAGATGGCGAACTGGTCCGCGTCGGGCCGCCCGTGCTTGTTCCACCGCACGTGATGGCTGCGGCAGAACAGCGACGACGGGCACGCCCACAGGTCGCAGTGGCCCATCCGGCAGGTAGCCGGCCTGGGTGAGGGTGGCGGCGGCGCGGATGCGCGCCAGGACACCAGCTCCGGGCAGCCGGCGCGCTGCCACTGCCGCCGGTGGCGTTCGCAGATGCCGCGGGCTGTCTGCCCGTAAAGGCAGCCGGTGATCTCGCATGCGGGAAGCTGGCGGCAGGCGACCATGTCCGGTGGCGTGGCGGCGGCGAACTCCGCCAGGTCCGGTTTCCCCGCGACCCGCCACCGCTCGTAATGACCCGGGCACAGGCCCCGCCTGCGCGCGGGCCGCTGACAGCCGGCAGCGCAGGCAGGACCGCCGAACACCGGGTCTCGCGGGTCGAATACCAGCACGTCGGTGCGGAACTCTGGCCGGACCGCCGCGATCAGCTTCTCCAGCAGCCCCGCCGGGCGGCCCGGCCGGCATCCGCTGCCAGACAGCGCAGCAGCGCCCTGATCACGGGGGCTCACTGCCCGGCCTCAGGCTCATCGCCGAAGACGGTGGCTGTCAGCCGGATCCTCACCTGATTCCGGCGGGCCGCGGCGTGCAGGAACGCCGTCCCGCCGCCGCCCCGGTGCTCGCGGTAGTCCTCCAGCACCAGCGCATGGCGCCAGGAATCGAACACGGCCCGCACCTGCGCGGCCGGGGCCAGGCCGTTGACGTGGCCAGCCAGGACCGACCCTGCCGGGCCGACCGTCCAGCCGATGCACGGCAGATCCGGGTTCTGGTGCAGGATCGAGCCGAGCTCGGCGGCCGCTCGCTGCTGCCACCAGGCCCGGTCCGCCTGGGTGATCCCGGAGATGTCCGTCACAAGGTCACCCCGGCACCGGTGAACCAGCCCGCGGCCTCCAGCGCGTAACGGGCGTCCTCCGCGGTCAGATGCCCGTAGACGGACACCGTGGTGGTGATCGAGGAATGGCCGAGCAGCCTGGACACCACCTCGACCGGCACCCCGTCCCGAAGCGATCTCGTAGCAAAAGCGTGCCGGCACCAGTGCGGATCGAAATCCAGGCCGGTCCGCTCGCGCAGCCGCAGCACCAGGTCGTAGGCCGCGGCATAGGTCCACGCCTGCCCGCGCGGCCCGGCGAACAGGTTCACGAACACGTAGTCGGAGTCCAGGTCGCCGTACCCGGTGGCCAGGTAATCACCGTAAAGCCGGATGACCTGGGCACGGACCGGGATGGTCCGCGGATCGCGGCCCTTCGACCGCGCCCCGTTGCCGTTGGCGCGCGGCACGATCGTGACCTCCCGCCCGGCCACGGCGATGTCCTCGTGCCGGAGCCCGGGCGCTTCGCCGATCCGAACGCCGGCGTCCCACAAAATGGCCAGCAAGAGCCGGTCCCGCAGGTGCTCGCAGGCATCCAGGATGGCCTGCATCTCCGCGGCGGTCACCACCCGCGGCAGCTTCTTCGGCGGCTTCAGGGCAATGATCCGGCGGGCCTGCGGCTTGCCGGCACTCACATGGTGCAAGAACGGCCGGAACCCGCCGTTCCTGCGCCCGCCGGCCTGCCAGGTGGTCAGCAACTCGCCGACATCAGCGCCGTGCCGCGCCTGATGGGCGTAGAAGGCAGCCAGCGCCGCCAGCTTCCGGTTCACCGTCGCCGCACCCACGTGCGGTCCCGCCGACGGCAGCACCGCCACCGTGCCGTCGCGCCCGGCGGGCGGCAACGCCAGCCAGGCCACGTACTCGCCGAGGTCTTCCAGCCGCACCTCCCGCCAGTCCACGCCCCGGCCGGCGAGGAACACCAGGAAGTCCTTCAGATCATGGGCATACGCCTTCACCGTGCTGGGTGACCGTTCAATATCGGTCAGGTAAGCCAGCCACCGCTCGGCCGGGCCGAATGGGATGTCATCATCGCCCAGGACAGTCCACGACTCCACCCCGGAGGCGGGGATCACTACCCGCTGCACCTGCATGGTTTCTCCACTTCATCGACGTGCTGGATGAAGCGGCAGATAACCATGTCTACAAAGCAGCCACCAAGTCGCTCGAATGAGCGTGGCGGACGTCAAGGACAGCCGCCGGGAGGCTCCAGATAAAGAAAATCTCGATCTGGTCAGCCAGGACGCATGCAGCGGCGTGTGGATCATGATGGCGTTCGGGCAGGCTTTGGCCAGCCGCCTGATGGCGGCCTTGCCGCGGTGGTCGGAGCCGTTGTCCACGATCACGAACACCCGGGGAGCGCTGGCGTAGGGCGCGGCCTTCATGACCTGGCCGATCAGGTCCATGAATGGGGTGATCCCGGTAGTGGCCGGGGTAGAGGCGAGCACCTTCCCGGTGCGCACGTCCAGGGCGGCCAGCAGGGCGAGGGCACCCTGGCGCTGGTATTCGTGCTCGACGCGCATCGGCTGGCCGCGTGCTGGCGGGCTGGTCTGGCAGCATCGGCTGCGGGCCTGGATGGAGGGCTTGGCATCCACCGAGATGATCCGGTCGCCCGGCCGTAGCCGCTTGCCCTGGTAGTACCCCTGGTAGAGGTCGAGGATGACGGTGGCCTTGGCGGCGAAGTCCGGGTCGCGCGGGTAGATCCACGATTGGTATTGCCAGGGCTTGATGGGGTGCTCAGCCAGGATCCGCAGGACCGAGGATGGCGAGATCGGGCTGGCCAGCCCCGCCTTCGTGATCTCGGCGGCCAGTTCAGGGCCGCTCCAGCGGGCCAGCGGCACCCCGGTGGCGGCGGGCAGCTGGCAGGCCAGCGCGACCACCGCGGCCCGTTCCAGCGCGCTGATCCGCCTTGGCCGCCCGGACCGGGGCAGGTCCGCCAGGCCATCCAGGCCGCGGCCGGCGAACCGGCCCCGCCACTTGCGGACCGTGTCCACACTGACGTGCAGGTCCGCCGCGATCCGGGCACTGGCCCGGCCACGGCCAGCAGCCAGCACGATCTGCGCCCGCAGCCAGTCCCGGTAGGCGGTCTTGGCCCCGCGGGCACGTTTCTTTAAGACCTTGCGCTCACCAGCACTCAGCATGACCGGCACCGCGCGGTACCGCGGCATGGCGCCTCCGGGATCATCACCTGGATGTGACCTGCTCCCCGGGCCAGTGATCATAACGGGCAGCACGGTGCCGCGCGGCACAATGAGAGCCCATGGCCGTAATCCCGGAATCCACCCGCAACTCGATCACCCTGCGGCTGCTGGACCACGCCGAACGGCACTGGCCACAGCTCACCCGGGTCCAGGTCACCTACCGCGGCGCATTCGGCTACATCACCGGCGTGCTCCGCGACGGCCAGCGCATACCGCTATGCCGTCTGCGCTACGGCGGCTCGGCTCATTCCTTCGGCTTCGCGATCTACTCCGCCGTCAGCAACCGCTACCAGGATGCCGTCCTGCGCACCGGGCTCCCGGCCGGCACCCCGCAAGAAGCCCTCGACACCGCCTGCACCGTCCACCTCACCGGACTCGGTCACGAACCAGGCCCGTGACCCCGGCTCACCCCAGAGGAACTTACGGCGTCACCCACTAAGCTTGCCGTTTAACCTGTCTGGTTCTGTGCGGTCTTGCTCGTCTTCTTCTTGGTCGTGGTCTTGCCCACGTCGTGGCGGGTGGCCGGATGCCGGTTCCTGGAGCCGGGCGGGCGTCCGGGGCCGGGCTTGCCGGGTTTCG
>DASWFT010000079.1:0-14492 GCA_036394075.1 Streptosporangiaceae bacterium
GCCGATCCCTACAGTCGCCGTGGCCGGAAAACTCCGTGCCGTTGTCAGTGCCGCCGCGGTCGACGGGCGGGTGGACTCGCTGCGCCGCTGGGAGCGGGCCGACACTTCGCCATAGGCCAGCATTGCTGTTGCGCCGGATAGAGCGAACAGGAAGAAACATCGCGCCTGCACCGAGAACGATCCAGTCGATCGAAATGCCAGGATTGGGCTCGAGCCGGTGCAAATATCCAACCGGGGCCAGCGGGGAGGCAGTTATCGCCACCGCGACCGCCAGCAGGGTCCCAGCGGCGATCGCCCCGATGACGCCGAGGGAGGCGTCGAGGGTGACGGTCAGCGGGCTTGCACCCACCGCCCGCAGGATGGCGCGCGCATCACCGCCGCCGAGAATGTTGCGGCGGATCGCTTGAATGGCCAGGACAAGCGCGGCGAGCGCGGCGATCAGGCCGAACATGCCAGCAGCGACGGATTCCGGCCGGACCGCCCGCTCTCCCTGGCCTTCGACGATCAAGGTGACACGGAAGACCCCCGTGGCTCCGGGCGGGAGCAGCTTGCCGAACTCCCGCTGCACCAGCGCCACATCGCGGTCGCCGCGGGCGAGCCGCAGGCCGGTCCAGACGTAGGCAGCACAGCAGCGGAGTTCCTGCCTGGTCAGCGCGGGGGTTGTCAGGATCCGGTAGATCCGGTCGATGTCATCCTGGACAACCTCGTCGGTGAACACGCCAATGCCGGTGATCGCGAGCCGGACGCGGTGGACCGGCGACCTGGTCATGGGATTGAAGCCCGGGTCGCTGGCCTGCTGACCGGTGTAGAGGTTGACCGTCAGCGACTGGCCGATGCGAAGGCCGAAACGGCGGGCCGTCTGCTCGCTGATGACTACTTCGCCGGGTCGCCTAGTGTCGGCGCGCCGGCCGCTGGTGATGATGACGCGGTCCTGGTTGAAGTAAAGACCGTCCAGCGAGCCGACCATCTCCACCTGCTGGTTGAACGACGTCCGCAGGTCAGCGAATCCAGACGGCAGCGCGCGCAGGCCGTTGAGGGCCACGTACGATTCGGCCGACCGCACCCGCGGCAGATGCGAGATCTGGTCAACCGTACGGGCGCTGTACGGGCCGGGATCCACATCGAGGTTGGACGGGTTGCTCGCGGCGAGGATCCGTGGGAAGGCCGACTGGGTCCGGCGGGCAGCGGCCACGCTGCCCATGGCCACTCCGCCGATGAGTCCTACGATCAAGGCGATCACCAGGTACCCGGCCAGGTTCCGGCGGAATGTGGCGCGAAGCCGGTACCAGGCAGGTCGCGACGCCGATGGAGTCACCGGCTGGCCCAGATTCGCATCGGCCGCATCAAGGGCCGGCGCGGCAGGAGAAGCACTGGCGGCGGTGAACTTCGCGCGCAGCAATGCCGCGCTGAGCCGGGCGGCGGTTCCTGCCCCGCCGCGCCCTGCATCGGCCAGCCGCGGTGCGCCCACCATCGCGCCGCGGCTGTGCCCCTCTGCCCGCTGCGGCCCCATTGCGTCATAGGCTTCGTTATTTCACGGATGGCTCGCACCAGCCAGGACGCAGGCACGAACCTGCACGGTGATGCCAGCTACACCGGCCAGCGTCGTGTCACTGCCGACGCCACCACGGTGGCCAGCCACTTGACCGCTCGACTCACTGGCGCCCACCTCGTGCGTAGCCAATGCCTGGAGACCGCGGTCACCTAGAAGCTCAGCTGCCGCGATCTCACGGAGCCGCCGGCTGTCCCCGCCGGCGGCTCCGTGAGCCGGAAGGAGGCCTAGGTCAGGCCGTGATGGTCAGCGTGTGGTGCCCCGCGGTGGTCGACACCGTCACCTCGGTCCCGCGGTTGGTCTGGAGAATCTGATAGTTGTGCACGGGCTGCCCGTCGAGCACGACGACCGTGGGCCGCGCGCCGCTCGGGAGGGTGCTGCCGATGACGACCTCGTCGGCGCCCACGCCCTTTGTGATGTCGATCTCCGTGCGGTAGCGGCCTCCGGTGTTGGTGGCCAGCACGTCGGCGGACCCGCCGCCGAGCCGGATGTCCTGTCCCTGCACCGAGGTCTGGCCCTGCGGCACCTGCGGGACGAACTCGACAAGCTGACGGCCGAGGTCGGGCCGCACGCCCAGCCATTGGTGCACGACGGCCCACGCGGTGCCGTAGTTGCCCCACGCCTGCATGAACATCGAGCGGCACGTCCAACAGCGGTCGATGTTCGCGCCCTGGTCCGGCGACGGGAAGATCTCCGGCATCGCTCCCGGCTGCTCGTCCGGCGTCCCGCCTGTGGCGGGCTCAGAGAACATCGTCTCAGCGAGCGCGTGGACGTAGCGCTGCTGCTGTCCCGGGCCCAGCCGACCGTAGTTGCCCTCACCGATCGACTGGATCGACGTCGTCAGGCCGAAGATGACCTTCTCGCCCAGGCCGTTGGCTCCGCCGCCGCAGGCCGTGTGGAACAGCCCGGGGTTGAGCGGGTGATCGCCGCTGTAGCAGGCGTTTTCCCGCCCCGCCAGCGCCGTGTTCCCGTGGTCGAACGGGGCCAGGCCAGGCACCGTCTGCCCATTGACGCGCAGCTCCGCCTCCATGGGCGTCTGGCCGATCCAGTGCTTCTGGAAGGACTGGATGTTGCCCGGATCGTTCAGGGAGTCGGCGTACTGCTGCGCGGCGGCGTACCACCAGGTGCCGTCGAGGCGCTGCTGTAGATTGCGGGCGAGGTTGCTCGCCCACGCATACGTGGCCCCGTCGTGCTTGGAGCGGGCCATATCGGCCAGGTCGTAGAGGCCGCGGATCAAGTAGACGGTGTTGTCCAGCTTCTCTGGGCCCATGCCCGTGCGCTCGACGTTGCCGAGTCCCTCGGGCCAGCCGTCATGGTCGGCATCCAGGTTGCGCACGACGTAGCGCAGGTTGCGCACCGTGAAGTTGTACATCTCGTCGCGGAAGCGGTTGTCACCGGTCCACCGCCAGATCAGCGCGACGGCGCTCGGAAACTTGACCGTCTCGTCGGTGTTGAAGTCGTATGTGGTGCTGCCGTCGGCGTTCACGTGGCGCGAGTCGTGCCCGAACCAGATCGAGCCGTCGGACACCGCCTCGTGCACTACCACGCCCGAGCCACCGTTGAGGATGTCGGAGATATCGCGCAGGGCGCGGAGATGCCCCTCGATGGCCTGGAACTGGCCCAGTGAGACCGCGGCGAACGCGGTGTATTCCGCGTCGGTCCCGAAGATCCAGGGGTAGTCAGGGAAGCCGGCGCCGATCCACGTCGCCTCGGGCACGGTGCCCAGCGGCGGTGGGAACTGCTTGCCCTGGTTAGTCCAGCGGATCTGTAGATTTTGGGCGCTCTGCGTGAGGTCGGCGAGGTTCTGCTTGCCCCAGTCGATCGCGTTCTGCACCAGCGGGTCGCCCGGCAGCGAGAGCTTGGTCATCTGCGAGAGCCGCTCGCGGGAGGCAATCTTCGCGGCGAGCTGCGCGGCGGGGTCCTGCAGCACCCGGGTCAGCTCCTGCTGCGCCGGCGCCAGGCCCTTGTCCGAACCGGCGACTGCCAGCCACACGGTCTTCGAGCCGCCGGCCGGGAGGGAGAGCGTGTAGGTCAGCTCGCCACCGGTGCCGCGGCCGAACGGGCCGTCGTCGCACTGCGACGGCTTGGGCGCAGCGGGCGCACCCGGCTCGGTGCCTGTGCAGCGGTGACCGGGCTGCGCGCCCCAGAACTGGTCGCCGATCGCGCCCGAGTCGGGCTTCAACGCGGTGCCCACGAGCGCTGCGTAATGGTGCATCGGGGCCCCGGGCAGCGCCCCGTCGTCGGTGAACACGAGGCTCTGGCCGTCGTAGCTGCCCTTGTCGGGGATGTTGTCACTGGCGTTGGGCGTGACGCCTGTGAACCCCCACGGATATTGCCCCATCAGCTCGGAGTGGGCGTCGACGGACAGCTTGGCGGTCCGCGCCGCCCCCGGGTTGGTGATCTTGAGACCGAACAGCACACCGCGGCGCCCGTCGGGCGCGAAGTCCGTGCGCTCGAGCTTCAGGCCCGCGGTGTCCGGCAGATCGTAGCGCGTGTAGCCCCACCCGCTCGAGAACTTCGTCGCGGGTCCGACCCACTGGCCGTCGAGCCCGAACCACACCCCGTCGACGAGCTTCAACGGCGGTGTCCACACGCCGCCCATCTCGCCCGTGATGTGCCAGCCGTTGGCGTAGAACCGCCCGTCCTCGAAGCCGATCGAGTAGGCCCGCGTCCCAGCCGCAACCTCGCGGCGGTCCTGCAGCCGGCTGCTCGTGGACAGTTCCGGGGTTCCGGCCGAGGAGATCGCGGGGGGCGCGGCCGCTCGAGCCCCCGCCTGTGCGCCCGGTTCGGAGCTCGCAAACACCTGCCCCCAGATCGACATGCTCAGCACGACGACCACCGACAGCGCGGTCCTGAACCTACGAGACATGACTCTCGCCTCCTCCTGACAGTTCCTGCGATTCGTCGTCCCTACCGTGCCGGGCCCAGGTGCTCGAGGAACCAGTCACGGGGGTGGGCGGGGCCGAGACGGCCATAGGGCCGGGGTCGACCAAGGGCGCCATCGCCGGCGGCTCGCCGCGGAAGCGGGTGGCGCGGTCTTGCTGCATGGCTGCGTGGTTTGGGCGCCAGGAAGTCCTGGCGCACGGCGCTGGGTGTTGCGGGTGCCGTTGACCAGCGGTGACTGGGCGGCGAGGCACTTAACGCGATTGTCGATCCCCTGAGTTCGAGCACATCGCCACCGCTGTAGCTGGAGCCCCGCACTCCGATGCGGTCGACGCCCACTTCCGGGCGGGTCCGCGTGTAGGCGATTGCGCGGCCGAAGTCACGGACCTGCGCCCAGGGGTCGATCTCCTGGCCCGGCAGCGAGCGCCTCCGCGAGGCGGTGGAGGTACATCTCCTTGACGGCGGAGGAGACGTGGCTATGACGATCGTGGCCAGCTGCTGGACTCCCGGCTTCAGCGGGGCGGACCTACTGGCGCCGAGACTGGCAGAGCCGTGCTTGACAGGGCGGCATGTGGCGCCGGTGGCAAGCCGCGTCGCCCGAGTAGACAGACTGGACATGAGACTCCCCATCGAGGCGAGGGCCCAGCCATCGAAACCCATGGCGAATCGTCATCTTTTAAAGAGCCTAAAACTGCACGCCGTTGCGCGCAAAGTCCTGCCCCAAATCCGCGAGGAACAGCTTCGGGTTCCAGCGGCCTGACGGCTGAACCTGCTGAGTCGACCCCGTCGCATTTGAGCAGCAGGGTCGCGCGGTGGAACTCATGCCATGACGCCAGCATGGTCTGCTCGCCGGCCAGAAAGGACGGCTTGGTCCGTCACGGGTCATCGAGGTCCTCGACGACGGTCGCCCCTCCTATGCTCTGGCGCTCGCCCCACCGCTGCTGGCGTTCTCCCGACGCCCTGACGTGGGCGGACGCCCCCGAACGCTGCGCGAACGCAGCGGGCCTTAGCTTCGGCATGCATTGAAGCCCACCAGCGGTCCAGCGCGTAGGCCGGGAGGAACGTGACCTGAAGCTGTACCCCGGCGAGACCTGCAGATCTTGTATGACCTGCGTGCCCGCGCTGATCCTGTCCTTTGGCCCGATCCGGGCGGACCCGGCCAGGCGCGTGGGTTAGGCCATCCTCTTCAGAGGCAACGAATGAGAGCTTGACGACATGAGCGGCGAGGCAGTAATCAGCCCGACGGCGGGTTCGGCGGACGCAAGAGGGCGCGTGGCTGCATCAGCTCGGGTCGGCATGTTCGCGCCCTTCGACCTGCTCGCGCAGGGCCCGGAGACCGCCAGGGCATTCTTGGCGCGGGTCGGCGAGGCGGGCATCGACCATGTCTGCTGCGGAGATCATGTGAGTTTTGCCGGCGCCGGGTTCGATGGGCTCGTGCAGGCCACCGCGCTGGCAATGCTCCATCCCACATTGCCCATCTACAGTGGCGTGTACTTGCTGCCGCTGCGCCATCCTGTTCTTGTGGCGCGCCAGCTCGCAGACATCGACCGGATCGCTCTCGGGCGGCTCACATTCGGAGTCGGGATAGGCGGTGAGGACCGCCACGAAGTCTCGGTCTGCGGGGTGGACCCAGCCACCCGGGGTCTGCGGATGAACGAATGCCTCACCGTCCTGCGCCAGCTCCTGACGGGCACAGCGATCACCTTCCACGGCACGTTCTTCGACCTCGATGAAGCGCTCATCACCCCCGCACCTGCTGCAGCGATTCCTATCATCATCGGAGGCCGCTCAGACGTGGCGATCAAGCGGGCAGGTCGGCTCGGCGATGGCTGGCTTGGCATATGGAACTCGCCCCGGCGTTTCGCCGACGCCGTCGAGATGGCGGCAAAGGAGGCCGCCCGCACGGGCCGGCCGGACCCGCCGGCCCATCACGCTATGCAGGTGTGGTGCGGGCTGGCGGACTCCAAAGAGGCGGCTCGCGCCTGCCTTGCGCCGGCGATGGAGACCTTCTACCATCTGCCGTTCGAGCGTTTCGAGCGCTACTGTCCCTACGGCACCGCCGACGACGTCGCCGAGTTCCTCGCGCCCTACACCGCTGCGGGCTGCACGGAATTCAACCTCATCCCGCAGTCACCCGACCCTGACCAGTCCATTGCCGCTACGGCTGCAGTGAAGGGACTACTGGCATGACTGATTCCCTCATCATTGCCCCCCGCTCCTGCGGCCCGCTGGACAGCGGCAACGGCGGCTACGTAAGCGGGCTTATCGCTGCCTGCACCGGTGGCCCGGTAGCGGTCACGCTGCGCCGGCCACCTTCCCTGGCGACTGCCATGGCAGTCGGGCGCGACGAGAGCCCAGTCCGCGTGCTCGACGGCCACAGGCTCTCGTTCTGCGATGCGAGCAAGACCGGACGCTGGGCTCGGTGCTCATGGACCGCATGAGCCCGGCGATGCCCACTCTGCGGCAACTGACGCCACCGGCCTCGCTTCTAGCGGACCGTCCGGGCGGAATCTCGGCTATCGGGGGCACGGCCGTGGTCCGGCTGGCACGCATGGCCGATGACAGCTGCGCCGAGGTCTGGGTGAAGATGGAGGCGGCCAACCCCACCGGCTCGTACATGCGGGCGGCACGATTCACCTGTGCCGCCTGCGTGCCCGGCGGGAGGCGTCGACCATGGACGCGAACTGAGGCGGTTCGATGATCGGGCGGCCGCGCCATGGCGACATGCTGGTCAAGTCCACATCTGCGGACACGACGAGGAACGCGCCCACCGCCGCTGCCAGGTCCAGGATCCGGTTGTCCTCCCAGTCCGGGCAGTCGCCGACGGACTGCGGTGGCTCGGTGACCCCACCCCCGGACGCTCCGGCCATCTCAGCCAGCACCTGCAGGTACTCATCCACCTCCTCGTCAGGGGTTTTGAGTACCGTGGCGAGCACCCGGCCGGTGTTGACCAGAATGTGCGGGGAGAGCCACAGAGCGAACTCCGCTGCGTCGTTGATAACGCCGAGGCAGTCCGCGCTCGGGTTCCCCGATGTGGGCGGTGGTGACGGCCAGCTCCGGAAGGGCGACTCACCGGCAGCAACCGCCAGCACGAGCACATTCACGTCGAACACGACCGGCACCGCGACCGGCCCCGGCACACTCAATGCTCGGGCGTTCCGCTCTTGTACGCATGGCGGATCTCCGTCAGCAACGACTCATAATCCTGGCCGGCCGCCGCCGCCCGCTCCGCGTTGCGCGCCTGGAGCTCGCGCAGCCGCTCCGCCCGAGCCAGCGACTCCATCACCGGCAGCGTCGCCCGCAGGTACGCCGACCGGTTACCGCCCCCGAAATGCTCCACCAGACGAGCCAGACGCTCCTGGTCCTCATCCGCCACCGCGAACCCGACAGTCGATGTAGACATACCAGCATTGTATCTAGATTGCATCTACAGATGCAATCCACCGCCTCTCCGACTACCAGTGGCACCATTCCCGGATCGCGATCCGATGGATAACCGTACAAGTGTTCGAGGCGTGTCGCGCCGACACGTCAGCGTCCATTGGCGCTCAAGATCCTTTTGACCGCACGTTGACCGCAGGATTCTAGCTAGATCGTGAGCGCGATCTTGCCGGTGGTGTGGCCGGACTCAAGGAGCTCGTGGGCTTTGGCCCCCTCGGCCAGGGGCAGGATCGCCTGGAGATGGACGCCAAGCTTTCCGGAATCAGCGAGCTGAGCCAGGGCTTCGAGACCGGGGTAGTCCGGCTCGACGGAGATCCCGGCAAAGCGGCGCCCCGCGGCTCGGGTGCGGGCGGCCAGGTCGACGTCGCGGCGGCCCACGATGGTGACCAGCAACCCGCCAGGGCGCAGCACGCCGATAGAGCGGCGGGCGATGTCGCCGCCGACGGAGTCGAGCACCACGTCCATGTCGCGGGCCACGGAGGCGAAGTCAGACGCCTGGTAGTCGATGACCTCGTCGGCGCCGAGGCTGCGGACGAAGTCGTGCTTGGCTGCGCTGGCCGTACCAACTACGTAGGCGCCGCGGGCCTTGGCGATCTGCACGGCCAGGTGCCCGACCCCGCCCCCGGCGCCGTGGATCAGGACCCGCTGGCCGGCGGCGAGCTGGGCGGTGTCGGCCAAGCTCTGCCAGGCGGCGAGACCAGCCAGCGGCAGGGCGGCGGCCTCGGCGTGGGAAAGGCTGGCCGGCTTGCGGGCGAGCTGGCGCGATGGCGCCGTCACGTATTCCGCGTAGGCGCTGGCCGCGCGCGGAAAGAACGGCATCCCGTACACCTCGTCGCCGACGTCGAACCGGGTGACGCCTTCCAGGTCCTCGATCACCCCGGAGATGTCCCAGCCGAGGATGAACGGCGGCTGGCCGATCAGCGGGAACTGGCCGGACCGGATGATCGGCTCCACCGGGTTCACGCCCACGGCCGTGACGCGGACGAGCACCTCGGTGGCCAGCGGCGCCGGCCGGTCTACCTGGGCGAGCTGCAGCACCTCGGGACCGCCGAAAGCCTGCTGGAGAATGGCGCGCATGCGTTGGGGCATCAGGACTCCTTCGTCAGGAACGCCGCTGGTGAAGGCTTCGGAATACGACGCTAGAGCTGGCGTGCCGCCAGCTATCAAGATCGATGCCGATGTTTGGCCCGCCGGCGGGCCTCAAATCGGCATCGACGCTGGGGTCCCGGGGCAGAACCCGGTCGGTGCCGCGGGTCAGTAGGCGAGGGCCGGCGACTCGCGGATGTAGCTGGCCGAGGTGAGTGCGGTGTCGATGAAGTGCGCCACGTCAGCACGGGCGATCTTGCCGCCGCCGGGCGGCGGGAAGTCGGCCCGCACCCGGTACTCGCCTGTCCCCGGGTCGTTGACCAGCTTGGTCGCGCGGACCAGCGTCCAGTCCAGGTCGCTGTCGCCGGGATGCAGTCCGGCGCCGGCAGCGAACGTGCTCCGCCCGCCGGGCGCAGAGGACGAGAGAGTGGATTCCGTCATGGAACTCACCGTAGAGGATTGCGTTCTATGATGCAACCCTCTATCCTGGGTTCCGTGGAACGGAAGAGCTTCGCCGGCATGCACTGCTCGGTGGCCCAGTGCCTCGAGGTGGTGGGCGAGTGGTGGTCGATGCTGATCGTGCGGGACGCCTTCCTGGGGGTCACCCGCTTCGACCAGTTCCAGGAGCGACTGGGCATCTCCCGCAACATCTTGAACCAGCGCCTGGGCAACCTGACCGGCCAGGGAGTGCTGGAGAAGGTCCCCTACAGCGACCATCCCCCCCGCCACGAGTACCGCCTCACCGCCAAGGGCCGGGATCTGTGGCCGGTAGTGACCACCATGCGTCAGTGGGGCGACAAGTACGCCGCCCCCGACGGCCCCCCACTCCAGATGGTCCACCAGGGCTGCGGAACGGTCTTCCACGCAGAGATGACCTGCTCAAACTGCGGCGAACGCGTCCCGGCGCGGGAGGCCCGGGCCGTGCCCGGCCCCGCCGGTGACCTCGACCGCCTGCTAGACATCAGCGGCAAGTAGGCCCCATTGACAGAGAGAGCTCACCAGGCCTCGCCCTGTCGATGGCCAACCGGTCGACGAGGCGCGCTCGCTGTGCCAGCGAGCGGAGGGCGGACTAACGATCAAGAGGCCTGATCGCCGATCCTGGCGATCAGGCCTCTGACCTGCTACTTCCTGGTAGCGGGGGTAGGATTTGAACCTACGACCTCTGGGTTATGAGCCAAGCGGCAGTGTTCAACACGGCCCGGCTCCTTGCGCCCCTGTTCGGTGTCATCCGGCACGGCACGGCACGTTCAGTCAGGCTGGACGCTTCGGATAGACCGCAGATATATTCGGGTTATGCGAAGCGCCGCGCCTGCGTTGCTGCCTGTGTTCCGGTCACAGCTGCAAGCCGATATCCTCGCCGCGCTGCTGCTGAACCCGGAGCGGGAATACAGCGTGACAGATCTGGCGGAGCGTTTCGATGCCCCGCCGAGCACGGTGCACGGCGAGGTGAAGCGCCTGACTCAGGCGGGGTTGCTGAGCCGCCGCCATATCGGCAGGTCAACGATGATCCGGGCGAACACGGACAACCGGCTCGCCGGGCCGCTGGCCGAGTTGTTGTTCCTGTCCTGGGGGCCGCTGCAGGTAGTGGCGGATGAATTCTCGGGATTGGAGGGGGCGGAGCGGGTGCTGATCTTCGGCTCCTGGGCGGCGCGCTACCTCCAGTCGCCCGGACCGCCGCCCCATGACCTTGATGTCCTGGTCGTCGGGCGACCGGCGCGAGGGGCCGTCTACGACGCTGCTGACCGGGCGCAGCACCGCCTGGGGATGCCCGTCAACCCGGTGATCCGGGCAGGCGACGCGTGGCAGCAGGCGGCTGATCCTCTCGTCCGGCAGATCCAGTCTGGCCCGTTCGTGGTGGTTCTCGTGCCAGACGAGAACGGCTCCGGCGACGGGCGCTCAGCGGCCGGGAGGCCTGACGATGAGTAGGTGGCCGAGAGGCGAGGCCGAGGTAGAGCAACTCGTCGCTCGCAGGGAACTGGAGCTGGTGGCGGGCGCGGGGGCTGACGGCTCCCCGCTGCTCGCGCAAGCAAGCAAGACGGTGGCGACGGCTGCCGTCGTGGTCGGCAGCGATGCCTACAGCGCTTACGTCCTGGCCTATGACGCCGCACGGTGTGCGTGCATCGCTCTCCTGGCCCAGCAAGGCCTGCGCGCCACTACCAGCGGAGGTCACTACGCCGTTGAGCGCGCGGTCCGAGCCCAGTTCGGAGAGGGCTTCCGGCCGTTCGCAGACCTTCGACGGCGCCGCAACGAGCTGGAATATCCTCACGTACCCGCAGACGCGGCCACGGCGGACGAAGCAGAACAAGCTGTTGAGGTCGCAGAACGCCTTATTGCCGCGGCTGACCAGTTGCTTGGCCAGCTCTCTTTCTTCGCCCAACCGCAAAGACCATGAATGCTCGTAGGCAGGCCACTCGAGGCAGCAGTGGGACGCACGGCCGCGCCCATGAAGATTCACAAGCACAGCTTTCCCATGCCGATCCCTGCCCACCGGCCGCGTGGTCGAGGTGCCGATCCCGGCGAGCTTCACCGGTACGCTGCGCATCGGAAACGACACCTATCAGCTCACGCAATACCACTTCGATGCTCCGGGCGAGCACGAGATCAACGGCCGCCTAGCCGATGTCGAAGCCCACTTCGTCCACCAGAACAGCGCCCGATACCTGGCCCACTTGTCCGTCATTTGTTCGGCACGTTCAGTCAGGCTGTGAGCGCGACAGCACCGTCGCGGACATCAAGGTGGAACTCAATGCCGGTCCCGGCCATGATCCTGGCCAAGGTCGCCAGCGACGGCGGCTTCTCACCATGCTCCAGACGGGCGATGACTGGCTGCTTCATCCCAACCGCCCGCGCCAGCTGCGTCTGGGTCAGGTCATGGTCCGTCCGGTACCGGACAATGCGGATCGCTACGTCACGGGCGAAGACGGACCGGTCCCACTCTTCCCGGAACTCAGGATCCTCGCGCTGGCGGTCCACGACCTCCTGCAAGGTCGGCAGCTCGCTGAGCTTCACAGGCCCCCCACCTCCTCTAGTCGTTCCTCCGCTGCCACGACAGCCCGCTTGAACCCGCGCAGGTCCAGATCATGCTGATCTTGCCGAGTGTCCTGACAGCCTCATTGCTCGCTGGTCTGACGGTTGGTATGGGCTTCGCGTTCACGACGGCGGCATTTCCGTCTTCGGTATCGTGTTCTGTCCGTGGTGCCGAGCGTCTCTGAAGGACCGCTAGCCGGGGTCGTTGGCCAGCACTGCGGGGCCGCCACCATCCGCAGCGCTCTTCCAGGACGCCCGATCATGCATAATGCCGGTGACAGTGAACATGCTTGCCTACATAGTGATCTCTACCCGCGCATACTGATGCACGATGGGCGGGATGGTGCCGCAACCCATTAATGCGGAAGCGATCGCTTTTAGTATCGGACCGAGGGATGCCCGGTGCCCGGACACATATCGAATGTGTAGTAGTTGCCGAGTGGGCATTCTTTCCCGGCGGGGCGTGTTCTGCAGCGGCCCGCTGTCAGTGCGCCCTTTAGCAGACCCGGCACGTGCGGCTAGCCGGCCGGTTAACCGTGCATCTCAACGTGGATCACCCGCAACTCGCATCGCCTGTGCCCTGGATCTGGCTGGCAGCAACTTATATACTTAGTATC
Source organism: Streptosporangiaceae bacterium (assembly GCA_036394075.1). GTDB lineage: Bacteria > Actinomycetota > Actinomycetes > Streptosporangiales > Streptosporangiaceae > JAWWPY01. Next base: position 12,604 of record DASWFT010000079.1, read on the forward strand.
ATGTCTCGTATGATACCGGGATACGAGTGGTCATGAGTGCCCGGTATGCCCTGCTCGCGATGTTGAGTGACGGACCCAAGCACGGCCTGCAGCTCCGCGAAGAGTTCGAGGCGAGGACCGGCGACGTGTGGCCGCTGAATGTGAGCCAGGTGCACGCGACGCTGCAAGGGCTCGAACGCGACAGGCTGGTGGAGTCCGACGACGCCGGGGCGGACCGCCCGCAGAAGAGATTCCGGATCACCGCCGGTGGGGAGCAGGAGCTTGCCGGGTGGCTGCACGCGCCCCCGGACCTGGCCTCGCCGCTCCAGGATGAGCTGGTGACGAAGATCCTGGCAGCGCTGCGGGTGCCCGGCACCGACGTGCATGAGGTGGTCCAGGTGCACCGCCGGTACCTGGTGGAGCGGATGCAGCAGTGGACCCGGATCAAGGAGGACGAAGCCGATCAGGACCTAGGCCTGGCGCTCGCGGTCGACGCCGAGCTCTTCCGGCTGGACTCAGTGACCCGGTGGCTGGAAGCCGCCGACGACCGCCTCGAACGCGCCGCCGTCAGCCCGCTCCGACCTGCCCCGCTGGCGCTGCCAACGCTGCGGGTGAGAGCCGGGGTGCCGCCGGGCAGGACGAATCACAAGGAGACGTGGAGGGCAATAGATGACCGCGTCCGGATCTCCGACGCCGACCGGGAGGGCGCCACCACCCGGTTGCGCGACCACTTCGCCGAGGGCCGGCTCACGCCTGAGGAGCTGGACGAACGGGTCACGGTGGCGCTGACGGCGAGGACTGCCGGCGACTTGCGACGCATCATGGCCGACCTTCCCGAGCCCACGTCGGCCCTGCCGCAGGCCGGGACGTCGCCGCCGACGGCAGTGCCGCGCCTGGCCCTGGGACGGCGCGGCCCGCGGATACTGCCGTTGACAGCGCTAGCCCTGCTCGGGGTGCTGCTGATCGCGGGCGGCGGGTGGCCGTTCATCGCTTTCTTCCAAGTTGTCCTGGTGCTTGCCCTGATGATGTGGCCGCCATAATCGCAGCCGCCGGTCTCGGCGGCGGATGCGCCGCTACTGACAGCCCGGCCACCGCCACTACCACCCTTGGGACTGGTCAGCCGGATGCCCTCAGCGTCAGTCCCGATGCTGGCGATCATGACAATCCGGAGCTAAACAGCGCAAGCCATCGCGGCCAGGCCGACCCACCCCCGCCGCATCTGAGGAACATCCCAGGTATCAACATGCGATCCGCTGACCCCGTCGCATGATCAGGCATGACCGCCCGGTGCCGGGAACTTACTCATCTGTCGCCAGGTGGGCGTCCGTTTCGATGTGGGGCTCTCGGCCAGCCTTGCGGTTCCCGGTCTGCTGGTCGAGGCGTTTCTCGGGCTGAGTTGTTGTTATTGCCTGGCGAGTCTGTATTGACCGCTCCAGCCCTGGTCTGGGTCATCGAGGTCATAGAACATCGCGAGCGTCGGCCCGTCTTGTTCGAGCTGGAGCTCGCATTGGCTGCCGTTGGCGAAGCCGAGGACTACCCCCGGCGGGGTGCTCGGATCGAAGCGCCCCACATGCCAGGTGCCGCTGCCGGAAACCGGCGTGGACCCGTCAGCCCAGTCTCCCATGCCAGCAGGCAGCCCACTGGCCGTGAACGTGCCGTCAGCGGCGAGGGTGAGCGTCGCCCCGTGCGCGCCCTTCCACACACCTGCAGCCTCACCGGCAGAGGGGGCGATGACCGGGTTGAAGGCGCCTAGCTGTGACGCGATGACCAGGACAATGATCGCGGCCACCGCCAGCACGACGCCGATCCCGGTTAGGCCGAAGGCCACCGAGCGCCCTGGGTGGCCCGGCGGACGCGAACCTGCTGGCAGCGGCGCAGCCGGGCCGTCGGCGGCGACCTTGGGGCCCGAT
>DASWFT010000080.1:0-44397 GCA_036394075.1 Streptosporangiaceae bacterium
AGCCCCGCGTCAGCCGGGAGCCATGTCGACGAACCGGCTGTAGTGACCCTGGAAGGCAACGGTCACCGTGGTTGTCGGGCCGTTGCGGTGCTTGGCCACGATCAGGTCCGCCTCACCGGCGCGTGGCGACTCCGGCTCGTAGTGGTCTTCCCGGTGCAACAAGATCACGACGTCACTATCCTGCTCGATGCTGTTGTGCAGGTTGATGCCGTTCGCGACGAAATTGTGTGTACCTAGCACGGTCGCGTCGTAGACGGGCTGCTCACCGAGGCTCTCCACCGCCGCGATCTCATCCCAAAACACGTCATTGGTTGCAACCATGTCCAACTCGGCGTCGTCAAGGATGGTCGCGACCCGGGAGAGGCGCTCCCTGCTCGGAGCGTGCTTCCAGAGAGTGCTGCCGCAGAATTGCGTGCCGAGCGCCGCAGCGAACTGGCGGTGTGTCATCTGGCGCTCGGCCAATACAGTACGCACCCGGTCCCAGACCTCGCGGGGAATCGTGTCCAGATTCGTGTTGCCCTTGATCGAACTGAGCATGGCTCTCGCCTTGTCGGCCATGGCGGACCGGTTCCCGTGGACTCCGATGTCCTGGAGAAAGCGGAGCTGATTCTCGGCCCCGTAAACGAGCAGGTGATAACACGGCCGGTAAGTGCCCTTGGTGGTCTCCTTGATCCGGGTCATGACGTTGAAGCGCATCAGCAACCGCGCGACGTCGTCGATCAGCCGACGGCTCGTCGAGGCGTAGTAGATGCGGGCCTGCCCGACCTTCGCATCCCACCAGACGCAGCCGTCTGTGGCCCACAGGTGGTGCAGGAACAGCGCAAGCTGACGCTTCGGAACCGAGAAGACCGGGGCTGGGACAAACTTCTCGTGGCTCCGCAGGCCAAAGAGGCCGAGCGAGTCGAGCCAGGCGGCGATGGGGTTACGCCGACGGTGAGTCAGGTGGTACGGCGCCGGCAGACGGAGCGACGTACAGCGAGCCACCTCGTAGTCGTCACGAACCGCCGTGATCCCGAAGTGCAGCGCCGCTGCAGTCACGGCGGCTAGGTTCGCTTCGTCTGTGCTGGCATACCGGATCGGCTGGTTCCTGACAAATGAGCCGTCCCCGAGGAGGTGGCCCAACATGATGACCTCGGAATCGGGCAGTTCTTGCCGTGCTAGCGGGGTTGGCGTGTGCCGTGGCACAGCCACCCGAACGCCGACCGGGACCCCAGCCAGCGGACGCCACCCGTCATAGGTGAGGAAGGGGTGGTTGGCCGTAGCCTGAACCTCGCGGCCGGACTTCAGCCGAACCCGGAACACCTCCTTGGTCCCGCTGGCAAAAGCATGCGTCATCGTGCGCGGCACCAAGCGCAGCCGCTCATCGAGCGACCAAACCGGAATGTCACGCTCGCCGGATGCTAGCAACTCTCCCAGCGAGATCTCAGCACCTGTATCGGCCCGGAGGATGCGCGTTTCCGCAGTAAGGCAACCAGATTCGCGCAGGTCAGAGAGGAGGGGGCGCTTGTCTGTGCGCTGCTCGGGGCCGCGGTTGAGCTGGGAGATGGCGATCACCGGGACGTCGATCTCCTTGGCGAGGAGCTTGAGCGAGCGCGACATCTCCGACACTTCCTGCTGCCGGTTTTCCACCCGCCGGGGCGAGCTCATCAGCTGCAGGTAGTCGACGATCACCATCTTGAGGTCGTTGCGCTGCTTGAGCCGACGGCACTTGGCCCTGATCTCCATCATGGACATGTTCGGCGAGTCGTCGATAAACAGCGGCGCGTCGACCACCTCGCTCATCCTGCGGGCCAGCCGGGTCCAGTCCTCGTCTCCCATCTGGCCGGTCCGCATGGTGTGCAGCGGCACGCGGGCCTCCGCCGAGAGCAGCCGCATGGTGATCTCATTGCGGCTCATCTCCAGGCTGAACATCACGGTCGCCATCCCGTGCCTGATCGCGGCCGCCCGGGCAAGATCCAGAGCCAGCGTCGATTTGCCAATGGCAGGCCTTGCGGCGATGACGATCATCTGGCCCGCGTGCAGGCCGTTGGTGAGGGCGTCCAGGTCGGCGAAGCCGGTCGGCACCCCGGTCATTCCGCCGCCACGGCTGCCGATGGCCTCGATCTCGTCCAAGGCCCCAGGCATGATGTCCGACAGGGCGAGGTAGTCCTCGCTGATGCGATGCTCGGTGACCCCGTAAACCTCGGCCTGTGCCCGGTCCACGAGTTCGTCGGCGTCACCGTCGCCGGAGTACCCGAGTTGCACGATGCGGGTGCCGACCTCGACCAGGCGGCGGAGGATCGCGCGCTCTCTGACGATCCGGGCGTAGTAGCCGGCGTTGGCCGCGGTGGGCACGGACGCGATGAGGGTGTGCAGGTACGTGCCACCGCCGATGCGGCCCAGTTCACCGCGCTTGCCCAGCAGGTCGCTGACCGTCACGGCGTCAGCCGGCTCACCACGGCCGTAGAGCTCCAGGATGGCCTCGTGCACGATCTGGTGTGCCGGGCGGTAGTGATCCTGCGCGCTGATGGTCTCCATGACGTCGGAGATAGCGTCCTTGGACATCAGCATTCCGCCGAGAACGCACTGCTCGGCAGCCACGTCGTGCGGTGGCGTCCGGTCGAACTCCCCCCCGCGGGGCGCGATCTCGGCGACACTCACCTCGCATCCCCTTTCCCCGTACGTCCAGCCGCTCTGCGCACCTTCGGCGCTTACGGTCAACTCAGTTCTAGCGGAAGGCACTGACACTTTTTGGCGATGAACCGACAGTCTCGTGGCCGTGCGCGGCACCGTCGAATCGGGCTGTGCACAGGTCTGTGGACAGCTTGTGCAGACACGCCGCGCGGCCTGTGCGCAGGCTGGGGATACCTCTGGGGACACGGTCCGGGATCAAGTCGCCAAGGCTCCCTCTGCCTGCGCTGATGCCGTCCACTGGCTGTGCGTGGAAAAAACTTTGGCCCAGATTCGCCATCCACACGCGGCAGCAAGTTATCCACACACGGACCGTGACGTAGGACGTCAGATACCGTGCTCGGGGGAGGTCTCGCAGGGTATCAGGAGGGCCCTGCGGTGGTCCGTCTGGCCGCCTTCGAGGGCTGTGCGAGATCCGCTGCCGCCCGGCCTGGGCGGCCGGCGAAAGGGCCGGCGATCATGGGCTCCGCTGCCCTATGGTTCGCATATGTGTTCGACTCCCGATGCGCGGCTCGCCCTGATCGGCCAGGCCATCGACAAACTGGCCGAGGAGGCGCGCGCGGGCACTCAGGCCGCGGGGGCGGAGGGTACGGCGACGGACGGCGTCATGCAGCGCCTGGCGGAGATCTGGGCCATGGTGGCCGAACTCGATCCAGGCGTGGCGCAGCGCCTGCCCCGGTACGCCGCTCCCGATGACTCAGGCGGCTAAGGGCGTGTCTCGCAGATCTTCAGCCTGCTGCGCGTGCGAGATCCGCGAGACACGCCCTAGCCGAACTGCGACTGGCCCCACTGCAATGGGGCCAGCCGCCGTGCTCAGGCGCTGACGACCTCGATGTCCAGGGTGGCGCTCACTTCCGGGTGCAGCCGGACCGTGACCTGATGCGCCCCGAGTGTCTTGATCGGGTTGCGCACCTCGATGCGGCGCTTGTCGAGTTCGGGTCCTCCGGCCGAACGCACCGCCGCCGCGATGTCGGCCGGGCTCACCGAGCCGAACAGCCTGCCGCTTCCGCCCGCCTTGGTCTCCAGCTTGACGCTGAGCGACCCCAGCCTGCTCGCGGCGTCCCTGGCGTCGTCGAGGCCACGGATGTCCCGGGCGGAACGCGCCCGCTTGATCAACTCGATCTGCTTCTCCGCACCGCGCGTCCAGCGCATGGCCAGCCCTCGCGGGACCAGGTAGTTGCGGCCGTAACCGCCGGCTACCTCGACCACGTCGCCCGGGGCACCCAGGCCGGTGACCTCCTGGGTGAGGATGAGCTTCATAGGTGTGCGACTCATCGGTATGCGGCCCTTCCCGGTCAGCGTGCCGTGCTCGTGTACGGCAGCATCGCCATCTCGCGGGCATTCTTGATAGCAGTGGCGACATCGCGTTGATGCTGCGTGCAGTTGCCGGTGACCCGCCTGGCCCGGATCTTGCCGCGGTCGGAGATGAACTTTCGCAACAGCCCAGTGTCCTTGTAGTCCACGTAGGAGATCTTCTCCTGGCAGAACAGGCAGACTTTCTTCCTGGGCTTGCGTATTGGTGCTTTCGCCATCATGGTGCTCCTGGTGAGAGCCCCGCTCCAGGCGGGGATGGTCAGTTGTTAGGGGGTGGTGGGGCAGCGGTCAGCGGCGGGGCTCAGAAGGGCGGCTCGTCGGACGACCCGCCGTCCCCGAATCCCCCGGGTTCGGAGGAAGCCCATGGGTCCTCCGCGGCGCGTCCGCCGGACGATCCACCATACCCGCCGGAACCACCCTGACCGCGCTGCGCGCCGCCCTGGCCGCCGCCGCCGAACCCGCCGCCGCCGCCCGAGCGGTTGGACTTGGTGACCTTGGCTGACGCGTTGCGCATGGACGGGCCGACGTCGTCCACTTCGATCTCGTAGACGGTGCGCTTCTCGCCTTCCCTGGTCTCATATGACCGCTGCTTGAGCCGCCCGGTGACAATCACCCGCATGCCGCGCTGCAGGCTCTCGGCGACGTTCTCCGCCGCCTGGCGCCATACGTTGCAGGTGAGGAAGAGGCTGTCGCCGTCCTTCCACTCATTCGTGGCCTTGTCCAGGAACCGGGGGGTGGAGGCCACCCGGAAGTTGGCGACCGCCTGGCCGGTCGGGGTGTAGCGGAGTTCTGGGTCGTCGACGAGATTGCCCGCGATCGTGATCTGGGTGTCGCCTGCTGCCATCGGGGTGCTCCCGCTCGCTTGAGAGGATGTGTATCAGGATGCCGCTCACGCGGCCGCATCGCGGCTCAGTGGTTCTCCGGGCGCAAGATCTTCGTCCGCAGGACGGCCTCGTTCAGGCTGAGCTGGCGGTCGAGTTCCCGCACGGTATCCGGCTCCGCGACCATGTCTATGACGGCGTAAATGCCATCGCTTTTCTTGTCGATTTCGTAGGCGAGGCGCCGACGTCCCCAGACGTCCACCTTGTCTACGCTTCCGCCCCCGGTCTTCACCACGGTGAGGAACTGGTCCAGCGACGGCTGAACGGTCTGCTCCTCGAGGCTGGGATCGAGAATGATCATCATCTCGTAACGGCGCATGATCGGAACATGCCTCCTTTGGACTGACGCGGCCACGGTCTCTCCGTGACAGGAGGAGCTACGCCCGGGATCCCGCATAACGGGGCGGCGGGTGTAGCCGAGTCATCTTACCAGGGTCCAGGCAGCCGCCTGGCGAAGGATTCCCAGGGGCGTGTCACGGGAACAGACCCGATAGATCCGCCGCCGGGCGGAACCTTCCGAGGGGGTGGCCATGCCACAAGCCGCCAGAGCCCGTCCTCACCTCCCGCACGTCACGCTGAACAGCGACGGCAGGCGCCATCCGGTTGAGAACACCCTGGCCGTCTTCACCCTTGTGGCCGGGATCGTCGCCTTCGCCGCCGGATGGATCGTGGCCCAGCACCTGCTGGCCACCTCGCTGGGTGCGGTCGCCCTCGTGGTCGGCCTGTACAGCCAGCTGATCTCCGCGACCAGAGAGCAGCGGATGCTCATCGTCACCGGTCTCATCGCCGGTTTCGTGGGAGTCGCGCTGGGGCTGGCCCACGGCGGCTTCGCTCCCTGAACCTGCGCGCCTCCCGTTAGGCTCGGGGAATGGTCCGCATCGGAGCCCATGTCCATGAAGGCGATCCCCTGGCGAAAGCGCTGGCCGACGGCGCCGACGTGGTCCAGTTCTTCCTCGGTGACCCCCAGGGCTGGAAGGCCCCCACATTCCCCGGTGGCGACGCGGACGCGCTCCGCGAGGCGATCGTGGCCGCGGGCATCGACGTATTCATCCACGCGCCCTACGGGATCAACGTGGCGAGCACCAACAACAGGATCAGGATCCCCAGCCGTAAGCTGCTCTCCCAGCAGCTCGCGGCGGCCGCGTCCATCGGCGCGAAGGCCCTGATCGTGCATGGCGGGTACGTAACGGCCGGCACGGACCCGGCCGAGGGCTACGAGAACTGGGGCAAGGCGGTGGAACGGATCGACCGCCCGCTCCCCATGCTGATCGAGAACACGGCGGGCGGCGAGAACGCCATGGCCCGGGGCCTCGAAGCAGTGAGCCGCCTCTGGGACGCGATCGGCGACGCGAGCAGGGCGGGCGGAGGCAGCGCGGGCGGCGGGGCAGCAGGCGAGGTGGGATTCTGCCTGGACACCTGCCACGCGTATGCGAGTGGCGAGGAACTCAGCGGCATCGTGGACCGCGTCAAGGCCATCACCGGCCGGGTCGACCTGGTGCACTGCAACAACTCACGGGATGACTTCGGCTCCGGCCGGGACAGGCACGCAGGCATGGAGTCGGGCACGATCGATCCCGCGCTGCTCGTTGAGGTGGTCCGCGCCGCTGGAGCCCCGGTGATCTGCGAGACCCACGATCCGGGTTCCGACATCCGCTGGCTCCGCCGCCACCTCGGCCCAGCCTGAGGGTTCATGCGGGGCGCCTGAGGGTTCATGCGGGGCGGAGGTCAGGGCGGGGCGCCGTTGGCCGTGCGGAGACGGCGCAGGCCCAGGCGAAGCATCAGACGGTCGGGCGCGCCAGCCAGGACTCCACCCGCTGGATCGTCTTCGCCGGCGGCCCGCACCACGTCGGTGCCTGGCCGCAGAATGTCCTTCACCACCAGCCCGCAGAGCAGCAGGATCGCGGCGAACCGGGCCAGCAGGGCGGCGAAATACACCCCGGTGCCGATGCCGCCGATGGCCTGGAGCGACTGGCTGGACACCGACACCGTGATCAAGTAGGCCCAGATGGCGAAGAAGTAGCCGACCTCGGTCAGTTGCCAGAGCGCGTAGGACCAGAGCCTGGGCCGGGCCAGCACGACGAGCGGGACCAGCCAGACCACGTACTGCGGTGACCACACCTTGTTGGACATCAGGAACACGGCGAGGGTGAGGAAGAACACCTGCGGCACCCGGGGGCGGCGTGGGGCGGCGAGCACCAGCACGCCGATTCCCACACAGCCCACGACGAACACCAGCAGGGACAGCTTGTTGAGCTGGCCCAGGACGGTCGTACCGACCAACGGCACCCGCTCGGTCTGGAAGAAGTACCAGATGGAACCCCAATCAGCCGAACGGTCGGCGCTGAGCTTGTAGAACCGCTCCCACCCGGCCGGGGCGGTGATGGCGACAGGCAGGTTGACTGCGAGCCACGCCGCGGCGGCCGAGCCCGCCGTCACCAGGAACGCCCGCATCCGCCCGGCCCGCAGACACAGCAACAGCAGCGGGCCGAAGAACAGGAGCGGGTAGAACTTGGTGGCCACGGCCAGGCCCAGCAGCACCCCGGCGAGCACGCCGCGGCGCGCCGCCCAGGCGGCCATGCCGAGGGTGGCCAGGCCCATCGCAATCAGGTCCCAGTTGATGAAGGAGCCCAGGATCAAGCCCGGGGCGAGGGCCACGCCCAGCGCCGTCCACCGCCGTGACCGGCCCGCCAGGTAAGCCGTGGCCAGCACCCCCGCGACCGCGAAGACCGCCAGCAGCAGCACCGTGACGTCGAAGAACTCCCTGCCCCTGATGTAAGGGTCGCCGATGGGGCGCACCAGCCAGGCCACCGCCTGCATCGCCCCCCCGATGAGCACCGGGTACTCGACCGGATGGCCGGTGTAGGGCACCTTTCCCGAGGAAAGGCCCTCACCGAAGTACAGCGGGTAGATGTCGGTGTAACAGTGCGCCTGGAACTGCTTGAGATAGATGTTCCAGTCCCCGGCACGGCACGCCGACTTGTTCAGGAAGCCAAGGGCGCTGCCCGCAAGGCTGGCGGTGAGCAGCGCAGTCGTGGACCCCGCGGCCACGGCGAGCCGGGACCGCCACGCCCCACTCTCCCTGGCTTCCGTTCCGGCAGGTCCGGACCCCGCCTCCGCCACCTCACGCTCCGTCATCGCTACCAGTCATCGCCTACCAGGTCCCGGGAGATTCTGCCAGCAACGCGGAATTGGGCCCACCCGGCCAGGGTTCACGCCCTGCTGGATGGCTTCAACCCAAGAGCGGCGGCTGTCGGCGTTGCTGTCACCGGCAGGGAAGGCGTCGGGGACGTCGGGTTCGGATTCGGGGTGGCCTGGGACTGGAACTGGGACCCGTCGCAATGGTGCCTGCAGTGCTTGCCAGCCGGGGTTGTCTCGGCGGGCTTCGGCGGGGCCGGCGGCAGCAGGTCCCACGCCGTACCGCCGAAGGACGGGGTCGGGAAGCTCGCGGGCGTCATCGGGAGGAACTCCTGGTCCGCGAACGTCTTCCAGATCGAGGCCGACCACTGGCCACCGTAACCCTGCAGCCCGCCGACCCCGTACAGGGTCTGGATACCGGTCGGCGGGGCGCTCTCCAGGTTGGCCGCCGCCTTGCACCGGACCGTGTAAGCCGGCGGGCAGCTCTGCTGATCGGTAAACATCCCGACGGCCATGGAGAACTGCGGGATCGCGCCGATGAAGAAGGCTGACTGGGACAGGTCCGTGGTGCCGGTCTTCGCGATGATCTCCCGGCCGTCGCTCAGCGCGGTGCTGGCTGCGGTCCCGCCGGGCTGGGTGTCGAACGAGAGTGCATAGTTGACGTCGGACGCCTGATCCGGAGTCAGGACCTCACGTTTGGTGACCATCGCCGGGGTCACCGCGGAGCCCTGGAGGATCTTCAAGATCACGTGCGGGGTGACGTACACGCCGTTATTGGCGAACGCGGCGAACGTGGTGGCCTGCTCCTCGACGGTCAGTGACGCTTGTCCGAGCGCTATGCCAACGCCGCCGACATTCGCCGCGTCCAGCCCGGAAGCGGCGCTGGTGTTGACGCCGAGCGCCTGCGCCATCTGGATGATGTTCTGGCCAGTCGGGCCCGCTACCCGGTGGTACAGGTCGGTGTAGGCGGTATTGAGTGACATAGCCGTCGATTTGACCACGCTCTGCGGTCCGAGGCTGCCGTCGCCCGCGTCATTGCCCACCTGGTAGTAGCCCGCGGGGTTGGCCGGTGTCGCGCGGCTCGCGTAGGTCATCGGCTGGGTGACCGGCGGGATGAAGAGCGGTGAGTAGCCGTCCAGGACGCTGGTCTTGACGCTCATGCCTTGTGTACGGGCCAGGGCCAGCACGTAAGGCTTGAACGACGAGCCGACCTGTTCCCGGTTCTGCAGCGCCATGTCGAACTGGCAGTGAGTCTTTTGGCAGGTACTTGCGGGCTGGGAGAAACTCGGCCCGCTGTACATGGCCCAGATCTGGCCGGTTCCGGGCTGCTCAAGGACCGCGCCTACATGTGCCCATGAGGGCAGCGCCTCGCCGTACTTAGCCATCAGCGCCTCGTTCTGCGCCACCGACGCGTACAGCGTCTTCATCATGTGCTGGTCGAACGTGGTGACGATGTGCAGGCCGCCGCTGTCGATCTGCGCCTGGGTGTAGTGGTAAGTGCCTATCAGCTCATTCTCCACGGCCTGCATGATGTAGCCGCGGTACCCGGTCCAGTTCGTGGCCATCGAGTTCGGCACGATCGTGGGGAACTTCTGGGCGGCCGCGTCCTTCGCCGACAGGGTGCCCATGTTCACCATGTCCGTGAGCACGGTGTGCCAGCGGTCCACCAGGGGGGAGTAGCCCGGCGTGCCCGGCGTGGGGCTGTAGTAGTTGGGCAACTGAATGATGGCGGCCAGCATGGCCGCCTGAGCCACATCGAGCTTGGTCGCGGGAATGCCGAAGTATGCCTCGCTGGCCGCGCCGAAGCCGTACACCTCCCCGCCCATCGGGATCGTGTTGAGGTACTGGGTGAGGATCCAGTCCTTGGATTTCTGCTGGGCCAGCTTCTCCGCGACGAAGATCTCTTTGATCTTGCGGCTGACGGTCTGCGCGCTCCCGATGTTGTTGTAGTAGTTCTTGACGAATTCCTGGGTGAGCGTGGAGCCGCCCTGCCGGACCCCGCCGGAGGTCACATCGGCGATGGCGGCCCGGACGATGCCGACGGGTGAGATCCCGCCCTCGTGGTAGAAGTGCTTGTCCTCGATGGCGACCACGGCGTTCTTGACCACCGCGGGAATCTCGTTCTCGGTGAGCATTTGCCGGTTGGTGGTGCCGAACGTGCCGACGACCGTCCTGCCGTCCCGGAAGTAGACCACTGAAGCCTGCTGCAGGGCCGCCTGGGACGCGTCGACCGGGACCGGTGTCTGCGCGTAGGCGACACCGATCACCACCAGGAGCAGGATGAAGAAGCCGGCGCCGGTAGCACACGCGGCCAGGAGGGCCTTCTTGAAGGACCAGTGACGCCACCAGTCACCCTTGCGGGGTATCCGGCCGGGCCCGCCGCTCCCGCCCGGCCCGCCGCCACGCCGGCCGCTGCCGCCCCGGCCGCCGCCGTTCCCACCACCATTCACGCGCTGATCCGGCGGCTGCCATTGACCAGCCGGCCGACGGCCCGGCGCTCCTCCAGGCCCGTACTGGCCCGTCCCGCCATATCCGCTGGCGGCCGCGCCCGTGCCGAGGCGGGCGGCAAGCCTGTCCCTGGGGGTCATGCCCCTGGTGCTGCCACTGGCGGGGGCCCCCTTCAGGCGGGCCCAGGGGCCACGCGGCTGCTGGCCGTTCGCGGCGATCCCGCCCCGCCCCCGCTGTCCCTGGCCCGGCTGAGCCGGCAACGGGCCACGCGCGGCTCGCTGCGGCCAGGATCCACCGTTCGCTGCCTGACCACCCTGCGCCTGCGAGCCGGGGCCACCCCGCGGCGCCTCGCGGCGGCCGCGCCCTGCGCCGCGCCCGTTGGCGCGCCCGGAGGCGCCGCCCGCGCCGTTGGCGCGGCCACGATCGCTGCCCAGGCCGTAGCCGTCCCCGTCGGCCGCGCCGCGGGTGTTACCGCCATTCCGTGGGTAACCGCCGCCCGGGTAACTGCTGCTCGGGTAACCGCCATTTCCGCTGTCGCCCCGGTACCCGTTCCCGTTCGAACCTCGGTTCCCGTTCCCGTTCGCATGACTGCCACCGCGGCCGTTGCCATTTGCCGCGCCATTGCCTGCTGCAGCGCCACTGCCACGGCCGCTCCCACGGCCGTAGGGGTTGCCGGAGGGGCCGTCAGCGGAGCCGCCGGAGCGGCCGGCCCTACGTGGATCCACAGGCGGATCGGGAAAATCTGGGTTACTCACGCGTCCTCGCTGGTTGGGTGAGGCAGTCGTGGCCAAGCACGGCGGGGACCACCGGGCCGAACGGTACCCGGCAGTACCCCACACTCCGGCGCATTTTATCCATCACACCCGCGTCATCGTCGTGGCGTGCTGACCTGGCCGTCCTGGGTGGACGCTACGTCATTGCGCCCTGCGGTCACTCCCCAGCGCGGGCACGCCGGCTGCGCCGGGTGCGTGGCTCGCCCGTGCCGAGGACGTAGGACGACGCAAGGTGGTTCCAGGCACAACTCTGGCAGACCTCGACGACGTACACCCGGAACTCTCCGTATTCCGACGCCATCTCGGCCAGTTCGGGGCCTTGCTTCACCCGGCCTTCGTATTGCCCGAGTTCGTCCCCATACACGTAGGTGACGTGGGTGAGCTTGGTCTTTCTGCAGATGGGGCAGGCTGTGTCGGTCGCCTCGCCGTGGAATTTGGCCGCCCGGAGCAGGTACGGGTGGGCGTCGCAGACGTCGGCGAGCGTCGTATGACCGGCAAGCACCGACGCGAGCGTTGCCCGGCGGGCAAGCCCGTAATCGACAACCGATCGCCGTCGTCCCATCTCCGACAGGGTACGTCGGATGCGCGCGCCCGCCGAGACCCGGACCGCGCCGGCCGGGCCCGGATAACAGCCGATGAATGCACGGTTGCGAAAAGAAGACCGACCGCATATCTTTGCGATGTATCGGTTCGATACATCGCTCTGGTATACAGGCATCATGGCCATGCGAAACGGGACGAGGCCAGCGCTGACCGGGCAGGAGGTGCGGCCGTGAGCGAGCCAGAGGGGCGCGGCGCCGCCTGGACTGAGGAGCGAGGTACGAGCGACGAGGGAAGGCGGCGCCTTCATGCGCCCCGCAGGCGAGCGGGGAACACAGTATGAGCGGGCAACGGTCGGGTGTGCTCGAACTCGCGGTGCTCGGGCTGCTGCACGAGAACCCGATGCACGGCTACGAGCTGCGGAAACGGCTCAACGCCGTGCTGGGCGCGTTCCGCGCGTTCGGGTACGGGTCACTGTATCCGTGCCTGAAACAACTACTGGTCCAAGGCCTGATCGCCGAGGAAGCCCCGCCGGGGACGGCCAAGCCTCTGGGCCGCCGTTCGAAGATCGTGTACCGGCTGACTGCGGACGGCAAGGAACGCCTTCAGCAATTGCTGACCGAATCCGGGCCTGCGGCCTGGGAGGACGACGGGTTCGGCGTGCACTTCGCGTTCTTCGGCCAGACCAGGGCTGACATCCGGCTGCGGATCCTCGAGGGGCGCCGTACCCGGCTGGAGGAGCGGCTCGACGGCTTCCGCGGGGCGCTGGCCAGGACGCGGGAGCGGCTCGACAGCTACACCCTCGAGTTGCACAGGCACGGCCTGGAATCCGTCGAGCGGGAGGTTCGCTGGCTCAACGAGTTGATCGCCTCCGAGCGGCAGGCGGACTCGGGGCTGGAGAACACGGCGCCGGAGCGGAATCCGGAGCGTCGTTCGGAAAGTTCAGTACCGCATTCGGAAAATGGCCCGGCGGCAGGCACGGCCCGCTGACGGAACATCTTGGCGCCAGCATTGTGCGGCGAGAGAAGGAGCAATCTCCATGGGTTCGGTTCGGGTAGCCATCGTAGGCGCGGGCAACTGCGCCAGCTCCCTTGTGCAAGGTGTGGAGTACTACAAGGACGCCGACCCGGGGACTCGGGTACCGGGCCTCATGCATGTCGAGTTCGGCCCGTACCACGTGCGTGACGTTGAGTTCGTCGCGGCCTTCGACGTGGACGCCAAGAAGGTCGGGCAGGATCTCGCCGACGCCATCGGGGCGAGTGAGAACAACACCATCCATATCTGTGACGTGCCGCCGACCGGCGTGACCGTGCAGCGTGGCCCGACCATGGACGGCCTGGGCGAGTACTACCAGGAGATGATCACCGAGTCCGACGATCCACCGGTGGACGTCACGAAGGCGCTCCGGGCGGCCGGCGCGGACGTGCTGGTGTCGTACCTGCCGGTCGGTTCCGAGCAGGCCGACCGGTACTACGCGCAGTGCGCGATCGACGCGGGCGTCGCGTTCGTCAACGCCCTGCCCGTGTTCATCGCCTCCGACCCCGTGTGGGCCCGCAAATTCACCGACGCCGGCGTGCCGATCATCGGTGACGACATCAAATCGCAAGTGGGCGCGACCATCACGCATCGCGTGCTGGCCAAGCTCTTCGAGGACCGCGGGGTGGAACTGCTCCGCACCTACCAGCTCAACTTCGGCGGAAACATGGACTTCATGAACATGCTGGAGCGCAAGCGGCTGATGTCGAAGAAGATCTCCAAGACGCAGTCGGTCACGTCCCAGATCCCGCACGAGATGGAGCGGGCCGCCGTGCACATCGGTCCCTCCGACCACGTGCCGTGGCTGGACGACCGGAAGTGGGCCTATGTCAGGCTCGAGGGGCGGGCCTTCGGTGACGTGCCGCTGAGCCTCGAATACAAGCTGGAAGTCTGGGACTCGCCGAACTCCGCTGGCGTGATCATCGACGCCATCCGCGCGGCGAAGATCGCCAAAGACCGCGGCATCGGCGGGCCTGTCGTCTCGGCCGCGTCCTACTTCATGAAGTCCCCGCCCCAGCAGTACGGCGACGACGACGCCCGTGAACTGGTGGAGAAGTTCATCCGCGGCGAGACCGAGCGCTGAGCGGCCGGATACATCCACGCTGCCAGCGCGGGCTGAGCATCATCGCGGCGGGCAGCCCGGCCGTTCACCGTAGGCTGAGCAGGTGACCGGGCTGGCTGCGTTCAGGGAGAAGTGGCGCGAACGCGACACGGGCGCGTCCTTCGTCGCCGACCTGCGCAGCGTGCTGCATGAACGGAACTTCCGCCGGCTGTTCGCGACGAGGCTCATCTCCCAGAGCGGGGACGGGGCGTTCAGTGCCGGGGTCGGTGCTTACGTGTTCTTCAACCAGGCGACCTTCCCCGATCCGGCGGCCGCGGCCGCGGCCTTCGCGGTCCTCTACCTGCCGTATTCGCTGATCGGGCCGTTCGCGGGCGTGTTCATCGACCGCTGGTCCCGGCGGCAGATCCTGGTCTGGTCCGCGCTTATCCGCGCCGTTTTCGTCGCGGTCACGGCCTCTCTGGTGGCCTCCGGCAGCCTGGGGCTGCCCCTGTACGTGAGCGTGCTCGCGGTGCTGGGCGTCAACAGGTTCTTCCTGTCCTCACTGTCCGCGGCGCTCCCGCACGTGGTCGCCGAGGACAAGCTGGTGATGGCGAACGCCGTGTCGCCGACTATGGGCACCGTGGTCGGGTTCGCGGGCGGCATCGCCGGCCTGGGCGTGCACCTCGCTACCGGCGGCGGGCGCGGCGGCTCGGCCGCAACCCTGCTGGCCGCCGGGGCGTGCTATCTGCTCGCCGGGGCGGTCGGCGCGACCATGCGCCGCGACCTGCTCGGCCCGCCCCCGACTACCGGGGACGCGCGCCGCCCCGGACTGCTCGCGGAACTGTCCATTGTGGTCAGCGGCCTCATCAGCGGGGCCCGTCACGTCTGGCACAGGCGCCCGGTGGCAGCCGCGCTCGGCGCTACCGGCGCGAACCGGTTCATGTACGGGATCCTGCTGCTCATGTCGATCCTGCTGTACCGGAACTACTTCTACGCCACGGCCAGCGCCAACACATCTTTGAAGCACTTCACGCTGGTGGTCATCGCGGCGGCGCTGGGCTACGGCGCGGCGGCGGTCGTCACGCCCCTGGCGACCAGGCGGCTGGCGAAGCCGACTTGGATCGCCATCCTGCTCGCCTCGGGCGGCGTCATCACCGGGTTGCTCGGCCCTACGTTCAGCCAGATCCCGTTCGTGATCATCGCGTTCGCGCTCGGGATAGTCGCCCAGGGTGTGGCGATCTGCGCAACGACGATCATCCAGGAGACGGTGGAGGACAGCTACCGCGGTCGGGTGTTCGCCCTGTACGACCTGCTCTTCAACGTGCCGTTCGTGCTGGGGGCCGCGGGCGCGGCATTGATCATGCCGCGCAGCGGCCTGTCCTACCCGCTGATCGCCATCGTGGCCGCCGGATATGTGGTAGCGGCGGCGGCCTATTCACTGCTGCAACGTCAGTCCGCAGGCGGGCCCCCGGGCTCCGGGCCTTCCCCGGCGGGGCCCGCCGGGGCTTCCCCTTCCGCCGATCCCCCTACCGCGGCTTCCCCTTCCACGGGTACCCCTTCCACGGCAGCCCAGCGCAACAGCGCCTGAGTGGCCCGTTCAGCGCCCAGCGGGCCGTGCTCCATGCGCAGTTCGAGCAGGTGCCGGTAGGCCCGGCCAACCACCCGGCCCTGCGGCACGCCGAGGATCCGCATGATCTCGTTGCCATCGAGGTCGGGCCGGATCTTCGCCAGTTCCTCCTGCTCACTCAGCACGGCGATGCGCGCCTCCAGGTCGTCCTGGGCCCGCGCCAGTCGCGCCGCCTTCGCTTTGTTCCGCGTGGTGCAGTCCGCCCTGGTCAGCACGTGCAGCCGGGTCAGCAGGGGGCCGGCGTCCCGCACGTACCGGCGGACCGCCGCATCGGTCCACTCTCCCTCCCCGTACCCGTGGAACCGCAGGTGCAGCCCGATCAGGGTGGACACGTCGGCGATCACCCCGGAGGGGAAGCGCAGCGCTTTGAGCCGGGCGCGGGCCATCTTCTCGCCCACGACCTCATGGTGGTGGAAGGCCACCCGGCCGTCCGGCAGCAGCGCACGGGTCTTCGGCTTGCCGATGTCGTGCAGCAGCGCGGCGAGCCGGACCACCAGATCGCCGTGCAGTCCGTACCGGTCCTCCAGCCCGATGGCCTGCTCCAGCACCGTGAGTGAGTGCTGGTACACGTCCTTGTGCCGGAGGTGCTCATCCATCTCCAGGCGGAGTTTCGGCACCTCCGGGAGAACCACGTCGGCCACGCCCGTGTCCACGAGCAGCGATATCCCCCGCCGCGGGCCGCTGGGTTCGGCCGCCAGCATGATCTTGACCAGTTCATCTTTTATTCGTTCGGCTGAAACGACAGCCAGCCGGGGAGCCAGCGCCCGCATCGCCTCTGGCAGCCCGGGCGCCACCGAGAAGCCCAGTTGCGCGACGAACCGCGCGGCGCGCAGCATGCGCAACGGATCGTCGGTGAACGAGTCCTCGGGCCTGCCCGGGGTGCGCAGCACCCGGTCCCGGAGGTCCCGCAGGCCGCCGAACGGGTCCACGAACTCCAGCGAGGGAAGCCGTGCCGCCATCGCGTTCACGGTGAAATCCCGGCGCGCCAGGTCCGCCAGCAGCGACGTGCCGTACTGCACGTCAGGCTTGCGCGAATCGGGGACGTAGCTCTCGCTGCGGTAGGTGGTGATCTCAAAGATCCACGGGCCTTTGCGAAGCCCGACCGTGCCGAACTCGATCCCGACCTCCCACACCTTGTCCGCCCAGCCCTTGGCGAGCTCGAGGACCTGCTCGGGGCGGGCGTCGGTGGCAAGGTCCAGGTCGGGGGGAGCGTCGGTGGCAAGGTCCAGGTCGGGACCGCTGTATGGCCGGCCGAGGAAGACGTCTCTGACCAATCCACCCACCAAGGCGAGTTCGTGGCCTTGCCGGGCGAAAATCCGGCCCAGTTCCTCGGCCGGCGCTGCCGCCGTGCGCAGGAGCGCGGCGGCGGCATTCTGCTGCTGCTGCTCGCTCATGTGTCTTCCGCTCGCCTGCGGGGCGCTTTGGGGCGCCGCCGTCCTTCGTCGCTCGTGCTCTGCTCCCCGCTCGCCTGCCGGGGCGCCGTGAGGCGCCGCCTTCCCTCGTCGCTCGTTCCTCGCTCCTCAGTCCAGGCAGCGCCGCGCCCCTCCGGCTCGCTCAGGCTCCGCTCCTCAGTCCAGGCAGGGCCGCGCGCCTCCGGCTCGCTCATCATTGCTTGCTCATGCCTGTGCTTGCCTCACTGGTGTGCGCTCCTGGCCGGTAGACGTGGAATCGGGAATCGGGCACGGGCATTGAGGGTAAGGGGTATCCAATAGCCGGGGGAAATCTTGGGAGCTGCACACATCTTGAAAGATGCACTCAGGGAACGGCAATAACATTTCCGGCATGCCGCGTCAGCGTCCCGCGCCTGGCCACCGTCGGCTGACCCGCCGGTGGGCTGCCGCATGCGCTGCCGTCGTCCTGGCCGTCGTTCCGCTGGCCGTCGCCAAGCCCGCGGCGGCGGCCGCCGGACAGGTGTCCGTCGCGATCACATCGATCAGCCCGGGTGTCGCCCGGCCGGGTCATCCGGTCACTGTCTCCGGCGTGGTGAGCAACATGACGGACGGTGCCATGTCCGGCCTGTCGGTCCAGCTCCGGTCGTCTGGATCCGCCCTGATCAGCCGCGGCGACCTGACGAACTATGCCGCGGGCAACCTGCCGGTGGACACGCCCGTGGCCGGTGCGGTGGCCCAGTTGCCCGGCACGCTCAATCCTGGGGCGACGGAACAGTGGACTGTGTCGCTGCCGGTCCGCGAGGTCGGCATGACGGTCTTCGGCGTCTACCCCCTGGCGGCCGAGGTGGACGCCAATGGCGGGGCATTGGACACCGACTACAGCTTCCTGCCGTTCTGGCCGGGCAAGTCGGCTTCGGGGCTGGCGGGCCCGCTGCAGATCGCCTGGGTCTGGCCACTGGTCGGCCCGCCGCAGCGGGCGGCCTGCCCGGCCCTGCTGAGCAACAGCCTCGCCGCCAGCGTGGCGGGAAACGGGCGGCTGGCCGGCCTCCTCGCGGCGGGCAGCACGTCCGCGGCGGCCAGCGCCAACCTCACCTGGGCCATCGACCCGGGCCTGCTGGCCAGCGTGTCAGCGATGACCCAGCCCTACAGCGTCGGGGGCAGCACGACCTGCGCCGGCACGACCAGTGAGCCGGCCAGCAGGGCCGCGCGGGCCTGGCTCGCCACGCTCCGCTCGGTGACCGCCCAGCAGGATTTCTTCGTGACGCCGTACAACGACGTGGACGTGGCCGCCCTCGCCCATCAGGGCATGGATCAGGACCTGACCTATGCGTTCGGCAACGGCCGCTCGGAGGCCCGCGCGATCCTGGGCCGCGCGCAGCGCCCGGCGACCGCCGCGACGGACCTGGCTCGTGGCCAAGCCAGCCCCCAGGCCGGCGTCGGCGGGATGGCCTGGCCGGCGGCCGGGATTGCCGACTACGGGGTGCTCGGCAGCCTCGCGGTCAACGGGACGGGAACCGTCATCCTCGACAGCACCATGATGCCGCCGCTTGGCCAGGTGAATTTCACCCCCAGCGCGGTGACCCGGACCCCGGACGGGGTCGGCGCCGAATTGCACGTCGCCCTGGCCGACGACACCCTCACCCAGATCCTGGGCACGTCGTCGGCCCGCACGGCCGGCCGGCCGGCGGCGGCCGGAGCCGCGACCGCGGGTGCTTCATTCGCCACCGAGCAGCGTTTCCTCGCCGAGACGGCCATGATCGCCGCCGAGCAGCCGTCGCTGCGGCGTTCCGTTGTCGTTACCCCGCCGCGGCAATGGGATCCGGCGCCGGGAGTGGCCAGCGCTCTGATTTCCGAGACGGTCAGCGCACCGTGGCTGAGCCCGGTCAGCCTGGCGAACCTGGTGACGGCGAACTCCCCTGCCGGGCAGGTACCCCGCCAGCAGCCGCCGCAGCAGCTGTCCAGCCACGATGAGCTGGGAGCATCCCTGCTCCGCCAGGTGCGGCAGCTGAACGTGCGGCTCCGGCTGCACGGCAGCATCCTCGACCCGCCCGACGGTGCCTACCTGAGCAAGGCGGTCGCCGCCGTGGAGTCATCAGCGTGGCGCGGCGCCAGCGGGGCCCGGCAGGCGAGCGGCCTGCTCGAGCGAGTCTCCGACTACCTCGCGTCGCAAGAGCGGCTGGTGCAGATCATCGAAGCCTCCCAGGTCACTCTCGGCGGCCAGTCCGGCCCGGTGCCCATATCCATCACCAACAAGCTCGACCAGGCCGTGACCGTCCGGCTGAGCGTCCAGGCACCCAGCGACGGGCGGGTCACGATCCTGCCCTACAAGGCAACCGTGACCATCGGGGCCGGCCAGCAACGGACCATCCCGGTCAAGGTCAAGGCGGCGGCGGCGGGCACGACGACGCTCAGGCTCAGCCTGCTCACCCCGGGCGGCACACCGCTGCCGGGCACGGCAACGACGCTCACGGTGAACGCGACGCACTTCGGCACGCTCGCCCTGGTGATCATCGGGATCGCGGTCGCGGTGTTCGCCGCGACCTCGGCCGGGCGGGCGTTCCGCCGCGGCCGTAGGCCGCGGGGCGGGGCAGAGCCCGCCGACCCGGAAGGTGGGCCCTCCGAGGACACGAACAGCCCGGATCCGGCCAGCGGGCGCGGCGAAGCCGATAACGTCAGCCGGGGGCCTGCCCAGCATGACGACAGACCGGAGGAGCCGGATGAGTACGCCAGCATCCCAGGCCGGGCGGAGCGTCCATGACGACGGGATGATCCCGCCGCCCGCCGACCCGGACGCTGGCGGCACCGGCACGGCCGATGTGAGCCTGGTGCGCTCCAGTGGCGTCATGGCCCTTGGCACTCTGGCCTCCCGCGGCACGGGCTTCCTGCGCACCCTGGTGCTGGTCTACGCGCTCGGCGTCACCGGGGTCGCCAACGCCTACAACAACGCCAACACGCTGCCGAACACCGTCTACGACCTGATGCTCGGCGGGATCCTCACCAGCGTCGTGGTCCCGCTGCTGGTCAACGCGGCCAAGCGCGACACCGATCGCGGCGAGGCCTACGACCAGCGCATGTTCACCCTCGGCACCGGCGCGCTGTTCGCCCTGACGGTGGTGGCCACGCTGGCCGCCAGCCTGCTGGTGGACCTGTACGCGCACGCCATCACCGGGCCGGAGCGTCACCTGATGGTGATCTTCGCCTACTTCTTCATCCCGCAGATCTTCTTCTACGGGGTGAGCTCCCTGGCCGGGGCGGTGCTGAACGCGCGCGGGCACTTCGCGGCCCCGATGTGGACCCCCGTGATCAACAACCTGGTGGTTACCGGCGTCCTGCTGATGTTCATCGCCACGGGCGGGATCGGGGTCACGCCGACCGCGATCAGCTCGGGACAGGTGCAGTTGCTGGGCGTCGGTACCACGCTGGGCATCATCGCGCAGACGGCAGCGCTGATTCCGGCCCTGCGCAGAGCCCGGTTCCGCTGGCGGCCACGGTTCGACTTCCGGCGGGCCGAGGTCGCCGAGATCCGCCGGATGGCCGCCCCGCTCTTCGGCTACATCGTCACGACCCAGGTTTCGTTCCTGGTGGTCCAGAACGTGGCGAACAAGGCGTCCGTCAGCGCCAACTCCGACTCGTTCTCCACCTACAGCTACGCCTGGCAGCTGTTCCAGATGCCGTACGCGATCATCGGCATATCGGTGATCACCGCCCTGCTGCCCCGGATGAGCGCACACGCGGCGGATCGCCGGTACGCACTGGTCCGGGACGACTTCTCCACCGGGGTCCGGCTGTCGTCGGTCATCGTCGTGCCGGCCGCCCTGCTGCTGGCCGTGCTCGGGGCGCCGCTGACCGAGTTCCTGTTCAGCATCGGGCACAGCAGCACCAACGTCGCCGAGGCGCGCTACATCGGCGAGGTGTTCGGTATCTTCTCACTCGGCCTGGTGCCGTACATGATGTTCCAGCTGCTGCTGCGGGTCTTCTACTCGCTGCATGACAGCCGCACCCCCATGTTCATCGGGGTCGCCGTGATGGCCGTCAACATCGCAGCCAGCCTGCTGTCATTGACGCTGCTGCCTGCCGGGCATGTGGTGGAGGGTCTCGGGGTCGCGTTCGGGCTGTCGAACGTCGCCGGCGTGGCATTCTCCTGGCGTATTCTCAGCCGGCGACTCGGCGGGCTGGATGGCCGCTGGATCGCCGTCAGCCTGACGCGGATGCACGCCGCTGCCATCCCAGCCATGATCTTTGCCTGGGCCACGATGTTCATGATCGGCGTGATTCTCGCGCCAGGACCGCTCTTCGGGCTGATCACCGTGCTGATTGGGGGTAGCGGCGCGCTGCTGCTCTACGTCTTGTTCTCCCGGGCCCTCGGCATCACTGAGGTCACCGATCTCGGTGAGACCCTCAATGCACGACTGGGCCTCGGGGCACGACTGAAGTTCGGAGGACGGTCAGGCAGGCACGGGTAAGGCGGTGGCGGTAGACGTTCCCGGCTGAGGCCGTCGGCCTATCGCGGCCGTGGCCTGGTCTATCCCGGCTGAGGCCGGCATCGCGGCGCGCGGCTCGAGATCTCCCCGTGGAACCGCGAACCGGGTTATCGTCGTCCAAGCAGGGTCACTCGCGGGTAACGGTTTCCGCTAGCGGGGTACTCGGGCAGCGTCACGGCATCATGCGCGGCTTAGCATGGTGTCCAGCACCATGGTTCCGTACTCCACATCGCTGACAGCTACGGGGGCTCGGAAGGAGGGTCGAGGGCCTGCCCCGCTCTTGACTTCAGATGCATGAGCACCTTTATTTCTGAACCTGGCACCCGGCTCGGCGGCCGCTACCGGCTCGAGGATCGAGTCAACGCGAGCGGCGGCTGGGCGGCGTGGATGGCGATCGACGAGACGCTGGCGCGGCCCGTCACTGTCCTGACGTTCGCGCCGGGCTTCCCGCGCATCCGCGAGGTGGTCACTGCCGCGCGCGCGGCGAGCAGGCTCACCGACGCGCGCCTGGCGCAGGTGTTCGATGTAGAGGACGACTGGGACCATGCCTACGTAGTCATGGAGTGGGTGGCCGGCGACTCGCTCGACGACCTGCTCGCCGACGGCCCCCTCGACCCGGCGCACGGTGCGGAGATCGTCGCCGAGGGAGCGGAGGCTCTCGCCGTGGCCCACGAGGCCGGGCTGGCCCACCTCTGCCTGACCACGGATTCGCTGCGCTGGACGCCCGGTGGCGGTGTGAAGGTCCTCGGTCTTGGCATCGACGCCGCCCTGTCCGGGGCGACCGCTGAGGACCCGGCGCTCGCCGACACCCAGGGGCTCGGCATGCTCCTCTACGCGGCGCTCACCTGTCACTGGCCCGGGCCGGACAGCCCGACGCTGCCGCCGGCGCCACTGGCCGACGGGCGGCCACGGAGCCCTCGCCAGGTCTGCGCCGGCGTACCGGCCTCGATCGACGAGGTCACCTGCCAGGCCCTGTTCCAGCAGGAGCGCCGGCACGGGCCACCGCTGACCACGCCCGCGCTGCTGGCCGACGCGCTCGCGGAGGTCATTCCCGCCCCGCTCGCCCCGCCGCCCGCGGCTCCGCCGGCGGCAGCGCCCCGCAGCCCCGACTACACCGGCCCTGGCATGCCACCGGGGCCGGGCCCCGGGCGGGAGTACTGGAGCCCGGGAGATGAGTTCGTTGGCGGCGGCGGTTCGCGCCCGGAGCCGCGGCCAGAGAGGCCGGCCAACCGGGGCGTGATCGCCGTGGTGGCCGTGGCCGTCCTCGCCGCCATCGCCATCGGCGTCTGGAGCCTCGGGCGGCACCCGGCGTCGTCCCCCCAGGCCAACGCCGGGACCAGTCACTCGGCCCAGCCGTCAGGGTCAGGAAGTGCCTCGGCCGCGGCGCTCACACCGGCCAGCGCGCACGGGTTCGACGCGCTCGGCCTGGCCAGCGACCCGCAGAACGAGAACGACGGCGAGGCCAAGTTCGCGGTCGACGGGGACCCGACGACCGCCTGGCATACCCAGTTCTACCTGAACGACCCGGTGTTCGGCGGCCTCAAGAAGGGGACCGGCCTGATCCTGGACATGGGCAAGCCGGTGCAGCTGAGCCAGGTCACGATCACATTCGGGCCCACACCGGGCGCGAACGTCTCGCTCGAGGTCGGCGACAACAACTCGGTCGCCGCCTCGACCCTGTCCACGTTCACCACGGTGGCCAGCGCGCAAAATGTCGGCGGGACGTACACCTTCAAGGTCACCAGCTCAGCCAAGAAGCGTTATGTGCTCATCTGGTTCACCAAGCTTCCGCCGCTTGGCTCCGGCAAATTCGAGGCGGAGATCTTCAACGTCGTCGTTCGGGGATCGGGCTGAGCCGTGCCCGGCCAGCCCGGGCAGGCAGGGCCTGATCCGCGCGGGGTGCCGGAGGTGACGCCCACCGACGGCGAACTGCTGCGCCGTCACGTCGGTGGTGATCAGGAGGCGTTCGGCCTGCTTTTCATGCGCCACCGCGACCGGCTCTGGGCGGTAGCCCTCCGCACGCTCGCCGACGCCGATGAGGCAGCGGACGCCCTCCAGGATGCGATGATCTCAGCGTTCCGGCGGGCCGCGGACTTCCGCGGGGAGTCCGCCGTGACCACCTGGCTGCACCGCATCGTCGTCAACGCCTGCCTCGACCGGCTCAGGCGCAAGGCGGCCCGCCCGGCCACCAGCGGGATGGACGAGCGCACGCTGGACGCCCTCGCCCTCCGGGCGACCCACCAGGACCACGCTGCGGACACCGACACCTCGCTCGACGTGCTGGCCGCGCTGCGGACACTTCCCGACGAGCAGCGTGCGGCGCTGGTCCTCATCGACATGCTCGGCTACTCGGTGGCGGACGCCGCGGAGGTGCTCGAGATCTCCCCTGGCACCGTGAAGAGCAGGTGCGCCCGGGGGCGGGCGAAGCTGCTCCCGCGGCTGGCGCACCTTCGCGGGGCGCCGCACTCCGGTCATAGTGCCGCAATCCGGAATGAGCCAACCCGGAACCAGCCGGTCAGCCCGCGCGTCTCAGCTGCGGAGGGAGGGGGTGACAACCCGGCATGAGAGGTCACTTCGACGCGGAGGTCCTGGCCATGTGCCGGGAAGGCCTGCTCGGCAGGCGCAGGACCGCGAGGATCCGCGCGCACCTGTCCGGTTGTTCCAGCTGCGCGGAAGTCGACGCCGGGCTCGCCGAAGTGCCCTCGCTGCTCACCCTCACATCCGTGCCTCCGATGCCTGCGGAACTCGCCGCGCGGATCAGCGCCGCCCTCGCCGCCGAGGCCGCCAGCCGGCCGGCCGAGGCGGCCGCCCAGGAAGCCCAGGAAGCCGAGGGAGCCCACGCCGCCCAGGCCGCCCAGGGGACTGCGTCAGCCATCCCGGGAGTCTCACCCGGACAGGTCCCCTCGCCTGCGTCCGGCGAGCGCACGCCGCGGGGCAGGCCCGGCCTGGCCCGCAAGGTCCTGGCTCTCGCGGCCGCCGTCGTGCTCGTGGCGGCGGGCGGCGGGTACCTGCTCTCGCGCCCGCACGCAACGTCAGGGACGTCGGCTTCCAGCGCGGCGGCTCCCAGCACGGCCCACCGCCCGGCCGTGGGGGCCGGGCAGTCGCACTTCGCAGTGGGCAGCGGTAGCGCCGGCTTGAGCTTCTCCGCGATCTCCAGTGGCACGAATTACCAGCCCGGGCAGCTCACGGCGCAGGTCGCCGCGGTCCTGGCGCGGTACCCCACTCCGGCCGCGGGCACCCACGCCGCGGCGCCGACCGCGAGGGCCGCGACCTCGCAGGTTCCGACCGAGCCTTACGCGGCCGCCTCGGCGGGCTGTGTGGAACGGATCGCCGGGGGACTGCCGCCCCGACTGGTGGACAAGGCCCGTTACGACGGCCGCGCCGCCACGATCATCGTGCTGCCCGCCTCAGCGCGGGGACCGGCCCAGGTGTGGGTGGTCGGGCCTGCCTGCTCGGGTGCGCGCAGCGATGTCCTCGCCCACACGTCGCTTCCCGGCCCCGGCTGAGCGCGGCCTACCTACGCATGCGCGGTGGCTGACCGCGGGAATCTCCGCGCCCTAAGATCGGTTGACGCCGATGCTGGTTCGAAGGAAGGCATACAGCAGTGACCGATGTTCGGGATGTCATCGTGATCGGGTCGGGTCCGGCCGGGTACACCGCGGCGATCTATGCCGCGCGCGGGCGGCTGCACCCGCTGGTGTTCGAAGGCTCGGTCACGGCGGGCGGCGCGCTGATGAACACGACGGAGGTCGAGAACTTTCCAGGCTTCCCTGACGGGATCACCGGCCCCGACCTGATGGACGCGATGCGCAAGCAGGCCGAGCGGTTCGGTGCGGAACTGGTATCCGACGACGTGACCGCCGTGGACCTGATCGCGAACCCCAAGGTTGTCACCGTGGGCAGCGTCGACTACCTGGCCAAGACGGTGATCGTGGCCACCGGCTCGCGCTACCGCGAACTCGCCGCCGACGGTGAGAAGCGGCTGTCGGGGCATGGGGTCTCCTGGTGCGCGACGTGCGATGGCTTCTTCTTCCGGGAGAAGGACATCGCGGTTGTCGGTGGCGGGGACTCGGCGATGGAAGAGGCCACGTTCCTGACCCGCTTCGCCAACAAGGTGACGGTGGTCCACCGCCGGGACAAGCTGCGGGCCTCGAAGATCATGCAGGACCGGGCGTTCGACAACCCGAAGATCGGGTTCCGCTGGAACAGCGAGGTCGCCGAGGTTCTCGGCGACGGCAAGGTCAGCGGCCTCCGGTTGCGCGACACGAAGACCGCTGAGGAGAGCACGCTGCCGGTCAACGGCGTGTTCGTGGCCATCGGCCATGAACCGCGCACCGAACTGTTCGCCGGCCAGTTGCCGATGGACGCAGCGGGCTACCTCCTGGTCGAGCACCCCTCCACCCGTGCGGGCGTCGACGGCGTGTTCGCCGCCGGTGATGTGGTGGATCACACGTACCGCCAGGCCGTCACGGCGGCTGGGACCGGATGCGCGGCGGCCCTGGACGCTGAACGCTGGCTCACGGACCACGAGTCCTGAAGCCTCACCACCGACAGAAACGAAAGGAAACAACCGCCGTGGGCATAACCAAGATCGTGACCGATGACAGCTTCGAGGTCGATGTACTGAAGAACGAGAAGCCGGTCATCGTGGACTACTGGGCGGAGTGGTGTGGACCGTGCCGCCAGGTCGCCCCGGTGCTTGAGGAGATCGCCAAGGAGCACGCCGACAAGATCGACGTGGTCAAGCTCAACATCGAAGAGAACCCGGAGACGGCGCAGAAGTACGGGATCATGCTCATCCCGACCCTGAACGTCTTCTCCGGTGGCGAGGTCGTCAAGCAGGTGGTCGGGGCCAAGTCGAAGTCCGCCCTGCTCCGCGAGATCGCCGACTTCATCTGAGCCGCACCGGCTGACCCGCCCCCGCAATCAGGAGCCTGGGTGCCCAACGCGCGAGCTGGCGATCCGGACATCCGCACCATCTCTTCCAGCCTGCTCTACGAGGACGACTGGATGGTGCTGCGCCGTGACGAGATCGAGCGCAGGGACGGAAGCCGGGGCAGCTACGCGGTGGTGAGCAAGCCAGACTTCGCGGTCGTCATCCCGGCCGAGCGGGACAGATTCTGCCTGGTCGAGGAGTACCGGTACCCCGTCCGGCGGCGTTGCTGGGCGTTCCCTCAGGGTGCCTACCCCGGCCGGGGAACCGGGGATCCCGAGCGGCTGGCCCGGCTCGAATTGGCCCAGGAAACGGGGCTCAGCGCCCGTCACCTGACCTTCCTGGGCTTCCTGCACAGCGCTCATGGCCACAGCAGCCAGGGCTTTCACGCGTTCCTGGCCACCGGGCTCACGGCGGGCACCCCGCAACGCGAGGCGGAGGAACAGGACATGCGGCATGAATGGGTCTCCCGCGCCCAGTTCCGCGACATGATCCGGGATGGAATGATCACCGACGATTCGACTGTCGCCGCGTTCGCGCTTCTGCTACTACATGAAAATTCCATTACCGAACGCTAAACGATCCACCACCGCCGACTGCCCGTGACGTGGCCCGGAGGCTGGTCGCGATGGGCCAGCAGCGCGTGTCACGCGAGGCGCAGCGCACGCTCCGGCGACATCGAGCCGAGCAGGCGCTCCAGCGCCACCTCGACGTCCTCGCGCCACGACACGGCTGTCTTCAACTCCAGCCGCAGCCGCGGATAGTGCAGGTGTGGCCGGACGGTCTTGAACCCCACCGCCAACAGGTAGTCGGCGGGCATCACGCAGGACAGGCCCTCCGAGCGCAGGTCGCCAAACGCCTCGATGGCCTTGACCCCGCGCCGCGTGAGGTCCTTGGCCACACCTTGCACGAGCATGCGGCCCAGGCCACCGCCCGCGAATTCGCCGAGAACATGCGCGGCCATCAGCAGCACCGCGTCCGCACTGACCGGACTGGTCGGGAAGGCGGCTGACCGCGGGACATACATGGGCGGCGCATACAGGACGTATCCGGCTGGCACTCCGTCCACGTAGACGATCTTCCCGCAGCTTCCCCACTCCAGCAGGGTGGAGGAGATCCACGCCTCCTTCTCCAGGGCGGGATCGCCCACTTCCTGCGCCCGTGCGTGGCTGACCGGATCGAGTTCCCAGAACACGCAGCGGCGGCAGCGGTGTGGCAGGTCATCAAGATTGTCGAGGGTGATGCTGACGAGACGGCGCGGCACTGGCACCCCTGTCATCGTGGCAGCGGCAGTTTCCTGCGGGCCGCCGGTGGCGGGAATCCTGGGTACCTGCGGGCACACCCCCCTGGCGGCCCGTACCCTGACATGGTACCCACCCGACTAGAGGAGATACCGTGTCGTCCGAATCCCGGCAGCCAGACAGCCCACAGGTGCCCGCGCCCACGGCAGCAGCCGCGGCCGCCGCCGCGGCTGGCCGCGTGGCTGCTGGGCGGCGGCCCGGTAGTCCGCGGCCGCCACAGGAAGTTCCGCAGCCCCGCGGATCACGCGTTGACCGGTATGTGGATCAGTATGCGGCCCGGGCGCGCGGGATGGTCGCCTCGGAGATACGCGCGCTGTTCGCGGTGGCCGCCCGTCCCGAGATCGTGTCCTTGGCCGGTGGCATGCCGTTCATCGCCGCGCTGCCACTCGATGCGGTCGGCGAGATGGCCGGCCAACTCGTCACCGACCGCGGCGCGGTCGCCCTGCAGTACGGGGTGGCGCAGGGTGATGCCGGGCTCCGTGAGGAAATCTGCCAGGTCATGTCCCAGGAGGGCATCCGCGCGCACCCCGACGAGGTCGTGGTGACGGTCGGCTCACAGCAGGCCCTTGACCTGATCACGAGGATCTTCGTGGACCCCGGCGACGTCGTGCTCGCCGAGGGGCCGTCCTACGTGGGCGCGCTCGGCACCTTCACGTCCTACGAGGCACAAGTCGTTCACGTCCCGATGGATGACCACGGGCTGATTCCCGAGGCCCTTGAGGAGGCGATGACCCGTCTGGCGGCTGAAGGCCGGCGGATCAAGTTCCTCTACACGGTCCCGTCGTTCCACAACCCGGCCGGGGTCACGCTGGATGCCGCGCGCCGGGCGCGCGTACTGGACATCTGCCAGCGGGCCGGCTTGCTGGTGATCGAGGACAACCCGTACGGCCTGCTTGGGTTCGATGGCGAGCCGCTGCGGGCGCTGCGCGCCGACGACCCGCAGGGCGTCGTGTACCTGGGCACGTTTTCCAAGACCATCGCCCCCGGGCTTCGGGTGGGCTGGGCCGCCGCCCCGCCGGGGATCCGGGACCGGCTCGTCCTCGCGGCCGAGTCGGCGGTGCTCTGCCATTCGAGCCTGGCCCAGCTCATGGTCCGCGAGTACCTCGCGACACAGCCATGGCGGGAGCAGGTCAAGGTCTTCCGTGAGCTCTACCGGGAACGCAGGGACGCCATGCTGGAGTCCCTGACGGCCCTGATGCCCGAGGGCTGTCGCTGGACCAGGCCCGCCGGAGGGTTCTACGTCTGGCTCCAGTTGCCGCCGGGCGTTGATTCCAAGGCCATGCTCCCCCGGGCCATATCGTCGCGGGTGGCCTACGTTCCCGGGACGGGCTTCTACGCGGACGGCTCGGGTGCGGACCATCTGCGGCTGTCCTACTGCTTCCCTGAGCCGGACAGGATCAGGGAGGGTGTCAGGCGGCTGGCCGAGGTGGTCGGAGCCGAGGTGGAACTGCGATCCACGTTCGGCGCGACCCCGCGCTCCGCCGTGCCGGTCAAATCGCGCCCAGCCGGAATGATCGGCCCGGCCGACGTGACCGGCCCGGCCGACATGACCAGCCCAGCCGACGTGACCAGCCCAGCCGACGTGACCAGCCCAGCCGACATGACCGGCCCGGCCGGTGCCGACGTGTCCCGATGAGCGACCTGGGGCACGTCCTGATCCTGGCCGGCGGCCTTTCTCCCGAGCGTGAGGTCTCGCTGCGGTCCGGGGACCGGCTGCGGGATGCCCTGCAGGAAGCGGGCGTGGACGCGGAGACGGCCGACGCCGACGCGGCCCTGATCCCGGCGATCATCGCTGATCCTCCCGATGTGATCTTTCCCGCGATCCACGGCGCGTGCGGCGAGGACGGGTCGATCAGGGAGGTCCTCGCGCTCCTGGGTGTGCCCTATGTCGGCTCGACCGCGGACGCCAGCCGGTTCGCCTTCGACAAGCCCACCGCGAAGGCCGTTGTCAGGTCGGCCGGGCTGCTCACGCCCGAGTCTGTGACGTTGCCCCGGGAGACGTTCCACGATCTCGGCGCCAGCGCGGTGCTTGACCGGATCGTGGCGACCCTCGGCCTGCCCCTGTTCGTCAAGCCCGCACGCGGCGGCTCCGCGCTCGGCGCGGCCCGCGTGCTGACCGCTGAGGACCTGCCTGGCGCCATGATCGGCTGCTTCGCCTATGGGGACACAGCTCTGGTCGAGCGCTGTATCACCGGCACCGAGATCACCGTCGGCGTGTTTGATCACGGCCGGGGACCGGAAGCGCTCCCGGCCGTGGAGATCCTGCCGGTCGGCGGCGCCTACGATTACGCCGCCCGGTACACCACCGGCCAGACGGAGTTCTACACGCCCGCCCGGCTCCCGGCCGACGTGGCGGCCGCCGCCGCCGATGCGGCCATCACGGCCCACAACGTGCTCGGCCTTCGGGACCTGTCCAGGACAGATCTCATCGTCGCGGACGGCCAGGTGTTCTTCTTGGAGGTCAACGTCGCGCCCGGCATGACCGAGACGAGCACCCTGCCGATGGCCTTGGAGGCGGCGGGGCTCGATCTCGGCGTGGCCTGCCGTGACTTGCTCTGCCTGGCCGCCGCACGGGGAAACTGACCCGTCTCGGCTCCACGCGCCCGCGATCTGGCCGGTCGTAGCGTTGATCCGGTTGAACGCGACAGGCTGAACTCGCGCCCCGCACGCCGATTTTCGCCACTCGCTTCCCGCACATCGCCCTCATCAACTTCGCTCAGCGTCTGGCTGTTCGGCCAAGCGTGCAGCCGGGAAGGCATCCTCTGACGGGCCGCTAGGCTCGGGCCGTGACTTCACGCAAGAGCTTCGGTAGTGACAACCACGCGGGCGCACACGAAGCGGTCCTGCGCATGATTTCCGCTTCTAATGCCGGTGACGCGCACGCCTACGGCGCCGATCCGTGGACCGTGCGGGCCGCCCGCGAGCTGCGGGACATTTTCTCCGCGCGTGGCGGTGTCTATTTCGTGTTCAACGGCACGGCCGCCAACGTGCTCGGCCTCAGCCTGCTGCTGCGCCCCTACGAGGCCGTTATCTGCGCTGAGACCGCGCACCTGAACGTGGATGAGTGCGGCGCCCCGGAGCGGGTGCTCGGCAGCAAGCTGCTGCTGGTTCCCTCGCCGGACGGGAAGCTGACCCCTGATCTCATCGCCAGCCGACTGGGTGGTCGTCGTGACGAGCATCGGGTCCAGCCCCGCGCGGTGGCCATCACTCAGGTCACCGAGCTCGGCACGTGCTACGCGATCGACGAGCTCCGGGAGCTTGGCGAGTTCTGCCGCGCCCAGGACCTACGGCTGTACATGGACGGGGCACGGCTGGCGAACGCGGCGGCCGCCCTCGGCTGCGACCTGGCGGACCTCGCCGGCCCTGTGGACGTGCTCAGCTTCGGCGGCACCAAGAACGGTGCCGTGGGCGCCGAGGCAGTCGTGGTGATGGCGGACGGCCTGGACGAGGACCTCCCTTACCAGCGCAAGCAGCAGATGCAGTTGGCATCCAAGATGCGCTTCCTCGCCGCCCAGTTCTTGGGCCTGCTAGAGGATGATGTCTGGCTCCGGAACGCCCGCCATGCCAACGCGATGGCCCGGCGCCTGGCCGACGGGGTCCACGGGATTCCCGGCATCGAGTTGCGCCAGCCGGTCGAGTCCAACGCGGTCTTCGCGGCGATGGACCCTCGGGACATTGAGCCCTTGCAGCGCCAGTGGGGATTCCACGTCTGGAGCGAGCAGGAGCATGTCGTGCGGTGGATGACGGCGTTCGACACCTCGGAGGCGGACGTGGATGCGTTCGTCGTCAGCCTGCGTGAAGCGGCCCTGTCTCGCGTCTGACGATTCTGTTTCACGTGAAACTGCCTCAGCACTCCGGGCAGGATCTGGTTTCACGTGAAACTGACGCCGAGTTTCTGACCCCTGTGCTGTTTCAGGCCCCTGTGCTTAGGCGCTCAGCGTCTGGCCCCACTCGGGGGACATGGTGGCCACGATCCGCTCGAGGTCCTCGATGGAGCCGAACTCAACTACGATCTTCCCCTTACGGCGACCGAGTTCGACCTTCACCCGGGTGTCGAAGGCGTCGGACAGCCGGTCCGCCAGATCGCTGAGCGCGGGAGTGAGTGACTGCTTCACCGGAGCACGCCTGGCATTGACCGGGCGGGTGCCACCCAGCGCAACGATCTCTTCGACCGCCCTGACCGAGAGTCCCTCCGCCACTATCCGGTGAGCGAGGTGATCCTGCGCTTCCGGGTCATCCAGCGTGAGCAGGGCCCGGGCGTGTCCCGCGCTCAGCACGCCTGCGGCCACCCGCCGCTGCACGGCGGGCGGGAGGTGCAGCAGTCGCAGTGTGTTCGAGATGTGCGGCCGCGAACGGCCGACCTTGCGGGCCAGTTCCTCGTGTGTCGCACCGAAGTCATCCAGCAACTGCTGATAAGCCGCGGCCTCCTCCAGCGGGTTGAGCTGCTCTCGGTGCAGGTTCTCCATGAGTGCGTCCCGGAGCAGATCGTCATCCGCGGTCGCGCGCACGATCGCCGGGATCTGCTCGAGTTCCGCTCGCTGGCATGCACGCCAGCGACGTTCTCCCATGATCAGCTCGTAGTGGCCCGGCATGACCCTGCGGACCACGACGGGCTGGAGCAGGCCAACCTCACGGATCGACGCGGCCAGCTCGTCGAGTGCCTCCTCGTCGAAGGCCTGCCGGGGCTGACGCGGGTTGGGCGTCACCGAGCCGATCGGCAGTTCCTCGAAATAGGCGGCGCCTAGTGCATGCTCCTCGGGCCCGCCTGGCCCAGCCAGGCCACCCACCGTGTCCGTGGCACCGCGGGTGCGTGGTACTCCCGGAGGCGCCGCGGATGATCCCGGCGGGGCAGTCGGTATCAGCGCGCCCAGGCCCTTGCCGAGCCCTCGCTTCTGCTGAGCCATCACGTCTCCTCGCAGTGCAGTCCGTGCCGACGGTCCCTCTAGTGAGCATGTCATCCCGCGGCGGATCTGCAGCCCTTCGGACAACATCCGGCAGATTCGGTGCCTGGCCTCCGGGCCACCAGGACGGCGACCCGCTCAGCCGGCGCGGTTCATCGGGGCCGCCCCGTGCGCCATCTCCCGGGCCGCTTCCAGATAGGCCAGGGCGCCACTGGATCCGGGGTCATATGTCATCACCGACTGCCCATAACTCGGTGCCTCGGACACCCGGACATTACGCGGAATGACGGAGCCAAGCACCACATCCCCGAAATGCTCCCGGACCTCCTCCGCCACCTGGGAAGCCAGACGGGTCCGCGAATCGTACATGGTCAGCAAGATCGTCGAGACAGACAGGGTTGGGTTCAGGTGGCTCTTGACCAGGTCCACGGTCCGCAGCAGTTGCTCAAGTCCCTCGAGCGCGTAGTACTCGCACTGAATCGGGATAAGGACCTCTTCGGCGGCGACGAGCGCGTTGACCGTCAGCAGGCCCAGCGACGGAGGGCAGTCGATCAAAATGTAGTCGAGCTGTGACGAATCGTAAGCAGAAAGAGCCCGCGACAGCCGCGACTCCCGCGCCACCAGAGGCACCAGTTCGATCTCTGCGCCAGCGAGGTCGATCGTGGCCGGGGCGCAGTACAGCAGCGGGATGTCCTCTACTGCCCGGATAATCCCGGCCAGTGGCCGGTCCTCGACAAGGACGTTGTAGACGGACATGGTCCCGGCCCGGTGGTCGATGTCCAGAGCGGTGGACGCGTTTCCTTGCGGGTCCAGGTCCACGACAAGCACCCGCGAACCGTGCTGCGCCAGCGAAGCAGCCAGGTTGACCGCCGTGGTGGTCTTACCGACCCCGCCCTTCTGATTGGCGATGGTGATGACCCGGCACGCAACGGGCCGGGGCCAGTCCCGCTCGCGCTGGCCGGTGTAGCCTGCCTGCGCGGGCTCCCTTGCCGGAGGATCTGCGGAGTCGCTGTCCGCACCGTCGCTCAACGCCAGTCCTCCACCTCGGGCGGGCACGTCTGCCCGGTCACCGGACTCATACGTGACCGGCCCGGGCACATTACTCTCTCCCCGTCTCCCGGCCATCTCACCCCCGTCTCCCACGGAACTCGCTCCGTCCCCCGGCCCAATACGTGCCCCGGATTCACGTGAAACCGCCGCTGAGACGGCCCGCCGCACGCGCCGGGAGGACGCGGCGTCATCGCGGGAGTCCAGTTGAGCCACCGAGGGCTGCTCCTTGTCCGCGGCCTCTTGCCTGCCGACGCCGAGTGCACGATCCGCTCCCTCCGCTGGCCAGCCGAGACCTCTCACCGCCAGCGGCGGTCGGCCCGTGACCGAATCCCGGGAGTCCGGTCCGGGCGCCTCCGGCCATCCCAGGCCGCTTGCGGAAACCACCGCTGCGCTCCTCTCCTGCCTGGCCCCCCGGCGCTCGCTGTCTCAGTGATCGCCCGCGATCAGCCGGACTACTGTCGCAGCCGGATCGACCTTACCGCCCCCGACGCGGAGAACGGTTGCATCTCGCACGCCCAGACGATGAAGCACCGGCCTGGCTTTAGCCATCTCGCTGGGTGCTCCACTCCCTTTGATGGCCAGGACCAGGCCTCCCGGCCGCACCAGGCCTAGCGCCATCCCGGCCAGCCGCTCCATGGGAGCCACGGCGCGGGCCGTCACGACATCCGCGAGGAGCCTCCCCGCCAGGTCCTCCGCCCGGGCGCAGCGCACCTTGGCGTTGGGCAGGCCGAGCATGCGCACGCAGTCCTGGAGGAACGCCGCGCGCCGTCCCATCCGCTCCAGCAGGGTCACTTCCACGTCCGGCAGCAACAGCGCGAGCACCACCCCGGGCAGGCCGGCACCCGACCCGAGATCGACGAGTGTGGCCGGGTGTGGCACCAGTTCCGCGACGGCCGCGCAATTCAGCACGTGCCTGCCCCACAGCCGTGGCACCTCCCGCGGACCGAGCAGCCCCTTGGCCACGCCCGCGTCGGCCAGCAGCCGGACATACTCCTCCGCAGCCGGGAGCAGGGACCCGAACACGGCGCGCGCTTCCGGTGGAGGATCGGGTGCCACTCCCGGCCGGGGTGCGGGCGGCCATAGGGTGGCAGGCCGCCCCGCCGGGTCACCAGGCCCGCCCGGGTCACCAGGCCCGCCCGGGTCAGCAAGCCTATCCGGGTCGGCAAGCCCGCCCGGGTCAGCCGACAGGAAAAACGACCACCCGGCGGTTCGGCTCTTCGCCCTCGGACTCACTGCGCAGTCCTGCGGCCGCGACGGCATCATGCACAACCTTGCGCTCGAACGGGGTCATCACGGCAAGCCGCTTCGGGATGCCACTGGTCTTGACTTCCTCCGCGGCATCCTGGCCAAGCTCGGCGAGCTCAGAGCGGCGGCGAAGCCGGTACCCGCCGACATCCAGCATGATCCTGGTCCGCATGCCGGTTTGCCGGTGCACCGCCAGCCGGGTCAGCTCCTGCAGTGCTTCAAGCACCTCGCCGCGCGGACCGATCAGCTCCTGCAGCGTCGCGCCGACCACCGAGACCAGCGCGCGGTCCCCCTCGACGTCCATGTCGATGTCACCGTCGAGGTCGGCCACGTCAAGCAGGCCTTCAACGTAGTCCGCGGCGATCTCGCTCTCCTGCTCGAGATCCGCGGGATCGGCAGACTCTGGCCGAGCTTCGTCCGCGTCCTCACCCTGGGCAGATGTGAGATCTTCACCTTCGTCGGTCTCCGAGGCCGCCGGTTCCAGATCCTCCAGCTCCAAATCCGCCGGGTCATCCAGGTCGTCCGGCTCACTCAGATCGTCCGGCTCACTCAGATCGTCCGGCTCGTCGAGGCCGATCTCCAGGGCAGCCTCCCCGTCGATGGGTTCGCTGTTATCCTCCACGCCGGCCACCAGCGGCAGGCCCGCTACATCGTCGCTGGTCACGGTAGGGGTCTTCTCCCCTTGGCTCACGACCGGGTCCTCCTTGCTCCGGATCCGTACAGTCCAGGCGCCATGCGGTCCGGGATCTGGTTCCGCCGCCTCACCGCTTGCCAGAGCGCCGGCTACGCGGCTGGCGCACCGGCTGCTGCCTGACGAGCTTAGTCTCGGGCGGGGGCGGTTCCGGCTCGGGTTCGGCCCGGCCCTTGACCAGCCTGCGCAGCGCGCCACCGGCGCCGCTGCTGCTGCCGTTGGCGGCCGCATCGGTTTCCCTCTTGCCCGTTGTTGCTCCAGCAGGCTTGGCCGCCCCTGACGGCTTGTTGCCCCCCCGGAGTTGGTTCACGGGCATCCTGCCTGCGGGCTTCGTCGGCGCCTTGGCTACGGGCTTCACGGACTGCTTCCCCGCTGCGGACTGCTTCCCCGCTGCGGACTGCTTCCCTGCCGCGGACTGCTTCCCTGCCGCGGTACCAGTACCGCCGGCCGCGCCCGCCGGAGCCGGGGTCAGCGGCGGGAACCTCTTGAACAGCACGTGCTGCTGGCCAAGCGTCCACACGTTCGTGGTCACCCAGTACAGAACGAGCCCGAATTGCCAGTACAGGCCCGAGAGTGCGAAGACCGGCACGATGTAGGCCATGAACTTCTGCGAGGACGCCATCGGGTTGTCGGGCGTCATCTGCGGCGTCATCCCGCGCTTCGTGCTCTGCCGCACGGTCAGGAACGTCGTCGCGGCACTGATCAGCACGGTGATGATGATCACCAGCCTGCTGGCGTTCGAGATCGGGTACAGCGTCAGGGGCTTGAGCGACCCCAGGAACTTGTCCGCCACCGTGACGCCGAAGATCTGCGCGTGCTGGGCACTGGCCACCACGGCCCGGGTCAGTCCGTACTTCGGCTGATCCAGCGAGATCGCCCGGAGCACGCCGAACAGCGCGAAGAAGACCGGCAACTGGGCTGCTACCGGCAGACAGCCGGCCAGCGGGTTCGCCCCGTTGTCCTTATACAGCTTCATGGTCTCTTCGTTAAGCTTCTGCTTGTCGTTCTTGTACTTCTTGCGCAGCTCAGCGACCTGCGGCGCGAGCACTGTCATCTTCCGGGTCGCGTGCATCTGCTTAATGAACAGCGGCAGCAGCAGCAGCCGCATGATCACGACAAGGACGATGATGGTGAGCGCCCAGGTCAGGCCGCTGGCCGGGCCGAACAGTGCGCCCAGCCCGGCATGGAGGCGCATGATGACCCACGCGACCGCGTAATACAGGGGGTTGAGCGGGTTCACGAGCTAGCTCCTTGCGATGGCGTGGACAGTCGTCCGGCGCGGCGTGGCGGCACCGGGTCGAAGCCACCCCCGTTGAAGGGATGACAGCGGGCGACCCTCCGCACGGCCAGCCAGGAGCCCCGCAACGCGCCGTGTTCCTGCAACGCCTCGAACGCGTACGCGCTGCATGAGGGTGCGAAACGGCACCGGGCCGCCATCAGCGGACTGATGAACCGGCGGTAGCCGCCGATGAGTGCCAGCAGCAGGCGCGCGCCGACTGACGGCCGCGCACCGGCGTACCGGTAGCCTGACCTGGTCATCGGCTCAGCGCCCCAACCTGCCGCCGCAGCAATGTGGCTATCACCAGGTCAAGTTCGGCGGCGAAATCCGCCTGGCGCGCGGTCACGGCCCGTGGAGTGGCTCTGACCACAAGCAGGCTACCTCCCGGCAGCGACTCCAGGTACCCGAGCATGGCCGAACGCAGCCGACGCCGCACCCGGTTCCGCACCACGGCGCCCCCCACCGCGCGGCTGACCACGAATCCCACCAGGGCCGGCCCTTCAGCGCCGGGCCGGATGAGCAGGTGGCCGGTCAGCAGCTTGCGGCCCGCCCGGCTGCCGCCGCGAACGGCGGCCGAGAAGTCTTCCCGCCGCCGCATCCGGGACTCTGCGGGAAGCACAGATGATCTCCCCCGTCGTCGGCAGATGCAGGCTGATCAGACACTGACCCGCGCGCGGCCCTTGCGCCGCCGCGCGGCCAGGACCGCCCGCCCCGCGCGGGTCCGCATGCGCAGCCGGAACCCGTGCGTCTTCGCGCGCCGTCGATTGTTCGGCTGGAACGTACGCTTGCTCACAGGGACTCCAGTGCGGTGCTCGGCTTGTCCCGCCACTACGCCGACTACGCCGACTGCGCATGCGCACGCCGAAGGCGGGCCACGGTGGCTGGGTCTGTTAACGGTACGCGCAGCGCTGACCACCGGTCAAACCAGCGGCCCGGCCGGCCAGCCCCAGCGCGCCCGCAACCCAGCCGTTTGCCGAACGTCTACCGAGTACGGCCCATAGGCTGTGGACAACAACTGCGGCCGCAGCAGTGCGGCGCGGATCGCGGCGGTCCATGGGCACTGTTCCGGCGGATTTTGGGTACTCCGCGACATGCGGCGTACACAACCTGTGGACAAAGCTGTTGATCATATGTGGGGGCGCGAGGTGGACGACTGATGAGTGAAGCAGACCTCGCGGCGGTATGGGCCAGGTCTCTGGACGAACTCGCGACCATGCACATCGAGCCGCATCAGCGGGCCTGGCTGAAACTGACCCGGCCGCTGGGGCTGGTCGAGAACACAGCCTTGATCGCGACGCCCAATGAGTTCGTGAAGGAGCAACTCGAAACCAGGCTGCGAGCGCTCATCACCCACGCCCTCTCGCGGGAACTCGGCCGGAGCATCCAGCTCGCGGTGACGGTCGATCCGACCGCCACGGCCATGTCCGCCTTCCCCCCTGCTTCCCCGGCCGAGGACGCCCTGCCACCGGCCAGCGGCGCGGCGCCCGATGGCCGCGGACACCTGGGCTTGGCACCCTCAGCCGGCCCGCGCGGCCTGCTGCGATCACACGAGCACGCCGGCGATGCCGACCCCGGCCATCCACTGGACCCGGGGCGCGGTCCCGTGCATCGCCCCCTCACGTCGGCCCAGGCTGAGGGCGGGCCCGGCACGGCCACCGCCTTCGACCGGGCCGCATCGTTCGATCCGGTCCGGAACCGAGAACGCCGCGACGCCGCGAACCCTGCGCTGGCCGACTCGTCGCGCCCGACCCAGGCCCGGCTCAACACCAAGTACACCTTCGAGACATTCGTGATCGGCTCGAGCAACCGTTTCGCGCACGCCGCGGCCGTGGCGGTCGCCGAGGCCCCGGCGAAGGCCTACAACCCGCTCTTCATCTATGGCGACTCCGGCCTCGGCAAGACCCACCTGCTCCATGCCATCGGCCACTACGCGCAAAGCCTGTACCACGGCGTCAAGGTGCGCTACGTGAGCTCGGAGGAGTTCACCAACGACTTCATCAACATGATCAGGGATGGCAAGCAGGACGGCTTCCGGCGCCGGTACCGCGACGTCGACGTGCTCCTGGTGGACGACATCCAGTTCCTGGAGAACAAGGAAGGAACGCAGGAGGAGTTCTTCCATACCTTCAATACCTTGCATAACGCGAGCAAGCAGATAGTCATCTCCAGCGACCGCGCGCCCAAGCGCCTGGTCACCCTGGAGGACCGGCTGCGCAGCCGGTTCGAGTGGGGCTTGCTCACGGACGTGCAGCCACCGGAACTCGAGACGCGCATCGCCATTCTCCGCAAGAAGGCGGTGCAAGAGGGGCTCAACGCGCCCCCCGAGGCCCTGGAGTACATCGCCAGCCGGATCTCCACCAACATCCGCGAGCTCGAGGGCGCCCTCATCAGGGTGACCGCCTTCGCGAGCCTCAACCGGCAGACGGTCGACCTCCAGCTCGCGGAGATCGTCCTGAAGGACCTCATCCCCGAGGCCCAGGGCCCCGAGATCACGGCCGCCACCATCATGGGGCAGACGGCCTCGTACTTCGGGTTGTCCATTGACGACCTGTGCGGCACGTCGCGCTCGCGGGTCCTGGTCACCGCCCGGCAGATCGCCATGTACCTGTGCCGCGAGCTGACCGACCTGTCGCTGCCGAAGATCGGGCAGCATTTCGGCGGGCGGGACCATACCACTGTCATGCACGCGGACAGGAAGATCCGGTCCCTGATGGCGGAACGGCGGTCCATCTACAACCAGGTCACCGAACTTACCAACCGCATCAAACAACAGGCGCGGTCCGGGTGAACAACCACAGAACAGTGCCGCCCGTCACAATCGGTACACACAGGCTGTGGACATCTCTGTGGACAGGCTTGGGACGAACAGAGGACAACTCCAAGAAAACAGGGGGCATCCGCTGGAAAACTGGCGGCCAAACGGCCGCCGTGCACAGCGCATCCCCTGTCGCGCCCCGCTGCCGCACAAGTTCTGTGGACGGAAACTTGGGCCCTGACCTGGGGAATCAGGCTGTATCCCCAGTGTCCACCGACCCTACGACGACTACTTGTCTTTATCTCGCTGAATGGCAACTACCCAGTAGGCCGGCCGACCGCGC
Organism: Streptosporangiaceae bacterium; assembly: GCA_036394075.1. Taxonomy (GTDB): domain Bacteria; phylum Actinomycetota; class Actinomycetes; order Streptosporangiales; family Streptosporangiaceae; genus JAWWPY01. Next base: position 39,836 of record DASWFT010000080.1, read on the forward strand.
ATCCAGCCATCAACGGCCGGGTTCCGGCACCGGCCCAGCCATGGCTTGGCATACCCGGCGGCCCGGCCGCTCGAACCCGATCGCAACGCCAGAACGCACATTTTCCAGAACGGGAGGCACCTTCCTGTGAAGATCGAGGTGGAACGCGACGTGCTGGCCGAGGCAGTGGCCTGGACGGCCCGCGCCCTGCCCGCCCGCCCGGCCGTCCCGGTGCTGGCCGGCATGCGCCTTCAGGCGGAGACGGAACTCACCCTGTCCAGCTTCGACTACGACGTGTCCGCGCAGGCTCGCGTCCCAGTGTCCACGGCCGAAGAAGGCGTCGCGCTCGTGTCCGGGCGCCTTCTCGCTGAGATCACCCGGAGCCTTCCTGCCCGGCCGGTGGATATCAGCTCGGACGGCGCACGTACCACCCTGACCTGCGGAAGCGCTACGTTCTCGCTGCTCACCATGCCTGCTGAGGACTATCCGACACTGCCGGAGATGCCCGCCCCGGCCGGCACCATAGGCAGCGACGCATTCGCCTCGGCGGTTGGCCAGTCCGCGGCGGCCGCAGGCCGCGACGACACGCTTCCCGCGCTGACTGGCGTCAGGATAGAGATCGAGGGTGACACCCTGACCCTCGTGTCCACGGACCGGTACCGCTTGGCGATCAGGGAACTGCGGTGGAGCCCATCACGGCCAGACCTGTCCGCCTCCGTCCTCGTGCCTGCCCGCGCGCTGGCTGACACCGCCCGCGCGCTGACGGCGGGCGCGGAGGTGTCGATCGCCCTCGCGCTACCCGGTGAGGAAGGGGCCGGCGGCGAAGGCATGATCGGGTTCGAAGGTGCCGGCCGCCGGACCACGACCCGGCTGCTCGGCGGCGATTTCCCCCGCTACCAGGCACTCCTGCCCAGCCACGTGAACGCGGTCGCCGAGCTCGCGGCCGGCCCGTTCGCCGAGGCGGTCAAGCGGGTTGCGCTCGTCGCCGAACGCAACACCGCCGTGCGGCTGTCCTTCTCCGCGGGCCAGCTGGTCCTTGAAGCCGGGACAGGCGACGAAGCCCAGGCGGTCGAGGTCCTGGAGGCGGGCTATGAGGGCGACGACATCCAGATCGCCTTCAACCCGCAGTACTTGCTGGACGGCCTCACCGCGATCGACTCGGACGTCGCCAGGATCGCGTTTACCGAGCCCGGCAAGCCCGCGCTGATCACCGGCAAGCCCGCCCCGGACGAGCAGCCCGACTACCGGTACCTGCTGATGCCGATCCGGCTCGGTGCCTGACCGGGTCGGCCTGAACGCGTCGCTTTACTTCGGCAAGTCCGTTGGGGCGGCCCTTCAATGCGGTCGAGGGCCGTCAGCAGCCAGTCAAAGGGCCGTCAAGGACCATCAAGGGCCGACAACGCCTGACACTGACGCTGGCAGTCCTCACGGGTAACCTTTGCAGGTGTGCACCTGACCCGCCTCGCGCTCATTGACTTCCGGTCCTATGCGGCGGCGGACCTAAGTCTCGAGCCGGGCGTGAGCACCCTTCTAGGCGCGAATGGCCAGGGCAAGACGAACTTTGTCGAGGCGGCGGCCTATGTCGCGACGCTGGGCAGCCACCGCGTCGCCGGAGATGCGCCGCTGGTGCGGAGCGGTGCGGAGCGGGCCATCCTGCGCGCGGCGATCACCTCTTCAGAGCGGGACAGCCTGGTGGAGATCGAGGTCAACCCGGGGCGGGCGAACCGGGCCCGGCTGAATCGCGTGCCTGTGCCGCGCCCCCGCCAGGTGCTCGGGGTGCTGCGCACAGTGCTGTTCGCGCCCGAGGACCTGGCCCTGGTCAAGGGCGACCCCGAGCAGCGCCGGCGGTACCTCGACGAACTTCTGGTGGCCAGCGCGCCCCGTTACGCGGGCGTCCGGGCCGACTACGAGCGGGTGGTCCGGCAGCGGACAGCGCTGCTGAAATCGGCCCGGACGCGCTCGGGCTCGCGTGAGTTCGCCCGGGCCGGTCGGCCACGTCGGCCACGCAACGGCGACAGCGAGCGAGAAGAAGGCGGCGGGGAGGGGATGGGGCTGGCCGCCGCGCTCGATGCCTGGGACGAGCATCTAGCCCTGAAGGGTGCCGAGCTGCTGGCAGGCCGGATCGAGCTGACCACCGCGTTGCGCCCGCTGATCGCCAAGGCCTACGCCGAGGTCTCCGGTGGGGCCGACGAAGTCAGCATCAACTACCGCCAGTCTGGTCTTGGGGCGGGGGGTGATGCTGGTCCCGGCGGTGGCGCTGGTCCGGGTGGAAGTGCTGGTCCCGGGAGCGGTGACGGGCTCGGGGAAACTACTGGTCTGGAACATGGTGCTGGCCTGGCGAACGGTATCGGGTCCGGAGTTGACCGGGGGGCGCTCGCGGACGGGTTGCGTGAGGCGCTGGCCCGGGCCCGGCCCGACGAGTTGGCCCGCGGAGTCTGCCTGGTCGGCCCGCACCGGGACGAACTGGAGTTGCGGATCGGCGACCTGCCGACCCGTGGCTACGCGAGCCACGGGGAATCGTGGTCCATGGCGCTCGCGCTGCGCCTGGCCGGCTACGAGCTGCTGCGTGCGGGTGGCGACGACCCGGTGCTGCTTCTGGATGACGTGTTCGCCGAACTGGACACCGGCCGCCGGGAGCGGCTGGCAGGCTTGGTCGGCGGGGCCGAACAGGTACTGGTCACCGCCGCGGTGGCCGCCGATGTGCCCGGCGTGCTGGCGGGGACGCGGTTCGAGGTGGCCTCGGGGGTGATCACCCGTGCCTGATGACGATCCGGCGGAGCGCGCACGGCTCGCCCGTGAGGCCCTGGCCGGGGCGAAGGCCGACGCGAAGGCCCGCGGCGAGGCCCCTATCGGCGCGATTCATGCTGACCGGCTCTCCGGCGAAGACTCCCGCGCCGACCGGCCCGCCCGGCTGCGCGGCTCACGACGGGCCCGCCGGGATGATCCGCAGCCGCTGCAGGCCGCTATCGACGGGCTCATCGATGACCAGGGTTGGCGGACGGCCACCGCCGTGGGCTCGGTATTCGGCCGCTGGGACCAGATCGTGGGGGCCGACCTCGCCGCGCACACCCGGCCTGACGGGCTTACCGAGGGTGAGCTTGTCGTGACCGCTGACTCCACAGCGTGGGCAACCCAGGTGCGGCTGCTCGCCGCCACGCTGATCCGAAGACTGAATTCCGAACTCGGGGATGGCACCGTCACGAGGGTGAAAGTGCGTGGACCTGAGCAGCCGCGGCGGGCCGGCGAGTGGAGGGTACGCGGCGGCCGGGGACCGCGTGACACTTACGGCTGAGACGGAGGGTCCTCCCAGGTAAAATGTAAGAGCGCCGCTCGGGCAGGCAGATGGCTGAGGGGACCTGCACGGCCCAGTGCGCGCGTATCACTTCCAGGAGGCTTGCTCTTGTCCTACGACGCACGTTCGATCACGGTCCTCGAGGGCCTTGAGGCGGTGCGCAAGCGTCCCGGCATGTACATCGGCTCGACCGGTGAGCGTGGCCTCCACCATCTGGTGCAGGAGGTCGTTGACAACGCGGTCGACGAGGCGCTCGCCGGGTACTGCGACCGGATCGACGTCACCTTGCTTGCTGATGGCGGCGTCCGGGTTGCCGATGACGGCCGTGGCATCCCCGTTGACGAGCATCCGGTGGAAAAGCGGCCTGCGGTTGAGGTCGTGCTCACCACCCTGCACGCCGGCGGCAAATTTGACGGCAAATCCTATGCGGTCTCCGGTGGCCTGCATGGCGTCGGTGTCTCGGTGGTCAATGCCCTGTCGGCGCGGCTTGAGGTCGAAATCCGGCGCGACGGATATGTCTGGCGGCAGACGTATGAGATGAGCCATCCAGTTACCCCACTCACCAGGGGTGAGGCTACTGACGAGACCGGCACAATCATTACGTTCTGGCCTGATGGTTCGATTTTCGAGACCCTGGACTGGAATTTCGAAACGCTGTCACGTCGGCTCCAGGAGATGGCGTTCCTCAACCAGGGCTTGGCCATCACCCTGACCGATGAGCGGCCGGAGCACATCAACGGCGAGCCGCGGCTGGTCAGGTACTGCTACGAAGGCGGCATCGCGGACTTCGTGCGCTACCTGAATGCCTCGAAGGAACCCGTGCATGCCTCGGTGATCGACTTCGGCGAGGATGGTGACGGCATCTCGGTCGAGATCGCGATGCAGTGGAACGCGTCCTACGCCGAGTCGGTGCACACGTTCGCCAACACGATCAACACGGCCGAGGGCGGCACCCACGAGGAGGGGTTCCGCGCCGCGCTCACCACCATCGTGAACCGGTACGCGCGGGAACAGAAACTGCTGCGCGACAAGGACGAGAACCTGACCGGGGAGGACGTGCGCGAGGGCCTCGCCGCGATCGTCCACGTCAAGCTGGCCGAGCCGCAGTTCGAGGGCCAGACCAAGACCAAGCTGGGTAACACCGAGGCCAGATCGTTCGTGCTGAAGGTCTGCAACGACCATCTGCGGGACTGGTTCGAGCGCAATCCGGGTGAGGCCAAGGACATCATCACCAAGGCCAGCCAGGCGGCCCGGGCCAGGATCGCCGCGCGCCAGGCCCGCGACCTGACCC